>CAJUEF010000005.1:70949-78398 GCA_910585035.1 uncultured Christensenellaceae bacterium | reverse complement strand
TTGCCATCCATCTCACCGTTTACCACGCCCACAGCTTCTCTTGGATAAACATACACATCAACAAAAGTGGTAGCGTTAGAATCATATGCACTGGTCGCTGTAAGCTTATAGGTTTGCCCAACCATATTATCTGTAGGAGTAAACTGACTTCCGTTAAGGCAAGTGGTATCCGGCTCTGATCTCCATGTTACATAAGTTTCTGAAGGCTTGCCTGAAGGATATTCAATATCAATATCTACCTCAAGATTTAAAGTGCTTCCTGCCTTTACATACTGTTTATAGCCGTTTTTAGGCTTTATGGTCACTACATTCGGCAATCTGCCTGCCGCTTGGTTAAGCACAAAAAGTCCATCATCTGTAATGCCGTCCTCATAAAAACCTGAGCCTAAATCTTTATCTCCCCAGTCTCCTGCTGTAGCAAACTGACCTTCAACATTAATGCTGTAATACCATTCTTCATCAGGAGTTTTAACCGGAGCAATTCCGCTTAAAAACAGACCTGTTGCTTCACCGGGCTGAATTGCATCCGCCCAGTATGCCCAGCCGTCAACATCATAAACCCAGTATTTCCCCACAGGGCTGCCCATTGCCTTCCAGTCGCTCATAGTTAAAACCTGCGCTGTATCCGTCTCCTTTGCCTGATGGGTTTCCTCGGTATTGACTCCTCCGGCATATGTGGCGTTACCGGTTTTTGTCTCATCAAGAGTATATTCTTTGTAATCCTCAAATTTATCATCAAGTCCCGTAGCAGGATTAACCAGCTTAATTCCGTCCGGTCCTGCAAAAGTGCCGTTTACATCTGCTTCAAGGCTGCTATGGTCTTTATTAAAGGTCGGCATATAAACGGTTTTTCCGCCCATTTCCCATTTCCAGTATTTATGTATTTGAGTGTCTTCCTGAGTTAAATCTCCTGGAACATGTACAAACCACGTACTTTTATCATTTATATCTGCGTCTGTTTTCCCTATTACCGTAATGTCCCTGTCGGCTGCTCCCGGGTTTCCCGCACCCTTTCCCATTTCCATATATTCTTTCAGTCTTATGCGTGCATAAACAGGTATTCCGTTATCATCGGGGTCAGTAAAATTTTCCACATATATGTCTTTATTTAATCCGTTGAAATCATCATGAAGACGCGCTCCCGGATTGGAATAGCCGTTTTCTTCATTTTGCACATCCTGAGTTATCGATTGCCATGCAAAGGTCCCTCCAAAAATAACTGCTGCCGCTGCCGCAAAAGCGGCTACAACTGCAAGTGTTTTGCGTGCTTTTTCTTTTATTTTCATTAAATTCCCCTCTTAATTTTTCAAATCTTGTATCTAATTATAACTCTTTGTAACATGTTTTATTTATGACTATCAAAATAAAAATAGTACAAGTTAAACTATATATAACACTATATATCTTAATTGTCACAAAAATTATTATTATTATAGCTTTATTTTCATTTTATAAAAGATGTCACAAAAAATCAATATTTTATTACAAAATTTCTCTCTTTTTTAAACAAATAAAATATACAATATATAACAAAACGACCTCACACTCCTAGGAATGTGAGGTCGTTTAATAATTAAGCTTTCTTTTGACAAGAAAGGTAATAAGAAATCATAGGCTTTTAGGGGCAAAGCCCACCTTTTTATAAACCTTGTTAAGGGTCTTATAGGCTGCCTTAGCCGCCTTTTCATCGCCTCTTGCCATTACTTCGTTTATAAATGTCTTGTCGTTTCTGATTTCATTATATCGCTTTTGCAGCGGCTCTAAGCAGGCAATAACACTGTCTGCCACGGCCATTTTAAAATCCCCGTAACCTTTCCCCTCATAGGTATCAACAATTTGCTCAGGGGTTATGCCGGAACACGCAGACATAATATTAATAAGGTTGTAAATCCCCGGTCTGCTTTCATCATAAGCAATAACTCCGTCACTGTCTGTCACTGCTCTTTTTATCTTTCTTGCAATAACATCCGGCTCATCCAGCATAAGTATGTATCCGTTCTCATTAGCATCAGATTTAGACATTTTCGAAGTAGGGTCAGCCAGTGACATAATACGTGAACCAACGCCACTAATAAACGGCTCAGGAACCTTAAAGGTCTCAGAATATGCGTTGTTAAACCTAACAGCCAAATCTCTTGCAATTTCAAGATGTTGTTTCTGGTCAGCACCTACAGGAACAAGGTCGGCCTGATACAAAAGAATGTCCGCAGCCATAAGCACAGGATATGTAAAAAGCCCTGCATTAACATTCTCCGAATGCTTTTGGCTCTTCTCCTTAAACTGAATCATCCTTCCAAGCTCGCCAAAATAAGTATTACAGCTAAGCACCCATGAAAGTTCGGCATGTGCGCTCACATGAGATTGAAAAAATATTGTATTTTCAACCGGGTCTATACCGCTTGCAATAAATAGGCAAAGAGTATCCATACACCTTTTGCGAAGCATGGCAGGGTCTTGGCGAACAGTTATTGCATGCAAATCAACCACGCAAAAATAACAGCTATAATCCTCCTGCAGCTTGGACCAGTTTCTAAGAGCACCTATATAGTTGCCAAGAGTTAAACTGCCTGAGGGCTGAATTCCGCTGAATATAATCTTTTTTTCGCTATCCATTATTTTTAATCCAATCTAAAACTATTTTGGCCATATCCTCTTTGCTGCAAATACCGTTAAAACGCACATCTTTATTTTTAAGAGCAAGTAAGGGCTTCGGTATCTTAACGCCTGTCACTTCCTCAATCTTTTCTGCGTTTTTAAACACATCATCCTCCACAGGATAGTCAAGAGCATCCACAACAGAAGCTGAGAATTTATAAGGGCTGGCAGTAGAAGCTACAAGACAAGGGGCATCATCTCCCGTTTCCCTTTTATACTGGCATACTACATCATATGCAACCGCCGTGTGGGTATCCATTAAATATTTCTGCTCGTCAAACACGGTGTTAATAACATCCAGCGTAGCCTGTTCATTACAGTAGCCAACAAAAAATTCTTTATCCATTTTATCCTTAATGTCCCCGGAAACGGTGTATTCTCCCTTTTCCTTAAGGTCAGCCATAAGCCTTTTTATTTCCTTATCATTTTCACCGGAAAAATGATATAAAAGCCTTTCCAAATTGCTGCTTATAAGAATATCCATACTTGGACTGTTAGTTTTGTAAAACTCTCTGTTTGCACAATATGTCCCTGTCTTAAAGAAATCCGTAAGCACGTTATTAACGTTGCTGGCGCATATAAGAGTTCCTACAGGAAGCCCCATTTGCTTTGCATAATAAGCCGCCAGAATATTTCCAAAGTTACCTGTAGGCACGCATACGTTCATTTTATCGCCCATTTTAACGGAGCCACTTCGAACCAGCTCTAAATATCCCCAGAAATAATAAACGATTTGAGGAAGCAGCCTTCCCCAGTTGATACTGTTGGCGCTGGACAGGGAATAACCAAGCTCTTCAACCTTACTGTTAAACTCCTCGTCTGCAAACAGCTTTTTGACCCCTGTTTGAGCATCGTCAAAGTTTCCGTAAATGCCGCTTACCATAACATTATTTCCGTCCTGAGTTACCATTTGCAGCTTTTGAGCTTTGGAAACACCGTCATGAGGATAAAACACGCATATACCTGTATGCTCAACGTCGCAAAAGCCTTCAAGGGCAGCCTTGCCCGTATCTCCGGAAGTGGCAACAAGAATTAAAATGTTCTTGTCCTGTTTTTGTATTTTAAGGCTCCCCGTAAGAAGCAAAGGCAGCATTTGCAGCGCCATATCTTTAAAAGCCATAGTTGGACCGTGCCACAGCTCAAGCATATGAATACCGCCACCAAGCTTTTTAACAGGCACCACCTCTTTACAGTCATATCTGGAATAAGCCTTCTCGGCATATTCCAAAAGAGTGTCTTTATCAAATTCATCAAGATAAGCGCCCATAACCTCTGCTGCAAGCTGCTTGTAATCAAGCTCTTTAAATTTCTCCAAACTATCTCTTAAATCAGGAAAACGGCTGGGCACAAACAACCCGCCGTCCTTACTTATACCCTTAATAATAGCCTGAGAAGCAAAGAGAGCTGTATCGTTTTCTCTAGTGCTTCTATACTCCATAATTTCCCTCCGAATAAATTAAATAACGTATTTCTTAATAAACTCAGGAAGCTCATCCTGGTCAAGACTAACAGTGAAAATAATGGTAGCTCCTGCTTTCTTGGTAATCTTTTCAAGCTCACCAAAGAACTCATCTAAATCTGCCGCCTTTTCAGGAATAACCCTTAAAATACCGTCAACAAAAATGGTTTCCATGTCATAGTTGCCTGCTAAAAGACCGATTATAACACCCTCAAGCACGCTACTGTTTCTTATGCCGAAATCATTGTAATTAATAAATCTGATTTCATGGCGCAAGTCATACATAAATTTATTATCATCATCCAAAAATGCAACGCTGCCTTTGGCAGTTTCTGCAGTTTTGTTTGCAAGCTCAACTATTCTTTTGGTTTTACCGGTACCTTTTCTTCCACATATTACTTTAATCATAACAGTAACATCCTCCCGTAGTTTTTACTTTATAAATCTAATAACCCATATAGAACATTGTCTGTTTAAGGTTTATCCAGCATTTATGCTTTTAAGCCTTATAACAATATTATTTTATGTTTTTATATTATATCATAAAAACAGTTATTTTCAAATAGCTTTATAAACATTATTTCACTTTGCTTTAAGGCATGAGTTTTATTTATAAAAACAAAAACCCGCACACAGTGTATGCAGGCTTCTCTTTTAATTTTATTTGTTTAATCCTCAAGCTGTTCCACAAAGTGGGAAATACGTTTAATACCCTCCGTTATTTTCTCTCTAGATACAGCATACGAAAGCCTTACATAATTCTGATCGCCAAAAGCGGCGCCCGGAACCACGGCAACACATTCATGCTCTAACAAAAGAGATGAAAAATCCATGCTGTCCGTTATTTCAATGCTGTTGTATTTCATGCCAATAACCTGAGAAATATTCATCATCATGTAAAATGCGCCGTCCGGTTCTTTGCAGCTTAATTTATCCGTATTATTAATGAGCCTAGTCATAAGCTTTCTTCTCTCGTCAAATTCCTTAACCATTTCTTCCAGCTCTTGTTTGCCGTTTTTAAGAGCTTCAAGACCTGCCCACTGGGCAATTGAGTTAGGATTTGACGTTTCGTGGCTTTGCATTCTGCTGATTGCAGATGCAATTTCAATAGGCGCCGCCAAATAACCAAGGCGCCATCCGGTCATGGCATAAGCCTTGCTAAAACCGTTTACAACAATTGTAAGATTTTTTGTTTCTTCATCCAATGAAGCTATAGAAATATGCTCTTTACCATTATAAATAAGCTTTTCATAAATTTCATCGGATATAATATAAAGCTCGTTCTTTTTAGCAATCTCCGCAATTTTTTCCAGCTCGTCTTTACCATAAACCCCACCGCAAGGATTGCTTGGTGAGTTAATCAAAATAGCCTTTGTATTTTTAGTCACCATTTTTTCAATCTCTTCAGCCCTTGCGATAAAGCCGTCTTTTTCATGAGTTTTAACAAACACAGGCACTCCCCCGCAAAGCTTTACCATTTCAGGATAGCTCACCCAGTAGGGAGCGGGAATTATAACCTCGTCTCCACTGTCTATTATAGCCTGAAAAATGTTATAAAGAGAATGCTTTGCGCCGTTTGACACAACAATATTTTTAGGCACATAACTAAGGCCGTTGTCTTCCAAAAGCTTTTTGCATATGGCTTCCTTTAAATTCATCATGCCGGACGCAGGAGTATACCTGGTCATCCCATCATCAAGCGCCTTTTTCCCCGCCTCAACAATATAAGCAGGCGTGCCAAAATCCGGCTCTCCGGCGCCAAAACCAATAACATCCTTTCCGTCGGCTTTCATTTGTTTTGCAAGTGAATCTATTTTTAAGGTCAGAGAACCCACAACATTTAACGCCCTTTGTGACAAAGACATATGTAAAACCCCCAATTTGCAAGAATTTAATTTTTATTTTTCATTTTTGAACGCTATATTCCAATATTAGCACATTATATTTAGTTTTGCAAGTATATTTTGCAATTTATAAAAACCAATCTATCATTTTCAGTAACAGGATGTCCCCACTTAGTGCGCTGAAAAAATATCTTTTCAGACGGCTACTTATAATAATATGCATATAATTTATTTCTGCTAATTTCTAAAAGTAAAATCATATAGATTTAAGGAATTTTGTTTTTGTTATATAGTATAATTTTTAACAGTATATGTGAAAATCATAAACATACTATTGATTTTTTATTACAAAAGCAATACAATGAATATAACTTTATAAACACGGAGGTAAATATGTCAAATATAACAATATATACTGATTCTACTGCCGATATATCCCCTGCCTGGTTGGAACAGAACAACGTAAAATGTATTAAGCTTACATATATAATAGATGATACCGAATATTATGATGACCCTGACCCGTCAGCAATAAAGGAATTTTATGATAAAATGAGAGAAGGTAAAATTGCCAAAACTTCAGCAATAAGCATTCAAACCTTTTTAGAATCTTTTGAAGAAGAATTAAAATCCGGCAATGACGTTGTTTATACAGGTCTTTCCGGCAAACTGTCTGCCACCTGTAATAATGCTTTTATGGCAATGGAGCAGCTGAATAATAAATATAGTGATAATCAGGTTTATGTAACCGATTCAATTTCTACCGCCTGTCCTCTTTACCATCTTATAAGCAAAGCGGTAGACATGCGCGATAGTGGTAAATCAGCCCAGGAAATCGTGGATACAATTGATGAAATGAAGCATAAGCTTTTTGCATATGCCAGTGTAGACGACCTTATGCACTTAAAAAGAGGCGGACGTATATCAGGAGCAGCCGCTACAGTAGGCTCTATTCTTAATATTAAGCCTGTGTTAATTCTCGACCCTGATGGCAGCCTTGTTTTAAAGGATAAAATAAAAGGTAATAAAAAGCTTTTTAAATATTTCCTTTCCAAAATTGAAGAATATTCAGAAGACCCGGTAGAACAAACCGTATATATAATTCACAGCGATGCTTTAGAGCTTGCTGAAAACCTTAAAGACACCATTTTTAAAGAGTTTGGAACTAAAAATATAGTCATAAGCTCTGTTGGCTCTATTGTCGGCAGCCATCTTGGTCCAGGTTCACTTATCATATCATTCCCTGCTAAATGCACAAGGGACAATATAAAATAATAAAAAACAGCGGAATATTTTATTTCCGCTGTTTTTTTATTTATACTCCGTCTCTTTTATTAAGCTTATATATGTATCTGTTTTTACAAAATACTATCTTTGGCATATACTCAATATATACTTAATATATTTTATTTTACATGGGCAAATCAATTTTTACAAAAAACCGGATATTTTCATGAATAAGCTTCAAAGTGAATTCAAATGTATTTTTTA
>CAJUEF010000005.1:59056-70829 GCA_910585035.1 uncultured Christensenellaceae bacterium | reverse complement strand
TAAAGAACTACTATTAAACCTTTGGAGGATGTTATGAAAAAATCTATTTTGACTATAATTATTATAGCAATTATTTCTATTGCACTTTCAGGCTGCACTTCTACTCAGCAAACTGAAACCTGGCGCCTTGGCGATTATAAAGGCGAATATATTGGATTTCGCCTGGAAGAAAAAGGAGAAGACACTGATATACTTGTTACTAGGTTTGAATTTACCAATTACAGCAATGAACCTATTTCATTTATAAGCGCCCTTAATCCTACCCTATATCAAAGCGGCAGCGAGCTGGTGCGAATGGATGATGAAGTTGATATTGCCGCAACACCTGTACCACCCGGAGAAACTCATTCCATTGACATAAAATATTATTTGCCGGATAAAAAGGAATTAATTGAAATATCAATTAAAAATTCTGTAACAGGTGAAACCTATAGTGTAAAAACTGCATGTGAAAAGTAATATCATACAAATACGACAGGAAGTTTAAAATTTTTCCAAAAAATATGTAATTTTTGTTTAAAATTATATTGCATTTATTACAAAAGTGTAATAAAATAATTCTGTAGAATTTTGTAATGGAGAATAACATGGCTAATAAAAGCGAATTTAACAATAACAAACATAATTCCAATCCTGATGTAAACTCTCAGGAAGAGACATCTCTTTCTGAAAACAGCAAAGCAAAAGCCGCTTCACTTATGGAATTCATAAGCAATATCAAAGAACATTTTGACAATATAGAAACTGAGGCAACTGCAAATGCTCTTAAAGAAAATAAGAACAACGCAGAAAACAGCAATAAAGTTTTGGAAAATAATGAATTAACAGAAGATTTGTTAACGGGCGCCTCATCCAAAATAAACGATAATAATGATGATAAAATAAATGAAACCGGTGAAAAAACAGTTTCTGAAGATCAGCCTGCTCAAAAGCTGACGCAACAGGAAAATGTTTCTTTATCAAGTAAAATTAGTGAAGAGGACGTTGATGCTTTAGTTCAAGCTGCAGATAAAGCAACAGAAAGTATTGCCGACCAATCTGAGGAAGTATCTTCCAAAGCTGAAGAAAGCGATGTAAATGAAATTAACGCAGATGAAGAAACAAAAGAAGAAACTGTTAGTAAGGAAGAAAATTTAGATATTGATTTGGTAACAAATACAGAAGAAACCGACATTGCGCAAAAAACAGAAGACAATTCAAATTCCAAAGAAATTCCTTTGGAAAATAAATTTGCTGACAGTGAACCAATATTAAAAGAAAACGAACATAAGGCAACCAGTGAAGAAAATCAAATTGATGAAGAAGCCTTTAACACTGGCTTTAATCCATCCTTTGCATTTTATGACGATGATGATGAAGCTTTAAAAACTGCGTCTGACCCTATTTTTGAAGATGACGACGCCCCTTTGCAGAAAACCTTTGAAAGAAAAGGTGCTAAACCGGAAATAACTGCTGCTGAAAAAATCCAGCATACTGATAATAAAGAAGGCAGTGCAAATAAATCTAAAATTATTTCGGTTTCAGGCAAAATCAAAGAAGCGCAAAAAAACAATAAAGCTTTAGCTAAAAAACAGAATGACAATTTAAAGGTAAAAGGTAATAAAAATAAGTTTAAAAATCCATTTGCCGGTATGCCAAGAAAGATTGTTGCAGCTGTAATAGCAGTGGTATTTGTAATAGGCGGTATTGCTGCCGGCGGCGTTTTTGCTGCCAAAGGTCTTATACCTGCCCTCGCTTCCGATGACATTTATGGCATATTTGTTAACGGCAATCTTGTTGCCGCTTCAAATCAGCAAGGTAAAATAGAGGAAGCTATAGATGATTTTCTTGCTCATTATAAAACCTTGGAAGAACAGGGTTCTCTTACTAACCTGCGATTTACCAGTCCATATGAAATAAGAGAACTTACAAGGGATGAGATTAAAGAAAATATTTACACCGAAAAGAAAACCACAAAACCGGTGGAAGAACAAGTAAATGAGCAGGGTGGTGAACAGCAGCCTGAGGAGACTTTTGCAACAGTTGAAGAAACATCAAAGGAAACTACCGCTGAGCAAACAACCACCCAGGCGCAGGACGGTGAAAGCACAACTCATGCAACCGCTATTCAGCTAAATCCACTTAATAAGTATGAGAATAAAATAACCGTTTCAAAAAACATTAATGAACTTAAAACAGTATTGTTTTACGGTAGCTCACCAAAGACTTACAGCGTAGTAGAGGGCGACAACTTATATAAAATTGCAAAACGTGAAAACCTTACTCTCACGGAGCTTATGGTTCCTAACCCTGACCTCCTTGAGGATTCAACCATAGGTATAGACCAGGATATACTCATAGTAAAAATGTCCGGTCCAATGAAGCTTAGCTTCAGCCGCGAAGTAACCTACACCGAGGATATTGCCTTTAAGACAATTGAGGAAAAGACTGATGAGCTTTATGTAGGCGAAACCAAAACTACCCAGCAGGGTAAAGAAGGTATAAGGCAGGAAATCACAAAATATGATTACGAAAACAACGTAATTGCCGTGAAAACCCCTATTTCTGACGATACCATTGAGGAACCTGTAAACAAAGTAGTTAAAGTTGGTACAAAGGAAAAAGAATCTCCTGAACAAAAATCCGAGCAAACAGACGCTACAAACCAGTCTCAGCCTGCAGAAACCTCGGGCTCCGGATACAGATGGCCGGTTACAGGCGCACGTATTTCCTCTCAGTTCGGACGCAGAAAGTCACCTAAACGTGGCGCTTCATCTTACCATAGAGGTGTAGACCTTGCAATAGCATCAGGAACGCCTATTTATGCTGCCCAAAGCGGAACAGTTACAATATCAAGTTATAGCGGCGGCTATGGTAATTTAGTTGAAATAAACCATGGCGGAGGTATGACTACAAGATATGGTCATTGTTTAAGTCTCAAGGTTAAACGAGGGCAAAAGGTACAAAAAGGTGATTTAATCGCTCTTGTAGGTTCTACCGGAGTATCCACAGGACCTCATCTTCACTTTGAAGTAAGGAAAAACGGCTCAGCCGTAAACCCTCTTAATTACTTGAATTAAAACATTATTATAAGGAGAAATATATAAATATGAAAATTACTTCCTGCAAATAATTTAATTACGACTGTGCTTTAATAAGTGAAATAACATTACTCTTTTAATATATTTATTAAGAGGTATTTTAAGTGCAGTCCTTTGCAGGAAAAGAATTTATAGCTTTTAAGCCACAGAAAATCTTTTCTGTGGCTTTTTTATGTTCTTTGGAGGTGAACTTATATGTCTAAAATCATAATTTCAAATCTATATTTTGGATTTGGAAATACTATACTTTTTAATAACATATCCTTAAGCCTTGATTCATCTTGGAAGCTAGGTTTAATAGGCAGAAACGGCAGAGGCAAAACAACCCTTTTAAAGCTCATTAAAGGTGACTATGAATATTCCGGGTCAATACATTCTCCCCTGTCCTTTGAATACTTTCCCTACGACATAAAAGATAAAGATGCCCTTGCAATTGACGCTTTAAAATCAGTATATCCTGATTTGGAGCAGTGGAAGCTTGTACGGGAAATAAATCTAATGGGACTGGATGAAAATTTAATATATATGCCTTTTAATCTGCTTAGTTCCGGACAACAGACTAAACTGCAGCTGGCCCTTATGTTTTCCAGAGAAAACTCTTTTTTGCTTATTGACGAGCCAACCAACCACCTAGACTCTTCCGGCAGAAAAGTTGTTTCAAAATATTTAAACTCTAAACAAGGATTTATTGTAATCAGCCATGACAGAAGCTTTTTAGATGGATGCATTGACCATGTTCTTTCCATAAATAAAGATAACATCTCTCTTCACAAAGGCAACTTTTCTTCATGGCAAAGAGAATTCGATAAAAAGCAGCAAAGCGAAATTGAAGAAAATAAACGCCTTAAAACGCAAATTGAAAAGTTATCAAAAGCTGCCGAGGAAAAACAGCGCTGGTCTGACAAAATAGAAAAAACGAAAAAAGGTTCAAGGGCCTCTGGGCTCCGTCCCGACAGGGGTCATATAGGGCATATGGCAGCAAAAATGGCTAAAAAATCTCAAGTTGCCATTAAGCATATGGAAAGGGATATGGAAAGCAAAAAACAACTGCTTAAAAACTATGAATCCATACCTTCTCTTTCAATTTCACCGCAAAACTGCCCCTTTAAGCGCCTTGTTACCTTGGATAATTTATCATTTTCATATGGCGATCGAACTGTTTTAAACAATATAAATTTCACCATAAATCCAAGGGAACGCATTGCAATTACAGGCGGCAATGGATGCGGTAAATCAACTTTACTAAAGTTAATTAATGGTGAACTTAAGCCGACTTCAGGAAAGCTAATAAAACCTAACGCCCTTAGAATATCATACCTTCCCCAAGACGTATCATTTTTATCCGGTAAACTAAAAGACTATATAATGAGCATAGGAGCTGATGAAACTCTTTTTAAAACCATCCTTAGAAAACTTGGTTTTAACCGCAGCTGCTTTGAAACTCCTCTTGAAAGCTTTAGTCAGGGACAGCGAAAAAAAGCTGCAATTGCGGCATCCCTTTGCACTAAGGCGCATTTATATTTGTGGGATGAGCCTTTGAATTATCTGGATGTAATATCACGCATACAGCTTGAAGAGCTTATTTTAAGCTGTAAACCATCTATATTATTAGTGGAGCATGACAGTGCATTTATTGAAAATGTTGCAACACGCCTGCTGACTTTAGAAAAAAATTAGTGCCACACATTTTGTGTAACACTGTAGTTAGTGAAAAACTATTAATTTACAGTTTTTATACATATATTTAATATAGTGCTACACAATTTGTGTAGCACTATATATATTTATTCTTTCACCTTTTTTTATAATCACCATAACATAATAATGAGTAAATGTGAAAGGAGAATCATTTTGAATAGAAATCGCAACAACTTCAAACAGACAACAGATTTTGGATGCAGCAGTTCCTGCAACCTTTATTCCGTTGATACCGTAAATGCAAATCCCCTTGCTATGGCATATGTACCGTGGCAATACTGGGAAACTCCCCTTGAGCCATGCGAGGCTTTAGAGGTAGGAACTATTTTCTCTGAGCTAAACAAACCATTTTTGGGAAGGAAGTGTTAATAAATGTCAATTGAAAAAGAAAAACTGATGAAAGTTATAAACACCGTCTCCTTCGCAATTAATGACATAAACCTGTATCTTGACACCCATCCTACAGATCAGGAGGCTCTTGCACAGTATGAAAGGTATAAAACAGTGAGACAGCAGGCGGTTAAAGAATATACAGCTAACTTTGGCCCGCTCACTGCAGACAATGTGGTAAGCACAGGTAAATGGGCATGGGTAAAAACCCCTTGGCCATGGGAAACGGAGGGAAATTAATCTATGTGGAATTACGAAAAGAGACTGCAATATCCCGTAAATATAAAGGAAACCAATCCAAAGCTTGCTAAAGCTATTATAAGCCAATTCGGCGGACCCGACGGCGAGCTTAGTGCATCAATGCGTTATTTGTCCCAAAGATATGCCATGCCTTATAGAGAAGTTGCAGGCATATTAACAGATATAGGCACAGAAGAATTAGCACATATGGAAATAGTATCCGCTATTGTTCATCAGCTAACCCGTAATCTTAGCGTTGAAGAAATCAAAAACTGCGGCTTTACTGATTACTATGTAGACCATACTTTAGGCCTTTATCCTGTTGCGGCTTCCGGTCCTGCCTTTACTGCTACGTATTTTCAAAGCAAAGGCGACCCAATAACAGACCTTCACGAAGATATGGCAGCAGAACAAAAGGCAAGAACAACTTATGACAACCTTATAAGACTGATTAAATCACCGGAAGTTCTTGATCCTATCAGATTTTTAAGGGAGCGTGAAATTGTTCATTATCAAAGATTTGGTGAAGCTCTTAGAATTGTTCAGGATAACCTTAACAGCAAAAACTTTTACTGTTACAACCCTGCCTTTGATAAATAAAATAAAAAACCGGCAATTTTTGCCGGCTTTTTTATTTAAGTAACAATCATTTATACCATACTTAAATATCCTTTTCTTTTTTATTTGCAATTCCATAAATCATAAAATCAAACATTTTATCCAAAGTTGATTCATGCTCCATAATTTCGGAAAACATAACATCTGCATATGCGTTGCTGCTAAAATATCCGCTATACATTTCGATCATAATGCTGTAATATTCTATTGCTTCTTTAATGGTTATCCCCTCTCTTAATGTAATATTTTCAATAGCAGCTTTATATATATCAAAGTTAAATTCATCAAGTTTAACTTTAAGCGCTTTAATATCCCATCTTAAATTTTGAGGAGGCTGTAAAACAGCTTCAAAAAATATTTTGCCTAAAAGCGGATTTTCAGTAAAAAATTCATAACGCAAAAACATGTATCTTCTAAGGCCTTCTCCTTTATAGTGCTTATTAATAAAAGCCATAAACATATCAAAGACATATTCAACACAAAGCAAATATATATCATCTTTACTTTTAAAGTTATGGTAAATAAGCCCTTTTGAAATTTTGTTATTACTGCATATACTGTTAAGACTTGAATTATTATAACCCTTGTTGCCAAATTCCATTAACGCTGCTGAAAATATTTTTTCTTTTGTAAGTTCTGTCTTTTCAGATTTTTTCATGAAATTTATCCTTAAAATTTTATTGACTAATCAGTCAATAAATATTATATAATAAATTGACTGATTAGTCAATTTATTATATAAACTTGTCGAAGGTGCTGTTTATAAGCATTATAAGCTGCATATAAATTTTATCAAACTATTTTATCATTTTTTTCATTTATATTAATCTCAAAAACTAAAAAACTTTTTTCGCTTTTAATTTTTAAAAATACAAGTTTAAAGTTAAACTAAATACTTTTATTGAGCGTATCACTTTTCATAAAAATAATAAATAATTTTATTTTATACATCAAGTATTCTTCCATCTGTAGAAATAATCTTAACTTGCCACGGAATAAATTTCCCGCTGTTTTGCAGCGCGTTTTTAGCTGCTGTTTCAATGCCGCCGCAGCAAGGCACCTCCATCCTTACAATTGTAAGGCTTTTTATATCGTTGTTTTTTATTATCTCTGTAAGCTTCTCTGTATAATCCACATCATCCAATTTAGGACAGCCAATAAGGGTAATGCGGTTTTTAATAAACTCCTCATGAAAATTTCCATAAGCAAAGGCAGCGCAATCTGCCGCAATAAGAAGATTAGCTCCGTTAAAGTATGAAGCGTTAATTGGCACAAGCTTTATTTGTACCGGCCATTGGCTAAGCCTGCTAGCAACTTCCCTTTGAGAATGATCGGCGCTGCATGAGCTGTTTTCCCTTTTAATAACCTTTGAGTTACTTCCCGGGCATCCGCATGGAAGCTTTTCTCCCTGTTTATTCATTTGCATTTTGTTTTCCATTGCTTCTTTAACCGCCTGTTCATTATATTCCATAGCTTCTCTCTCCTCAAATGTAATCGCACCGGTGGGACATGCGGGCAAACAATTTCCAAGTCCGTCGCAATAATCGTCTCTCAGCAGTTTTGCTTTCCCGTCAACCATGCCTATAGCCCCCTCATGACATGCGTTTACACAAAGTCCGCATCCGGTGCACTTTTCTTCGTCTATCTTAATTATCTGTCTTATCAATTTTTTCTCCTTTCACCATACGCATTAAAATTTTTTATATTAAATGTATTGTGTTGACTTCATGTTTAAATAATATTATAGTTAAAATAAAAAAACCGTTGTAACTACAACCAAAATAGAATTATGAAAAAAAATATCCAACTTTTAAAAAAATGTAAATTATTTGAAGGACTAACAGATGAACAAATTCAGACCGTAATAGAATATCTATCTCCAAAGTTAAAAGACTATGCAAAGGGAGAATTTTTATTTACAGCGGGGACACAGCTCAAAAGCATCGGTATTGTAATTCGCGGAAACGTTCAAATCATTAAAGAAGATATATCAGGAAACTCCCTAATTCTTGCAAACATTCAGCCGGGAGACATGTTTGGCGAAGGATTTGTTTACAGTGGTGAGGCTGTAACTGTATCTGCTCAAGCTGCTCAAAGCACAACAGTTATGCTTATTTCGGGAAATTCCATTACTTCAGCATGTGCTTCCCCATACGGCGGCATATTAACCGCCAATCTTTTAAGTACCTTTGCCAGAAAAAACATTTTTTTAACAGTGCGCATTGAGCATCTAACTAAACGAACTCTTGCTGACAAGATAATGTCTTATTTAAATGACTGTGCTCTAAAAACCCAATCTAATACCTTTAAAATTCCATTTAACAGACAGGAAATGGCAGACTATCTCGCCGCAGACCGAAGCGCTCTTTCCTCTGTTTTAAGCAAGCTTAAAAAAGATGGATATATAGATTTCCAAAAAAATAAATTTACTGTTAAATGAAAACCAATATCCAATTAGCATTGAGAAAACAAAATCACTTTTGATATTTAAAAATAATAACCGTTAAAGGATAAAGGAGAACAAATTATGAAAGCAAAATATATAAGATTATTTCTAAATATATTTGCCGCATTATGCGTTATACTTTTTGCATTTCTCTGTTATTATGCCTGGAAAGCAAATCTTTTTTCTTCAACAGATGCACTCTACAATTTTATAAAGCCCTTTGGAATTGCCGGACCAATTGTATTTATATCTCTTCAGGCTCTGCAGGTAATAGTTCCCATGCTGCCCTGTGGAATATCCAGCCTTGCAGGCGTTGTGCTATTTGGTCCCTGGTATGGCTTTTGGTATAACTATGCCGGTATCTGCCTTGGCTCTATTATTGCATTTATAATTGCCCGCCGTTTTGGAATGCCTATACTTTCACTTATTTTTAGCCCCAAGTCAATTCAAAAATACCAAAAGCACACCGGAGACGGCAGCCATTTTACAACACTCTTTATAATTGCAATTGTGGCTCCCGTATTCCCTGACGATTTTCTATGCTACCTTGCAGGCACCACCCCAATGTCATTTACTAAATACGCAGCAATTATTCTCCTTGGCAAGCCCTTTACCATAGCTGCATACAGCCTTGGCTGGGGATGGCTGGAACGTTTTCTTTAACGCTGGGATTAAAAAACATCTTGAATTTTTTTTGCATTTATGGCATAATTTAATTAAAGGTAATAAAGGATGTGATTTTATGGATATTGCAGCAGTAAGCATGGCTATGTCCAGCATGAGTATTCAGCAATCTGCCAGCATAGGCGTACTAAAACAAGTAATGAATGCAGAGGAAGCAATAACAGATATTATGATTGAAAGCCTTGCCGAACTTTCGGTAGGATGCGCCCCTGCAGGAATGGATATTTGTATTTAACATTAATGATTAAAAGCTCCGATATTTCGGAGCTTTTTTTAAGTTAGCCATTTTATATTCCGGCTTTCTCTTGCCGTATCCTTTTTTTCCAAAAGACTTGAAGGTCCTTTTCCTGACAGTGCAGCAGTAAAGCAATGAGGCAATGCTTCCACAATATCTGAAGCTATCATACCTCTCATTGAAAGCTGTTCTGCTGCGTAATCCCCCGCACGCCCATGAAGATACACGCCGCATGCCGCTGCTTTAAAAGGCTTCATTCCTCCTGCCATCATCGCTCCTATAACTCCGGAAAGCACATCTCCGCTTCCTCCTGTTGCCATTCCCGGGTTTCCGTTTGTATTTATATATCCGGATTTACCGTTTGCAGTAACTGTGCAGTTACCTTTGAGCACCAAAGTTACCCTTCTGTCTTTTGCAAACTTCATGGCCGTTCCCACTCTATCATTATTTATGTTTTCTACGCTCTTTCCCGTCAGTCTGGACATTTCCATAGCATGGGGAGTAAGCACAACAGGTCCATTAAACCTATAGAAAAAATCAATATTTCTGGCTAATATGTTAAGCCCGTCTGCATCGACAAGCATTGGAATTTTAATTTTATCAATTAGCCTGTCCATAAATGCACATGTATTATCATTTACTGACATACCGCATCCAATAACAACTGCATCTGCTTTGTTTATTATATCATCCAGCTTATCTGCGCCATGCGCTGAAATACATCCATTTTCATCATCCTCAAGAGGAATGGTCATCGCTTCTGTAAGTTTTGTTGCCACAATTGGATAAATGGATTTTGGTATCGCCACATGGCAAAGACCTGCACCAGCTCTCATCGCCGCCCTGGCAGCGAGGCACACCGAGCCTGCCATCCCTGTGCTTCCGCCAATTATAAGCAGCCTGCCGTTTACTCCCTTATGATCCATGGGTGAGAGAGGCCGCAGCTCTGTGTCCATATCTGATTTGGAAAACAAATTTATTTTAGGCTTTTCTTCCATTACAGCAGCCTCCGGAATGCCTATATCGCAAACAATGGTTTTTCCACACATCCTCTTACCCGGATAAATCCTGTGTCCCAGCTTTTCACGACAAAAGGTAAAAGTATAGTCTGCACGCACGCACACCTTTGCTACCTCCCCTGTGCTTCCGTTCACTCCACTTGGAATATCAACTGAAATCACCATTCCCCCGCTATTGTTAATGCAATTAATGGCTCTTTCATAAACACCATCAATTTCTCCTTTAAAACCTGTGCCAAAAATAGCGTCTACAGCAATGTCAAAATGTGTGCCGGAAATTCTCTCAAGGTTAGTAAACTGGACAGCTCTTGGCAGCTTTTCAAGCATAGTCTTGGCATCGCCTCTTACTTCATCTCTTGAAACACACATAAGCACATATACATGTGCGCCTTTTTCCTGCAAATGCCTTGCGATAACATATCCGTCTCCTCCGTTATTCCCTTTGCCGCATACCACCAGAACATTTTTGCCAAACATGTCTCCCAGGTATTTTTCCGTTTTATCCGCAGCTGATTTACCTGCGTTTTCCATAAGTACTTCGCCGGAAATACCGAATTCATTTATTGTGCGCTTTTCTATATTGGTCATTTCTTCCGTCGATAATATAAACATAAACCTGCTTCCTTCCTTAAACGCTGATGTTATATTTTTAGTATATACCAAAGCTCCTTTATATACAAAGAAATTTTTATTGCATATTATGAATTATGTGTAACAAATATTTTGCAAAATTTGTATCTGCTTGTCGTTTAACAAAATTAGCAAATATGTTAAAATGATATTTATACAAACAAAAAGATTAAGGGGATAATAATGGAAGAAGAAAAAAAGCATTCACAGGAAGATAAAAAATTTGCCTTGCTTATAGATTCTGATAACGTGAGTGCAAAATACATAACTTGTATACTTGGCGAAATGACAAAATATGGTGTTGTTACCTATAAAAGAATATACGGAGACTGGACAAACTGCCAAACCTCAAAATGGAAAAGTGTTTTACTGGAAAACTCCATCACCCCAATTCAGCAGTTCAGCAATACCACCGGAAAAAATGCAACTGATTCAGCGCTAATCATAGACGCAATGGATATACTTTATCAAAATAACGTCGACGGCTTTTGCATAGTTTCCAGCGACAGCGATTTTACCCGCCTGGCAGGGAGACTTAGAGAATCAGGCATGGCTGTTATAGGTATGGGTGAGAAAAAAACTCCCCGTTCTTTTAGAATGGCTTGTTCTGTATTTACCAATTTAGAGCTGCTGCTTGACCAGGAGGATAATGATGAAATAGCAAGAAACGAGCACGAAAAAATTTCTTTTGAAAATAAGTCCGAAAATGTTCGGGAGCCGGAAAAGAGCAAAA
>CAJUEF010000005.1:52364-59015 GCA_910585035.1 uncultured Christensenellaceae bacterium | reverse complement strand
TAGAAAGTTATATTGTTGATATTATTACAGAAAATGAAAACAACGGGAAAACGACAGGGCTTGGAGAGATTGGCAGCAGGCTTGTTAAAAAATATCCTGATTTTGACGTTCGTTCTTATGGTTACAGCCTGCTTTCTAAATTTTTGGAAGAAACCCCAAGCTTTCAGCTGGAAAGAATAAACAGCAGCGTCACAGTTACTATAAGGAACAATCAAAAAACAAATCAGGAAATTGTTTCCCAAATCATTTCTGCCGTTCGCTCTGCAGGAAATAAAGGAATGGGACTTTCAGAACTTAGCAATATGCTGCACCAAAAATATCTTAACTTTAACGTGAAGGACTACGGTTATTCTAAATTTTCTAAATTCGTAGAAAATATAAATGGTCTTGCTATTCAAACAAATTCGTCCAATTTTAAAGTGGTTTACTGGAATAAATAAAATATAAATTATTTTAATTGCTTTATTTATTTAATTATAATATAATTTTAGTATAAATGTTTGGAAAACAAAGGAATTTTAGGAGGAATGAATTAATGAAAAATGAAATTTACGGGCCACACAAGGCATCGTTTCTGGGAGCAGACGCAAACCTTATCGCATTGCTCACCTATTTTTCAAGTGCAATTATGAATTTTATACCTATTTTAAGCTATGTATCTTTTTTCGCTCCGCTTATAATTTACTTTATTGAAAAAGACAGTGTGTTTGTAAAATTTCATGCTATGCAGTCCTTTTTGCTTAACGTAGTATCAAGCGCATTATCTTTCTTATTCATAGCCGTTTTTGGCGCTTCTCTTTTAGGTATCGGCTTAGGAAACTCCGCTACTGCAGCTGCTTCCTTTGGCGTTGCAGCTATTTTATATATTGCTGTGATAGCTTTGTTAATTGTGATAATGGTATATAATGTTATCGCCATGGTTGGCGCCTTTAAATACAAGGAATATCATATTCCTATTATTGGCAACTGGGCAGGAAACATAGCAAATACCAACTAAAAATAAACGCTGTTTTAACTTGTAAAATTATATATAATTTAAAAGCGCTGCTTTCAATTAATGAAACAGCGCTTTTTTATTGCTGCATATATTGCCATCAACATAATTTTACTAAATAAACCGTTTAATACATTTATCCTCCCGTTTAGAGCATTAACAAAACTATAATTATTTTATTTCGATATAATAATATATGTTATGATTTATATGGCAGGTGACAGAGATGATTTCAATAGCAATATGCGATGATGACATACTAGATTGCTGTAATATTGCAGAAAATATTAGAAATATTTTTGAGGAAATGAAAAAGCCCTTTATTATTCGCCAGTTTAACAGCGGAAAAAAATTATTACAAGCAGTAGAGGATTTTGATATTATCTTTCTTGATATAATAATGAATGAAGTTGACGGAATGGAAACAGCACAGCTTTTAAGAAATAAAACTTTCGATAAAATACTTATATTTATATCATCAAGCCGGAATTATGTGTTTGAAGCATATGACGTTGAGGCTTTTCAATATCTGCTAAAACCTGTTGACATAGGAAAATTAAAAAGTGTAATAACAAGGGCTCTTGCAAAACTTGAGCAAAATGCAAAGGATTTCATTATTATAAATAAAGAAAGACAAAAACAAAAAATATTATTGCAAAACATATACTTTTTTGAAATTAAAGGCAGGATAATATATGTGCATGGCACAGAAGGCATGTTTTATTACTATGAACAAATCAGCGTTTTAGAAAAAACTTTGCAAGGAAAAGGATTTTTTAGATGTCATAAAAGCTTTCTTATAAATCTCCAATACGTAAACACATACAACAGCCATGAGGTCATCCTTGATAACGGCGAAAGAATCGCTATTGCAAAGCGAAGATATGATTCATTTTGTAAAGAAATCCTTGAATTTATGAAAAAAACCGGGGGGAGCATATGAAATATGACTTTATATTGTTTATATTTTGTTATATGGGATATATATGGTCGATATTTAGCTTTTGTCAAGAGTATTTAAGTATCTCTAAAATAAATAAAATCATATTTGGTATTCTTCTCTTTACAACAGAAATGCTTTTTAGCGCTTTTAACGAGCTTATAAGAATGCCTTATATTTTTAATGTTATATTAATTAACACTTTATTTCAAAGCTTATTTTTTTTATTTTTTCGCGGAGATAAAGCAGAAAAGCTGTTTACGGCAGTAACCTTAATAACTGTAAAAACATTAGTATGGAACTTTAGTTGTTCTTTTTTATCATTCGTGGTTTTAATTTTACTAAACACATTAACAAATGGAAAAATAACCTTTATTAACATGCAGACAGACAATGTTATCGCAAGCTTAGCCTGTCTTATACTCATTGCAGACATAATCTCATTAAAAAAGAAATTTGCTGCCGTATTTAATAATAAGATAAAAAACTGGTTTTTAATCATGTCCCTTTCCATGATGTTTATTGTCATAATTGTTGAGGTGGTAAACTGGGGAGCCAGCAATGGAATTATGGTTGTATCAAACGCCAACGGAGCGGCATATTGGAATATTTATTATAACCAGCTTTTTAGCCATACTGCTATTTGCCTTTTAACAATACTGTCCACGTTCATTGCTGCAGGCCTTGTATTTGGCACAAATAAAATCTATACTGAACAAATACAAAAGGAGCAATATCATTCGAGAATTGAATTTTATAAAATGCTCAATGAACAATACTCTCAAATGGAAAGACTGAGGCATGATATGAAAAATCATATGCTTTCTCTTTATTCCTTATGCCAAAACAGAGAACTGGACAAGCTGGAAAATTATATTGCAAATATGATGGAAAGCGGAAATATTATAACCGCAAATGACTATGCTTCGGGCAATACGGTGATAGATGCCCTCCTCTACAATAAAGGAAAACTGGCTCTTAAAAATGAAATTAAATGGGAATGCAATGTGCAAATTCCAAAAAATTGTCAAATTTACGAATTCGATTTGTGCGTGCTTTTTGGAAATATTTTAGACAACGCAATAAACTCATGCATAAAAACTCAAAACAAGGAACAAAAATTTATTTACGTCCAGTCTATGGGAGTTAAAAATTGTTTACTTTTAGTGGTTAAAAACGGAACAACATTAAGCAGTATTAACGAGGTTAAAAATGGAATTGGTCTTTTAAACGTATATGACACTGCTTATAAGTATAATGGTGTTATAAATAAAAAGCTTGAAAACCACATATTTGAAATTTCCCTTCTCTTCCCTTTAAATAACAACGCACATGACATAAAGTAAGCTTTTTAATACAATGAGCTAACTAAAAATATTTTTACTTTCGAAATGTAAAATGAAAGGAGGTTAAACTATGCACACCAAAACAATAGAAGGAATAGTTGGCGCAAGCAACAACGTTAATATGATGAAAGTTCCAATGCGGGTTTATATGGAGGCAAGACGAAAAAATGATACTGCGAAAATGGAAAGGGCTATGGGCTATGCAAATGAATTTGCCGGCAAAGCAGCAGAATATAAATCAAAAGCTGAGGAAGGCATGAAAGAAGATGCAAAAGAAATAAAGGAAAAGGAACAACTGGAACGGGAACAAGCAATTCAAAAAAGCAGAGATGAAAAGAAGCAATTGCAGGCTGAAACGGAAAAAAGTCAAAATCCAGGGGCTGACATATTGCAGACGCTGGAAGAAGATTACATTCTGCCGGAGCATCTTGCAGCCTCTGATGCTTTCAATCCGCCAAAAGCAAATCCTGATTTGGTTAAACCAACTGTTACTTATACTAAAACAGGGAAAGCAAGCACGGCTCAGCAAGACAGCAATATATCCATATCCTTATAAACAAAAAAATGCGGCAAAAAGCCGCATTTTTTACACATTCATTTCCTGTCTTATAAAACCTGTATTAAAATCTCCATCCAAATATTTTTGATTATTCATTATTCTTTTTTGAAAATTAATATTGGTCTTAATACCCTCAACCACTATTTCTCCAAGAGCGCACTTCATTTTATTAATTGCCTCCTGCCTGTCCTTGCCGTAGACTATCACTTTACCAATCATACTGTCATAATAAGGTGATATTTCACAACCGTCATAAATACACCCTTCAAAACGAACCCCCATTCCTCCCGGAACATAAAGCATATTTATTTTACCGCAGTTGGGCATAAACCTGTTGTCTGCATCTTCAGCGTTTATTCGGCATTCAATGGAATGACCTCTAATTATAATATCCTGCTGTTTATAAGAAAGCCTTTCGCCTCTGGCAATTCTTAGTTGCTCTTTAACAATATCCACTCCTGTTATCATTTCAGTAACTGTGTGTTCCACCTGAATACGCGTGTTCATCTCAATAAAATAAAACTTTTTATCATCTGTCATAAGAAATTCCACTGTACCGGAATTTTGATAGCCGGCAGTTTTGGCTATATTCACCGCTGCTTTGCCCATTTTCTCACGCATAAACGAATCTATTGTTTCACATGGCGCTTCTTCAACCACCTTTTGATTTTTCCGCTGAATAGAGCAATCTCTCTCACCAAGATGCACAACATTTCCATATTCATCTGCAAGTATCTGCACTTCTATATGTTTTGCACCAAGAATCATCTTTTCAATATAGAGACTGTCGTCTCCAAAACAAGCAACTGCTTCTTTTTTTGCACTTTCATAAGCGTCCTCAAGCTGTTCCCTTGTCTCCACAATCCTTATGCCTCTGCCGCCGCCGCCACTCACTGCCTTTATCATCACCGGATAACCTATTTTATCCGCAAGTTTTAGAGCTTCCTCCACATCCTTTAAAGGACCATCACTTCCCGGGACAATGGGCGCTCCTGCTTTTTTGGCAATTTCTCTTGCCGTTGATTTGTTTCCAAGCTTTTCAATTACATCATAAGTCGGACCAATAAACTTAAGTCCGCTTTCGGAAACTATTCTGTCAAAGTCGCTGTTTTCCGACAAAAATCCAACTCCGGGATGAATGGCGTCTGCACCGCAGGCAAGAGCTGCATTTAAAATATGCTCTACATTTAAATAACTGTCGTTTGCCCTTGCCTGACCAATGTTAATAGCCTCATCCGCAATCCGCACGTGGAGAGCGTCTGCATCCGCATCAGAGTATACAGTTGCCGCAATAATACCCATTTCCTTGCACGCCCTTATAACGCGAATAGCAATTTCTCCTCTGTTAGCAATCAGTACCTTTTCCAGCTTTCTAAGCTGCTGTGCTTTTTTCTGAAACATTTTATGTATGCCTCCTGATAAAAAAACCTAATTGCCTGGCAGGCGTTTGCCTGTCTTTTGTGACAGCAAGCGAATATTTTCGCCACATATTAAATTATTATGAGCATTCTACTGCTTTGTTTTTTTAAATGCAGTATAAATCCCGAACTTTATCCGTAATAATAATATAAATGTTTTATATTTTATAATATGTATTTATAATCTTTATTGCAAAGGAAAACATTAAAACTTTTTAATTACGATTATAATAAAAAAACTCTGCCGCCACAGTTAAAAAACTTTATTTTCATGGCGACAGACGTGTATTAGGCATATGTTTTTTTATCAAAATATGTTGAATATATTATTGAGTTATAAATTATTTAAAAAATATGTAATTAAAATTACTCCATTATTTCCTCTATCTGCTCCTGAGTAAGCCCCATAGCCCCAAGTACGGCTGCAATCTTGTAATGCTTCATAAGATCCATTGAACCGCTTAAAAAGTCCATTTTATCGTTCATAAAAGCATAACCGCCCTTTAATACCTTTTCCATTTGAAAATCAATTATTTCATCATCATAAAGCTCCAGTTCGTTATTAAGCTCCCTTGCTGTATTTATCAGTTCAACGCATTTATCCTTTGCCATCCATTCCCTGCCGCAGATTTTAATTTTACTGTCTATTCCGCAAAGGGCAATCTCTTCTTTTGCATTTTGCCCATCCTTTTGATATTCTGCATCACAATTTTCATCCATTATAAGCATAAGAAGCAAAAACAAATGGATAAACTTTAAATCCCATAAATTCACTCCCACCTTATCAAAAGGATTAATATCAATAGTGCGAAGTTCAATATATTTAATGCCTTTCTCTGCCAAAGCCCTTATATCCATACTGCTGCCTTTAAGGCGTATGCTGGAATAAAATTCTTTAGCATAGGATATCTTTCCCTCTTCAATAAACCTGTAAATACTGTCAACATAGCTTTTAGCACTGGAGTAGTCAGGAAACAGGTCTATTAAATTTCTATATCCCCATTTGCTGTTTCTAAGAGAAACTCCACTTGGCGTCCAATATGTGCTATCATCGCGTTTTTCAAGAGTTTCAATACAGTTTTTATCAAAGGTCTTGTGACATATATTTGAACAACCGCACAAATATGTAATTAAAAACCCGTATCTTATATAGTTCCGTGTAACCTTTAAATATACCTTATCCACAAAAAGGCGGTATTCCTGTCCATTACCGTATTTATCATAAAGCCCTTTTAAAAATTCATCGCTAAACGAAAAATTAAAGTGTATTCCCGATATAAGCTGCCGCTCCCCGCCGTAACGGCGAACAAGCATTTCCCGATATTCAGTTGCTTCTCTGCCCTTTTCTCCCTCATACAGTGCAACGGGAATATTTTCGCCGATAATGCAAGGCA
>CAJUEF010000005.1:17547-52354 GCA_910585035.1 uncultured Christensenellaceae bacterium | reverse complement strand
ATTCATCACCTATGTTTGAGCATACATAGTCATAAAGCCTGTCTGCATACTCATAAACATTATCCACACTGCTCATAACAGGAGTTATCATTTCAATTTGGCTTTCTGAAAAGTCTGTAGTTATATGTTTTTTAATCAGTTTGTTGCCAAAGCATTCCGGATGCATTTTTGAAGATAAAAGGCATTTTTCATCAACCCTTATGCATTCCCTTTCAAGACCAAAACCGCCCTTTTTAATCTTTTCTTTTAATTTATCATTTAATTCAAGCATATATATGACTGCACAAAAACCTATCTGTGCATAAGCCCCCCTTTACTATTTTACACATATTTAGAACCACTTTCTTTTTTTAAAGTATACCACTAAGGATGATACCATTATAGCACTTAAAATAATAACATATAAATACCCATATTCCCACTCAAATTCAGGCATTTTTAAATTCATGCCATACCAGCCCACAATAAGGGTCATAGGCAAAAATATACTTGTAATAACAGTAAAAAATCTCATTATATTATTTTGGCTTATATCCACTTGTGATTGGTATGCTTCTCTGACTTGACTTACATAATCTCTAAGGGATATTACCATATTCATCAATCTGTCTAATTTTGAACGTATAGTTTTAAAGTACTTAATGGTGCCGGGGCTAATTACCCCGTTCTCATTTTCCAATATTTGAGTGCAAATAATATACATTTGTTGATAAAATTTTTTCATTTCCCGCAAATCTCTTCTAAAACCCATTACTTCCCGAATGCATTTTTTTCGCCTGTCAGTGACAACACTTTCTTCCAAAAAGGCAATCTTATCCTCCATGAGCTCTAATGCATCAAAGTCATCAGATACTATAATATCTAAAATATAATACAGCATGTCATCTACGCCCATGTCATGAATTTTTGATTCTTTAATTTTTTCAACAGCATCGCTTAGATATTCTCCATATTTTCCTATAAATACCAATAGGTTTTTCCTAAGATATATGCACACATGCTGTTTTTGCGCTTGGGGCTGTTTTGCATCCATAATCTGAATAGATATAAGGTCAAAGCCATCATAGCTTTCAAACCTACAGCCATCCTCATACATAAGTTTACTAACATATTCCGGCTTAATTCCAAGAATACCCTCTATTTTGGGAAGCTCGTCGTATGACGCCATAGATATCCACTGTCTACTTTCATCTTTAACAACAACGTCATTAATTTCGTTATATTTTATGAATTCAAGCAATATATTTCTCCTTTAAAATAGCCCTTAACCTTCTCCGGCTAAGGGCTATAATGCACTTAACAATATATTATTATATATTATTTGTCATATATTATTTATTATATCTGCGCTTTTTTAACAATATCATGACGCAAGCCATCATGCTTATAACAACTGTTGCACCTATGGCAAGGATAATTGCTGTATCACCGGTTTGAATTATACCGCCGGTAGATGTATCATCTACTCCGTCTTCTCCTCCTCCTTGGTTTGTAGCGTCTGCTCCATCTCCGCCACCTTGGTTAGTGGCATTTGAATCGTCAGTGCCATTTGCTGTGTTATTGCCATTGTTGTTTGTGCCGCCATTGTTATTACTGTTATTACTGTTGTTATTATTGTTATTGGTGTTATTGGTATCCGATGTATCCATAGTATCTGCAATATCACCTATGCCTCCACCGTATACAACTGCATATTCACTAAAGGATTTGCTCTTAACTCCAACATACTGTTTTCCGTCAACTTCTTTAATGCCGCCTTTGAGTAAATCGTATCCTCCGTTATCCAGCACGTGAATAACTGCATAGTCTTTAGAATCAATAGCCTGCTGCGAAATAGGAAGGTATACAGTTAAGAAATTTTTAATATCCGAATTAGCAATTTTAGTTCTGTTTCCTTCTATCTCTTTGTAAAGCACAATGTCGTAAATACCATCAATAGTAACTTCACCCTTTAAAACTTTCGCCAGTTTTTCAAGAACGGCTCTTATGTTAGTTTCATCAGTTACTATTTTAGTTTCAATTATCAGCTTTGCTCCGGCCTTTATTTCCTCATCAGTAAATATATCTTTGCCATTAAAATCAATTATTACCGTACCGTCTGTAACTGTATTGCTGCCATCAATAACATTGCCGTTACTGTTGTTTCCGTTACCCCCTGTACCTCCGGTACCTCCTGTATTATTGGTATCATCAGATGATCCGCTTCCAAAAACATTAACTGTGAGCTCAGCCTCTGCGTTTACATCCTGGCTGTTGGTTACAGAATATATCACTTTATGAGTACCCTGTTTACTTGTATCCAGCTCCTTTACAATCGCGCCGTTCTCATAAATAACAGTTTTATTTTCACCTTCACCGGTAGTAACGATTATTTTTGAGCTTATTGCGTCTCCATCCGAAATATCGGTTATTGATCTTACATATGAAAGAGGCTCAAAAACATCCCCTATTCTAAGATTTGTGCTTTGAGATTTCAGTACAATTGCAGGCTGAGATTTCAGCGCTGTAATTGCATCGTTTAAATCTTTAAGCGCTTTATCAATATCCGCTTGTGTCGCTGATTTTTCTTTGTTAACTCTGTTTGCTTCATCACGTGCCAGCTTAAATGCAGGCCACGTAGCTGCAGTGTAATTCTTCTCAGCATATCCGCTCACTTCTGTAAGCCTGTTATTTAATTCTCTCTTATCAATTATTTCTATGGTTGCAAAGGCATAATGGTTTGTGTCTTCCGGTTGTTTATAATCACCCTCTGCAATCATTCCTTTTAGATGCTTAACGCCAACAGTATTCCATGACTGAGGTTCTCCGTTCTCGTCATACTGAGGGTCGTCATCCAGCTCCCAGGAAACTACCTTGCCGTCAACCTTTGCTCCGTTTTCATCACCGGTTTTAGGATCATAGGTTACAGGAATTCCTTTAATACTGGTATCCTCAAATCTTTCTCCCCAGGAAATCGTTCCAAGATCACCGCTTTGAACGTCTCCTGTAATATAATTATCTCTTTTACCAAGAACAACGGTTTGTTCTGCGCTCTCTTTATTATTGCTTGTAACAATTACTTTAAAGGTTGTTCCAAGATTAAAATTACTGCCAATTGCCGCTTTGTTTATTCTTATTGTCATTTTACCGCTGCTATCTACATTTGTAGCTTCAATCGGCAGATTTGTTTGAGCGGAAACTATTGCTCCTGCGCCGCTTGGAATTGTTTCACCGGGCTTTTGATATCCGCCTACATTTATTATAACCGCAGTATTATCTGCGTCTCTTTCTGCCGTTACATCCTTTAAAAGAAGCTTAAGGCTGTTATAAGAATTATCAAGAGCTGTTATAGCGTTTCTAACCTGAGTTGTAGTAGTATCGCTTTTATTTGCATATCCTTCTCCGTTTGTATATGCTGTTGAAAATGTTGCAAAGGTTGTAGATTCATAATAAGCTCCTTCGCTTTTAGTTGTGCTGTAACTCGCAAGAACACTTCTTAATCTTTCAATATCTATTTGCGTAAGATTGTCTATTTGCGTCTGCAAAGCTGTTATTGCATCCTGAATTTCATTTCTTAAAGCGCTGTCATTATTTGCTACAGTGTTAGCGGCATTAAGAGCCTCCTCAAATACCTGGTAAGGTGTTCTTGTCTCAGGAGGAATAGGTGTAGCATAATCCCCCGCATGAGCAGAATCATAAGTTTTTCTTGCTTCCTCCACAAGCGCTTTAAGTCCTTCTTTATCCTCCACAACCTTTACAGTACACTTAACTGTAATGCTTGAACCCATACTACCTCCAACAGAACCTGCTCCTACTTCAATTGTGAGGGCAACAACAGCAGTACCAACGCCTACAGCTTTAATTCCATCCCCTTCGCTCTTCACCTGGAGCACCTCTGCGCCTGGATCCTGTGAAACAGGAGTTTGGCTTTCAATTGACCATCTTGCTCTAGATGGCGTTACGTTTGGCACGTAAGTTATAAGAGCATCATACTGCAATGTAGATTCAAAGCTCGGAGCTACAGAGTTTAGCATTGTCTTTTCCGGTTCTATTTTAAAGCCAACTGCGCCTGTAGGCTTTTGCCCGCTGCCGCCGGTAGGATTTGTTACTCCCGGTGTTGTTGACATATCCCAGTAAAGTTCACTAATATCTGCGCTTGTAATGGAACGTTCAGCATTGTTTCCTATAAGACCGCCCACATTCCTTGGCTGGGTTCCGCTGATGTCAGCGCCGTTCACCTGTATTTTACCGCTGAATGTACAGTTGGTTATCTTACCTGTAGGCGTACCCTCTGCAGCGCCGGTCTGAGTTTTATGGAATTCTCCAACAAGACCGCCCATAATAACGCTTGTAGGAGTGCTGTTTAAACCTATTTTCGCATTGGTTACATAAACGTTATCAATTTCGCCGTAGCTTGTTGCAGCTACCATGCCGGCTTTATTCTGCGCGCCAAGCACAGAACAATCGCTAAAGGTAACATGTTCTATGGAAGCGCCCTGAGCAAGAGTCTGCACAAAACCGGCGTCAGAACCTGCCATAGTAACGTTAATATGAAGGTTTTTAATTATTTTACTGCTTCCCCTGAAAACGCCTTTAAATTCAGGAACCGGAAGAAAGTTTGTAACGCCGCTCATATCCAGCTCGTTACCCGCTATATCCAGTATATAAAGCTTGTTTGCCGTATCCGGCGTTGCGTCGCCTTTACCAAGATTATCAACAAGCTCCTGCGCGCTCGTAATCCTCACTTCGGTATAGCCTGACGTATTAATTGACCTCGCCGCTGCTGACCGCATTATAGGACTGGAATATTTGCCTATTTGATCAAATATATTTGACGCGGCAAAGCCTGTAGCGCTCATACACATAATGGCTGCCGTTATTACAGCAAATATTTTAGTTGCGTTTTTTCTTAAAGCTTTCATTAAATACTACAACTCCATTTCAATATTTCCGTTTATAAAAATATAATAACATATTTTTCTTTAAACTTATATACTATATCGAAAGAAAAATAAAAAAATCCAATGTTTTTTTATGGATTTTTTTACTGTAAGTTCTATTAAAATATAATTTTCTTTAAAAAATAATATTACTACTTGGGTTATCTTTCTTTTCTAAAACCTGTTACAGACACTATTGCGACTTTATTTCCCAAATTATCATCAACATAAATTGTATAAACGCATGTGCTTTTTCCTGATTTTTCACATAGAGCTCTTGAAATAAGCCTGTCTCCTTTGCAAACGCCCAAATATGTTATGGATGCCGTCATGGAAACCGTTGGAGGCTGCTCAATGTTGGATGCAATCGCAAAGGTGAAATCCGCCAAAGTAAATATAACTCCGCCCATAACCGTTCCTGCGGCATTTAAGTGCCTGTCCTCAATTCTAAGGCTGCAAACAGCTTCTTCTTTTTTCACTTCATCTATTTCAATTCCTGTTATCTCTGTTGCAAACCTGTCCTTGCTAAAAAAATCTTTTGCTTGCTGTAAATAATTCATAAGCCCTCCAAAAATATATTTATTTACATTATATATTGTATCACGCAAATTTACAATTAAACTGTTATTTCCTCCGCTATTGACATCACTTTTTATTTGCATTATAATTAATATAGTTCTAAAAAGAACAATAGGGGGCGTTTGATTTGCAAATTGAACTTTTATTGGATATACACTATTTAAAAAGGCTGTATATGAAAACTAGTAAACCTGTTTGTCAAAAATATAATCTTACTCAAATGGAAATGGATATTTTAGGCTTTTTGTACAACAATCCCAATTTTGATATGGCTAAAGATATTGTGGAAAGACGGATGCTTACAAAATCTCACGTATCCGCTTCCATAGAAAACCTTTATAAAAAAGGATTAATTAACAAAGTTCCCGATGTAAAGGACAAGCGTATAATTCATTTGCACATTGAAGAAAAATGCAGGCCTATCTGTGAAGATATTGCTTCTATGCAGGAAAATTATTTCTCCATTTTAAGCGCCGGCATGTCTGAAGAAGAGTGTTCTTCTTTTTCTTCCCTTCTTCACCAGGCAATGTATAACGCCAAAACAAAAATGAAATCCTGCTTATAGGAGAAATATTCATGTTTAATATTATAATTTATATTATTGCCGGTCTTGGAGCCGGCATAGGCACAGGGCTCGCAGGTCTTTCAGCTGCTGCCGTAATTTCTCCAATGCTCATTATATTTTGCGGCTTTAACCCTTATGAAGCAGTTTGTATCTCTCTTGCTTCAGACGTTTTAGCATCCGCAATATCTGCTTATACCTACGGTAAAAATAAAAATTTAGATATTAAAAACGGTATTGTAATGCTAATAAGCGTGCTTATTTTAACCGTTATCGGCAGTTATATTGCTTCAAAAGTTCCAAGCAGCACCATGGGCAGCTTTTCAGTTTACGCAACACTGTTTATAGGCATTAAATTCATGGTAAAGCCGGTTATGACCACCAAAGAAGTTCAGGCAAACAAAAGCACTAAAGCCAAATTTGTACAGTCCATTCTTTGCGGCATTATAATCGGCTTTATATGCGGTTTTATAGGAGCAGGAGGAGGAATGATGATGTTGCTTATTCTCACCTCCGTACTTGGTTACGAGCTTAAAACTGCCGTTGGCACCAGTGTTTTTATCATGGCTTTCACAGCTTTAACAGGTGCGGTATCTCACATTTATATAGGCGGTATGCCTGATTTATTTACTCTCTTTGTATGCGTTGCAGCCACTCTTGCCGGTGCACAGTTTACAGCGATTTTTGCAAACAAGGCAGAACCAAAGAGGCTTAACCTGGTTACAGGAGCAGTTCTCACTGTACTTGCGGCAGGCATGCTTATAATGAAGTTTTTTCAATAAAAAATTCATACTCATTTTTTAATATTAAATAAAAAAGCCACCTGCAATAAAATCCATTTATTATTGTAAGTGGCACTATTGTACTCTTTATATTAATACTATTTATGTATACCCACATGGCGTTTAATTGCCTCAAAGGTTTCGTCGCTTATGTCATGCTCAATTTTACATGCGTCCCTGGAGGCAACTTCCTCACTTACCCCCATTTTTACCAAACAATCGGTAAGCATAACATGCCTTTCATATATCTTTTCAGCAATTTCTCTGCCTTTTTCTGTAAGCAGCAAATGCCCGTCGCTATCGGAAAAAACATATCCTCCATCCTTTAAAAGCCCAATAGCGCGGCTTACACTTGGTTTTGAATACCCCATATATTCTCCAACGTCGACAGAACGTACAACGCCGCCTTTTAAAGACAAAATAAGTATTGTCTCCAAATACATTTCACCTGATTCCTGTAACCTCATAATCTTCAACCTCTTTTACAAGTGAATGTTATCATATAACAAAGCTTTTTTCAAATTTTATAAACAACTCACTTTGTTACAATCGGTTTTCCTTCTTTATCAATAAGCGTAGTAAAACCTGCTGCATTTCCATTACTATGAAACAAATAATTAACTCCTGTTTCTTTATCAACCCATATTTCAGTAGCCTCAAGAACACCTTCGCTATAAACCTTCTCAAAACGCTTCATTAAATATTCCCCCCTAAATCATTATTTATTGTTTTAATTTTACTACAAATATCCCCCTTATTCAACATTTATTGTAAATTTGCAAGCATTTTAAATTTATTAACACAAAAAATAAAATATATGCATATTTTTTAACTATTAGTATATATGTTATATATTATTAAAAAAATAATTAAAGGGTATTGACATATCTTTTAAATTCATGTATCCTAATACAAAAGTTAGCTAAGGCTAACTAAATTTTATATCATATTGTTAGCTCATGCTAACTAATTATATACTAGGAAGGATGAGTTGTTATGCCCCTTGTTCTAGCAGATAGAGGACAAAAAAACACAATTAAAAAGATTTGCGGAAACGACGACGCAAAAAGATTTTTAGAAAGCCTTGGGTTTATTGTCGGTGAAATAGTATCCATAATTTCAAAATCTGACGGCAATGTTATAGTAAGTATCAAGGGTTCACGTATTGCAATAAACAAAGAAATGGCAAATAAAATAATGATATGATGCAATTTTAAATTTATTTCCTTTTACTCATTTTTAATAAATAAAATAATTTATATAAAAACAATAATTTAAAAGGGGTTGATATTTTGAAAACACTTAAAGAAATACCGGTAGGCAGCACTGTAAAGGTTGTAAAACTCAGTGGCGGCGGAGCTGTAAAACGCAGAATAATGGATATGGGCATTACTAAGGGAACGTCTATTGAAGTCCGCAAGGTTGCGCCTCTTGGCGACCCTATAGAGGTACACGTTAGGAATTACGAGCTTTCTCTTAGAAAAGAAGATGCGTCTATGATTGAGGTGGAATAGGCGCCTTTCTATATATATTTTTTACTCTTTAGTTAGCTATAGCTAACTATTTTGAAAGGAATGATTAACATGAATATTAAAATAGCTCTTGCCGGAAATCCCAACAGCGGAAAAACCACTTTATTTAATGCGCTGACCGGCTCCAACCAGTTTGTGGGCAACTGGCCAGGTGTGACAGTGGAAAAAAAGGAAGGAAAAATAAAGGGGTATGAAGGTGCAATGCTTATTGATTTGCCCGGCATTTATTCCCTATCCCCATATACAATGGAAGAGGTTGTTGCCCGTGATTACCTGCTTGATGAGCGTCCTGACGCTATATTAAACATTGTTGACGGCGCCAATCTTGAGCGTAACTTATACCTTACCACCCAACTTACCGAGCTTGGAATTCCCGTTGTTGTGGCAATAAATATGATGGATGTGGTAAATAAACGCGGCGATAAAATAAACATAAACAAGCTCTCATCTTCCCTTGGCTGCAAAGTGGTTGAAATATCCGCACTTAAAGGAACAGGATTAAAAGAAGCATCAAAAGCTGCCATAGATGCCGCAAACAGCAATGAAAACTTTGCAGCTGCACACCGTTTTTGCAATAATGTTGAACAGTACATAAACGATATTTCCGCACTAATTAAAAATAAAGTTTCCAACGACACCTTGCGCTGGCACGCTGTAAAGCTTTTTGAGCGGGATGAAAATGTAATTGAAAAACTGAAACTTGATAAAACCTCTTCTGATATTATTCAAAAAATCATTAAAACCGCTGAAGAAGTAATGAACGACGATTCTGAGAGCATTATTACCGGTGAGAGATACGAATACATAAGCAAAATTATTAATGACTGCTATAAAAAAGCAAATGTAGGAGAATTAACAACCTCTGACAAAATAGATAAAATAGTTACTAACAGGTTTTTAGCCCTTCCTATTTTTGCCGTAGTTATGTTTATTGTATATTTTATATCTGTAACAACAGTTGGCACATGGGCAACAGATTGGGCAAACGACGGAGTTTTCGGTGACGGCTGGCACCTGCTTGGCATTGGAGCGTCAGACTATGAAAAAGCCGCAGAGGAATACGAGCCATACGGTCTTTCCCTTGCAGCTTTTGAAGAGGCCATGGAAGCACAAGGAATAAACAAAAATGAGGCGGAAAACCTTACAGCAACCGCATATGTTTATGCAACATTGAAGAAGAATTTTCAGTGACATATGCCGACTATGAACAGGCGTCTGCAATAAATGAGCCGGACCCTGCTGATTATGGCGTATGGGTACCTGGCATACCTGTACTTGTCAGTGGCTGGCTGGAAAGCATTAACTGCGCAGAGTGGCTTTCAGGGCTTATTCTTAATGGTATTGTAGGCGGAGTTGGTGCTGTTCTTGGCTTTGTCCCTCAAATGTTTGTGCTGTTCCTGTTTCTTGCATTTCTGGAAAGCTGCGGCTATATGGCGAGAGTTGCCTTTGTGATGGACAGAATTTTCCGCCGCTTTGGACTTTCGGGAAAATCCTTTATTCCAATGCTTATAGGTCTTGGATGCAGCGTGCCTGCAATTATGGCTTCCAGAACAATTGAAAATGAGCGTGACAGACGCATGACAATAATGACTACCTCTTTCATTCCATGCGGAGCGAAACTTCCTATAATAGCGCTTATAGCCGGTGCGCTTTTTGGCGGCGCATGGTGGGTAGCTCCAAGCGCTTACTTTATCGGTATACTTGCCATTGTGTTATCGGGAATTATTTTAAAGAAAACATCTGTATTCTCGGGTAAGCCGGCGCCCTTTGTAATGGAAATGCCTGCTTATCACTGGCCTACCATAAGCAATTTATTTTATTCCATGTGGGAAAGAGGCTGGTCCTTTATAAAAAAAGCAGGAACTGTTATTATGCTTGCCACCATCCTTATCTGGTTCCTTTCCACCTTTGGCTTTGCAGACGGCTCTTTTGGTATGGTAGACATGGAAAGCAGCCTTCTTGCCGCTCTTGGCAACAGCCTTGCATGGATATTCACCCCGCTTGGCTTTGGAAACTGGCAGGCTGCCGTTGCGGCAATTACAGGTCTTATTGCAAAAGAAAATGTCGTCGGCACTTTCGGCGTTTTATATGGTGGCTTTGAAGAAGTTGCAGAAAACGGCTGGCAAATATGGGTTAATATGCAAGCCACCTTCACTCCCCTTGCAGCATATTCATTCTTAATATTCAATCTGCTGTGCGCACCTTGCTTTGCTGCCATGGGAGCTATAAAGCGTGAAATGAATAACGCAAAATGGACACTGTTTGCCATTGGCTACCAATGTTTGTTTGCTTATTCTGTTTCCCTTGTAATTTACCAGCTTGGCATGTTATTTACGGGAGACGGAAATATAATCGGCTCTGCCGTTGCCATAGCCCTTGTTATATTTGGCTGCTATATGCTTTTTCGCAAAGAAACTCCCACAAAAAAGCTTTTTCGCAAAGCCGCACAGGCTAAAGCATAAATTCGCTTATAAGGAAGTGATTTAAGTGTTAAATGCTATAAAAGAAAACATCGGAACAATTATAGTCGCCGCCGTTTTACTTTGCATCGTAGTGCTAATCATAATGCGCATGATTAAAAACAAAAAAGAAGGCAAATCCTCTTGTGGATGCGGATGCGGCACTTGTCCAATGTCCGGTGAATGTCATAAAAATAGACTTTATAAAATAATAAATTAATAAATAACGAAAGACCTCGTCAAATTTTAATGAGGTCTTTCTTATTAATAAATTCAAAAATATTTTTATTATTTGCCATAAATATTAAATCTAATATCATATATTAATTGTGACAGTGGTCTAACATAATCCTTCATACCTATATGTTCACTACATCTTTTATATGTATCACTTTTGTCCATTAGATAAAATACTTGTCCTTGTTCTCCAAGTCTAACTATTTTATCGTCACTTAAATCTTTATCGTATGTTATTAAATGCCATAACTCTTTAATTTTAAAATGAGACAACGTCCCTCTATCCGCTTGACTTACTTGTTTCCAACGTTCTCTAAGCGTTCTCTTGCAACTAATGCCAATAGTCCAGCCATCCTTACATTTAAACCATTTATCTACTTCTAAATCTTGATCGAAATGATTTGGCATTTTTGTTGATGGAAATTTATAATAATTGAAAAGAAATGTTGTAATAGTTTCAAGAGAATTACCACCTCTAGCTTTACGCTTTTGACCTAAACGACGTTCAAATTCTTGTACGAAAGCAGTTAATATTAAGTTATCATCAAGTGATGTATGCTCTATATTGTTTAGTGATGATAAATTATCTATCAATTTTGTAAATTCTTCTACCACCGCCGTTCTCTCAGCGTCTAAACAACCTTTAACCCCCAAGTTGTCCCATGTAGAAATCACAAGTCCTGCTTTTTCTTCTCCTAACGTATCCAATATATTTGTTGCAGATTTATAGCAAAATTCTTTATCGTCAGCTGGCACAGTTGCCATAGCATGATTTATTGGAACAACAACATATTTCATAGTAATACAAAAAATAATTACATCATTCAATGTAGAAATTTCTTTATCTAAAGTCTCAATAAGATTATTTGCTAAGCCTGCATTTTTAGTTCCTTCTCTAACCATTAGCTTAATTTCTTTTTCTAAAGTACTTTTACAAACCAAAAGTTTTTCTTCGTTTGTCATTTCATCTTGTTTCATTAAATTTTCAATGATTGATACTGCATTCAATAACTGAATTTCCTTAGATTTTCCTAAAGCTCCGTATTGATCTGTATTTAACAAATGTCTTGAAAACCAATATATATTTTTAAATGGAGAATTTTCAATTCTTTTATGCATAGTAGCTGTCGACATCACGCCAATCCTCCTTACCTTCAATACGCGCTTTAGCCATTTTACAATAGAAATTTGACTTTTCTATTAATATAAAATTCCTATTATCTTTTATGCTAGATATTGCTGTCGTACCAGAACCTCCAAAAGGATCTAATATTATTTGTCCTGTAGTACTTTGAACAATGCGATCTATTAATTCCTCAGGAAACGGCGCAGGATGAGGATTTTTCATTTCTTGTTTTATTTCCCATACATCCGTCCATTTATTAGCACCCTTTTTAAGTTTAAAATTTTTATTACAAATTAAATAAATTTGTTCTGTAGTGGGCAAAAAATAACCTGCGTTAAAATTAATTGCTCCACTTCTCTTCCAAGTTATAATTTGTCTTAATGGAAAATCTTTTACAATCTCTCTGCGATCTTGCAATAAACCACCCTGAACCCGATTTTTATTATTGTAAAACACTGCTCCATCATCTTTTATAATACGGCACATTTGTGCTACGCATTGCTTTTGCCATTCTACATATTCTGTATAAGGCATATTATCATCATAATCCTTATAACCGTCTTTTATAGCAGCATTTTTCCATTTTCCACAACGAGTATTTTTCTTTAATCCATTTCCTGTAGAGTTCAAAAGATTATAAGGGGGAGAAGTTATTATTATGTCTACACTTTTATCTGGAATAGCTTTCATTATTTCCAAACAATCTCCTCTAATAATTTTATTTAGAATTTGTTCTATGTTGAATTTCTCTGGAAAAATGCCAAAATTTAAAATTTCTGTATCCATATATATCCTCTTTTAAGTCATTTGTAAATTTCATATATTTAATTAATATTTTTCTGATTATAACATATTATAAGTGTTATTTCTACAAACTCTAAATGCTTTACCCCACCTCTATAACTGTAATTACGCCCTCCATTACCTTAAAGTGTATGTCATAGCCTGCAAAACCCATTTTATATATTCTCTCCGTGTCATCATGATAAGCAGGACGGGGGTCTCCTTCAAGAATTGCTTTAAGCCCTTCTCTTTTAACTGCAGGTATTTTTTCCAGCAAAAACTCATCTATATCCAGCCTTAATTTTTTCTTTGCTATCTGCTCTGTAAATCCTCCTGACGCGTCATCATGGCAATCAACAGCGGGCAAATAAGGCTTTATGTCGAATATCGGACTTTTGTTCATCAAATCCGCTCCCGACACATAAATTACAGGTCCTTCCTCTTTACTAAGTTCAATCTTTTCCAGCTTTACGGAGGATAAGCCAATTTTATTGGGACGATACGGCGAACGTGTAGCAAACACCCCCATGCGTTTATTGCCTCCAAGGACCGGCGGACGCACAGTTGGCGCCCACTCCTTTTTATCTATTGCGGAAAATTGCCAAATAAGCCATATGTGGGAATAACCCTCAAGCCCCCTAACCGCATCTTTATTACGGTACTCAGGCTCAAATACTATTTTTGATATTAATCCACCCTCAAGGCCGCTCTGCCTTGGTATACCAAATTTAGACGTAAAATCATTATGTATTTTGGCAATTACCTTTAATGGCGCTATATCCATATTGCTTTTCCTTTCGTAAATAAAAGAGATATTTCTTACTATAATAATATACCATAAATTAAAAAAACCGTCTGCAAAACTTGCTTCCCAAAACGGGTAAGCTGTCTTGCAGACGGTTTTATTTTAAAGGTCATCCTGGTCCTGAACCGGATGCTCCTCTTCATCGGGACAAGCCGAATAGCTGCCCAGGGGGTCTCTTTCCTTTGTAAATGCATCTACTACCTTTAGAGCTTTATCCATTTAATCACCTCAGGGTTATTATACCCAAAAGTTTACATACTATCGTCAAAACGGTTTAAAGGAAGACAAATAACTCTACCCACAGTTAGGTTATTCATATCGTTAAAAGAGTTCATATTAAGAAGCTGGTCAACAGTAAGGTTAAATTTAGCTGCAATACTGTCAATGGTATCTCCTTGTTCAATGGTATAGGAATAACTTCCTATATCACATTTGCCAATACTTCCTCCATATACCTCCGGCACAAATATTATCATGCCTTCGTTAAGACGTGTTAAATCCGTATCAGGATTAAACAGTTTAAGGCGTCCATAACCTATGCCGAACTTTTTAAGAATGTCCAGCAATCCCTCTCCTGCTTTTACAACATATTTAACACTTCCGGGAATAGGCACGTCAGCTCTTGGGATATTCAGCTTTGTACCTGTAACTATGTATCCCGGATTTACGCTTGGATTTGCAAAGAGAAGCTGTTCAACAGATACGCCAAACTGTCCTGCAATGGACTGGATATCGTCCCCTTCCTTTACAACATATGTTGATACAAATTCTTCCGTCTCAGGCGGCAAAACCCCTTCAGGTAAATCCTCATCCGGGTCTTGAATAATTGCTCCGCCCCTTGGTATGCAAAGTACGCTTCCAATAGCAAGCGCCGTTGGCTCAATACCTTTATTCAGCTCTAAAATTTCTTCAACGGTAATACCGTTTTGTCTCGCAAGAGAATATAATGTATCTCCTTGTTTAACAATGTATTCCTGGCATTGCATATGATTACTTCCTTTCATGAATTAAAGATGGCTAATCTATACTATTCAAAAGCCTTGAATCTGTGCATACTATTGACAAAAGAAATTCCTTGGCATACAATGAATACAATGTTTTTTTACCATAATAAAAATATTTACACCTATATGTCTCCGTAGCTCAGCAGGATAGAGCGTTCGCCTCCTAAGCGAAAGGCCGCGCGTTCGAATCGCGCCGGGGACGCCACGTCGGAGCTAAGTGCACTTGGCTCCGCTTTTCTTTTTAATAAAGAAAAGCTTACGCATGCTTCCTTTCTTCTCCTCTTCCCTAAAAAACTATTTGGTTTTTGGAGTTTTTTAATTTTTACAAGAAACTTACATTCGTTTATTTTCGTCTCTTTTACCATACAAGCTTTTGCTTTTTAAGAAGAACCTATTTATAATACAAAGCTGAAGTTCTTTTAAAATTTAAAGTTTTCTGGTTTTATTATCTCAAAACATGTTTATCTTACGTTATTAACCGTATTAAATAAGTAATTTATAAAGTCAACTTTTTAGCCCATAATGGCGTTTAAAAGCCCGTGTAAAAGATTTTTTACATCTTATAGCGTACAAAGTAAAAGATTTTTGATAGACTTTTGAATATAAAATTGGCACAATATTCGTTATAGGAGGGGTAAGTTTAATGAAAATTGGAAAGAAGCTGAAAGAAGCAAGAATCAAATCTAAGCTGACACAAGAACAAGTTGCCGAACAACTGCTCGTATCCAGACAAACTGTTTCAAATTGGGAAAATGAAAAATCTTATCCGGATATCATCAGTGCAGTTAAATTATCAGACCTGTATTCCGTTAGCCTGGATGAGCTTTTGAAAGGAGATGTGAAAATGCTTGAACACCTGGAAACAAGCACTGATATTGTTAAAAGCAATCGTAAATTAACAGGTGCAATTATCCTAAACATATTATTGTTGGCTTTTTTATTAATTATGGCAGGCTTTTTCCCAAACAGCGCTTACATGATTGCCTGTGTTTTCTGCATTGCAATAATAAGTACAAGTTATTTATTATATCAGATAGTAAAAAAAATTTGAGGTGAAAATATGGAAAAATATTTTATGGGTATACTTGCCGTTGGTATTGCTATTACAATAACCGCTGGTGTATTTTCAGCATATCAGCTGTACCGTCTCGTTGAAACAGACGCAAAATGCAGGGAAATAAAAAAACCAAAATTATGTGGCTTGCTTGCAGCATCCTCCAACAACCAATCAGGGTTGCTTCTATATTTAATACGGCGGAAAAAGTATCCGGTTATATCTATGACGAGTGCGGAAAAAGAGTTTATTAAGAGATGTAAAAAGAAAATTGGCGTAGGCATTATTTTTTTAGCAATAGGCGCTATTATATGTGTTTTGGGAATTACTCTTATGTAATTCTGTTTTAAAATTAAAATTTCACAGCATTTAATGGTAAAGGATGGCTGTATTTTATGACAATGTTTTTTTCAGAATTAATAAGCGCATTAATTCAAGTAGTTTTATTTTTGGCAATTCCTTTTTTATTTTGGCTCGTTACAGCGCGCCAAGAAAACTTTTTTAAATGGCTTGGCTTTATTAAGCCTGTAACAGGCAATTCTTTTTTAAACAGCATGCTTATCACTGTTCTAATTCCTTTGGCTTATTTTGTGCTTACCACCCTCTTTACCGGTTATTTTTCAGAAAATATCACAAGTGCAGGCAGCCAGTTTGCAGGATGTGGATTTCAAGCAGTTCCCGCTGCTTTAATTTATTCTTATATTCATAACAGCCTTTCCGAAGAGTTGCTTTTTAGAGGTTTTTTACTTAAAAGCATTTCATCTAAGTTTGGTTTTTTTGCAGGAAACACGGTGCAGGCGATATGCTTTGGCGCACTCCATGGAATTCCCTTTGGTATTGCCTCACGCAGTATTACTGTGACAGTAATACTAACAATTTTAACGGGAGCATTCGCCTTATTTGAAGGCTGGCTAAACGAAAAACGCTTTGGCGGTTCTATTGTTTTTTGTTGGCTATTACACGGAACAGTTAACTTCATAATAACTTGTTTACAACTGTGATTATCATGTTTCCTTGTCATTCCACAAAAACAAAACACCATTTCCCATGTCATAGTTTAAAAAACCATAGTTGCAAAATATATCAGATAAATCACTAAAAAGTTTTTCATATTTACTACTTTTTAATTTACTTATAAGGTCTTTAGGCAATAAACTCCCATTTGTCTCGCCGCCAGCCCACACCATATATAGTGTTTGGCATTTTTTTACACTCAATATATACTTGACTAAAACTTCCTGCATCTGTATAATACAATCATATAACAACAGTTAAGAGGATAAATAACGTGAGAGAAATTACCAAAAGAAATGGATTATGTCAGGCTTACCAGCCGCAGAAAATTGCCGTCGCAGTAAAAAAATGCTTTGACGCCACAGGGCTTGAAGCAAATGAAAGTGTTATCGCACAAATTGTTAAAGCCGTGGAAGACAAGCTGGCAGTTTTAGACGCTAACTGGACTGTTGAAAAAATCCAGGATACAGTTGAACGTGTCCTTATGGAAATGGGCTATTATGACGAAGCTAAAAGCTACATTCTTTACAGGCAAAAAAGAACCGAGCTTCGAAAAGCCATTGAAGCAATTTCCGCAGACATTTCCATAACCGGACTTGAAAATGTGCTGACAAAAATTCAAAAGGATTTCCGCGCAGAGGAATACCCTGTTACCGCATTGCACAACAAGTTTAAAAGCTTTTTAAAATCGGATACAGATGCCAATGAAGCAATGGCGCTTCTTATCAAAGCAGCCGTTGAACTGACAACGGAAAGCGCACCGAAATGGGAATTTATTGCCGCAAGGCTTTTAAACTTTAATTTTGAAAGACACCTCGCCAAAAGAATGGAGGACCGGGGTATTCACAACTTTTATGAAAAGCTGCATTATTTGACCGACAAAGGTCTTTACGGTGAATACATAATAAGTAATTATTCAAAGGAGGAACTGGAAACTGCCTCCTCATTTATTTGTAATGAAAGAAACGAACGCTTTACATATTCAGGGCTTGATTTGCTTTTAAAAAGATATGTAATTCAAAACAGAAAGCACGAGCCTCTTGAAGCTCCCCAGGAAATGTTCCTTGGAATTGCCCTGCATCTTGCAATGAACGAACAAAACAACCGCCTTATGTGGGTTAAAAAGTTCTACGATATGCTCAGCGAAATGCGGGTCACCATGGCAACACCGACGCTGTCCAACGCCCGCAAGCCATACCACCAGCTTTCCAGCTGCTTTATAGATACTGTTCCCGACAGCCTTGAAGGGATATACCGCAGTATAGACAATTTTGCACAGGTAAGCAAAATGGGCGGCGGTATGGGCATGTATCTTGGTAAGGTAAGAGCTGCGGGAAGCAATATAAGAGGCTTTAAGGGAGCGGCAGGCGGCGTTATCCGCTGGATTAAGCTGATAAATGACACGGCTATTGCCGTCGACCAGCTGGGAATGCGCCAAGGAGCCGTTGCCGTATACCTTGACGCATGGCATAAGGATTTGCCGGAATTTTTACAGCTTCGCACCAACAACGGCGACGACAGACTTAAGGCTCACGACGTATTCCCTGCCGTTTGCTATCCTGATTTATTTTGGAAGCTGGCTAAAAATGACATTGAAGCAGACTGGTCTCTTATGTGCCCCCATGAAATACTGACAGTTAAAGGCTATGCCCTTGAAGATTATTACGGGGACGAATGGGAAAAAAGATATTATGACTGCATTGCCGATGCAAGAATATCAAAGCGTACCTTTAAAATTAAAGACATAATAAGGCTTATATTAAAGTCCGCAGTAGAAACGGGCACCCCTTTTGTCTTTAACAGAGATACAGTGAATAAAGCTAACCCCAACAGCCATAAGGGCATTATTTACTGCTCAAATTTATGTACTGAGATAGCTCAAAATATGTCCCCAATCAGCACTGTAAACAGGGAAATCAAAACTGAAGAAGGTACAGCATTGGTAGTTACCACCACAAAACCCGGGGATTTTGTGGTCTGCAATCTTGCCAGCCTGTCTCTTGGTAACATAAATTTAGAAGACGAAATTCTTCTTAAAAATACAGTTGCCACAGCAATCCGTGCCCTTGACAATGTTATTGACCTTAATTTATACCCAACGCCTTACGCAAAGATTACCAACCGTTCTTACCGCAGTCTCGGTCTTGGCGTATCGGGTTACCACCACATGCTTGCAAAGCGCGGCATAAAATGGGAAAGCGAAGAGCACTTAAAGTTTGTTGACGGTCTCTTTGAAAAAATTAATTATTATGCCATTGAAGAAAGCGCTCTTCTTGCCAAGGAGCGGGGAAGCTATGAGCACTTTGAAGGCAGCGACTGGAATACAGGCGAATACTTTAAAAAGCGCGGCTACACCTGTCAGAAGTGGCAGGAGCTTGCGAAAAAGGCACAAATGGGAATGAGAAACGCATATCTCCTTGCAGTTGCTCCAACAAGCTCAACGAGCATTCTCTCAGGTACAACAGCGGGAACAGACCCGGTTATGCACAAGTTTTTTATTGAAGAAAAGAAAGGGGCTATGCTCCCAAGAGTTGCTCCTGAGTTATCGCAAAAAACCTATTGGTATTATAAATCAGCCCACTATATTGACCAGCTTTGGAGCGTCCGTGCATGCGGAGTTAGGCAGCGTCACATTGACCAGGCGCAGAGCTTTAATTTTTACATAACCGACGAATACACCCTAAAAGGGCTGCTCAATTTATATATAAGCGCCTTTGAAAGCGGAGTGAAAACAGTTTACTATGTCCGCTCCAAAGCTCTTGAGGTTGAAGAATGCGAAAGCTGCGCATCATAACAGAAAGGAAATATTTATGGAAGAACTAATAAAAAACCCCCTGTTTAATCCAAACGGCGATACAGATGTGCGCCTTAGGCGGATGATAGGGGGAAACACAACCAACCTTAACGATTTTAACAATATGAAATATCCCTGGGTAAGTGACTGGTACAGACAGGCAATGAATAACTTTTGGATACCCGAGGAAATCAGCCTGGCTCAGGATACTAAGGACTACCCGCTGCTTGACGCTGCCGAGCGCACGGCATACGATAAAATACTCAGCTTTTTGGTATTCCTGGATTCCATCCAAACAGCGAATCTGCCAAGAATAAGCGAATATATAACTGCAAACGAAGTAAACCTATGCTTGTCTATACAGACCTTTCAAGAGAGCGTCCACAGCCAGAGCTACAGCTATATGCTGGATACTATTTGCAGCCCAACCGAGCGGGACGATATACTCTACCAATGGAAAACAGACGAGCATCTTTTAAACAGAAACACCTTTATCGGCAACTGCTATAACGCATTTCAGGAGGCCCCTTCTGCGGAAAATTTCCTCAAAGTGCTAATGGCAAACTATATTTTGGAAGGGGTATACTTTTATTCAGGCTTTATGTTTTTCTATAACCTGAGCCGCAACGGAAAAATGCCCGGCTCAGCCCAGGAAATAAGATATATAAACAGGGATGAAAATACCCACCTGTGGCTTTTTAGAAATATTATCTTAGAGCTACAAAGAGAAGAACCGCAGCTTTTTAACGAAAAAAACAAAACAATGATGAAAGACCTTCTTGAAGAGGGCATTGAGCAGGAGATAAAATGGGGCGAATATGTTATCGGCGATAAAATAACAGGGCTTACAAAGCAAATGATAAACGACTATATCCGTTATCTCGGCAATCTCAGATGGTCGGGCATAGGGTTTGGCGCACTGGACAAAGCATATGCTGCCGAGCCTGAAAACATGGCGTGGGTAAGCCAGTATGCCGATGCAAATCTTGTTAAAACAGATTTCTTTGAAGCCCGCAACACGGCATACGCAAAAAGCACCGCCTTTAAAGACGACCTGTAAAAACAAAAGTATTTATCTAATCATCCTATACAATATAAAAAGCCACCGGTTTCGGCGGCTTTTTTATTGGCACGGTTTTTAATCATCAACTGTGTAAAGGCTTTCAAACATAAGTTTGGCTGCAAGGCGAAAACCATTTTCAAAATTATCAAAGGCAGCCTTTTCAAGCAAATAATTACTATCGTCCACAATTCTTAAAAGTAACTTTTTTTGACGGCGGTTTAAAGTTTTCCTCAGCATACCTAAATCACTTCTGATACTTTGGCTTTTCCCCAAATAGTATTTATTTATTTTTGGCTCTTTAGACAACAAATCATAAAGTTGGTTTTCCATATAATTCACCTTTACCCTTTCAACATTAAGTTATTTTACATGCTGTTTTTACGGTTTTTAAGTTTTTGTACTGCTTCCTCGCTGAAAAGACAATTTCTCTTTCCTACCTTTCTAAATTCTGATGGAGAAAGGTCAACTGTAGATATTAATCTTAAAACATAACTTGGCGTTAAATTAAGCATTTCAGCAACCTCCGAAGTTGTAAATACTGTTCGCACGTCACACATAATACTTATCCTGCTTTCTTAACATTTTACTATGTCGGACGTCGGATGTCAATACTAATGTTTTAAATACTTTTAAATAAAACATTTTTTTAATCATCAATGTAATAAACAGAACTTTTTTATATATAATTTTCTTTGGTTTTACCTTTCTTTTTTAAAAGAAAGGTAAAGAAAAAGTAAAGAAAAAATAAAAAAAGCATATGTGTTTATTTTAAAGCACATATGCTTTTTAATTAAAATTATTTTTTAAGCAGCCTCGGAAATCAATATATATTTTGAAAGGTCATTGGCGTAGCCGTCCTCAACTGTAAAATCAATTTGTTCCGTAGCGGTCAGCAGGGTCAAAACTTCCCCTTCAGATTCCATTTCATAGCTCACAAATACCAGCAGAATTGTATTCATAGGAAAAGTTATTGCTTCGCCGCCACTATCAGGAGTGAACACAAAACCTGAGTTTTGAAAGCTCAAAGTACCTGTAAGAGTTGTTCCGTTTTGCTTAAAGGTTGATTTTGTCTCTATCTTTTTATCAATCTTGCCTTTAGTAATACTTGGGTCTTTATTTGTTGGAACAGTTGTCGCCTTTGTTGTTTCCTTTTCTCTGGTAATACTTTCCGTATGCACCTCAACATTCGGCTTAATTTCAGGCTCTTCCTTTGATAAACATCCGGTTAAAATTCCGGCAAGCGCAATAGCTAAAGTGCACGCCAAAAGCTTTTTCACTTAAAAGCTCCCCTTTCAAAAAGAGATATTATGGTTAAGAGGACCTCTCCCCTGCCCGAGATTAAGTCCGTCGGCAATAGCAGCAGAAACATACCTTTTAGCGTACGCAGCGCTTTCATTAGCGGTGCTGCCCTTTGCAAGACAGGCGGCAATAGCGGAAGACAGAGTACAGCCGGTACCATGGGTATTTTCATTTGAAATCCGCTCGCCCTCAATCCAAAAAGCATTTCCGTCTTTGTAAAGCAAATCGTCGCAGGAATCTAAAAGATGTCCGCCTTTTAAAAGTATATAACCATTATAATACTTTTGTATTTTTTCACAAGCCAAAATCATATCTTTTTTTGAGTTTATTGACATTTTGCTAAGTATTTCGCCTTCAAATAAATTCGGCGTAATTATATCCGCAATTTCAAAAAGCTTTTCTTTGACTGCATCAATAGCACTGTCCTCCAGCAGCTTGCTTCCGCTGGTAGACACCATAACAGGGTCAACAACAATATTTTTGCATTTAAAAGCCTTTAAAGCGCGACATATAACCTCTATAGTTTCACTTTTAGACACCATGCCTATTTTTATACTATCGGGGAAAATATCCTCCATAACGGCGTTTAGCTGATTTTCAATGGTGTTTACGGGAATATCAAAAACCTCTCTGACGCCCGTGGTATTTTGGGCTGTAATCGCCGTTATAACGCTCATTCCATAGGTTTTAAAAGCAGCGAAGGTTTTTAAATCCGCCTGTATACCTGCGCCGCCGCTGCAATCCGAGCCGGCTATTGTAAGTACCTTTTTCATACCTTCCCTCCAATTACAGTATCTCCTCAAAGGTGTTTATATATTTATCGCATATGGCGCGTATGCCCTCTTTGTTTCTCGCCGTAGGCTCATCCACAGCGTAAACGGTAAAGCCCGCACCCTTTGCTGATTTCATAGCATGATATGTATCCTCAAGCACGATGCATTCATTTGGCAAAAGCCCCATTTTCTCGGCACACCTAAGATAAATGTCAGGGCTTAGCTTGCTTTTGCCTACCTCTGCAACTGTAAGAATAAACTCAAACTTATCCAAAAGTCCATACTTTTTAAGAATTATTTCCGCCATTTTCTTTTCCGTAAGAGTGGCGACGCACATTTTTATTCCCTGTCTGCTCCATAACTCAATTAGCCTGTCTGCGTAAGGCTTTAAGGGAATAACATTTTTATATTGGTCAAGCAGATAGTTGTTCCATTCATCAAGTATTTGCTTGGTTGTCTTACCCAGATTAAAGGTTTTGCTAAAATGTTCCGCTGCCTGCTCCAAAGTCATTCCCACGATTTCCTTACTGATTTCAGGACTATATTCGACACCTTGTCTTATAAAGAACTCTTTGTCGAGTTTGCGCCACATGCCCATTGAATTTACAATGGTACCGTCCAAATCAAAAATTGCGCCCTTTATTTTTTCCTCCAACTGCTTAACTCCTTTGCTGCCCCAGTTATGTCATCGCTTCCAAAAATTGCAGAAACCACTGCAATACCATCAATGCCCGTATCGGCAAGATAGCCTGCATTATCCGCCTTTATCCCGCCAATAGCAACGGATGGGATTTTCACTGAATTAGCCACCTTACGCAGCTTTTCAACGCCTATGGTATCCACATCTCTTTTTGTTCCCGTGGAAAAGACTGCTCCAATGCCGATGTAATCCGCGCCGTCCTTTTCCGCCTTTATTGCTTCTTCTACTGTGCCGGCAGACACGCCGATTATCTTTTCATTTCCAAGAACTTCCCGTGCCCTTTTCATATCCATATCCGACTGACCTATATGCACACCGCTGCAGTCCACTTCTTTTGCAGCTCTCACATTGTCGTTGATAACAAAGGGCACGCCGTATTTATCGCAAACTGCCTTTACCCTCTTTCCCTTTTCAATGTATTCCTCAAGGGAAATATTCTTTTCCCTTAACTGAATAAAGGTAACGCCGCCGCGAATAGCCATTTCAACCTGCTCTTCAACAGGAATGTGAACGGACAGTCTCGGGTCTGTAACGCCGTAAAGATATAAATTAAAGCTTTTCAATTCGATGACCTTCATTAAATACATTTTCGCACATATTTGATAATCCGTCAATCATGTGCATTCTAAAACTTCCCGTGCCTTCCATCTTTTTCTCAGCCATCTCTCCTGCAATTCCCATAGCAGCTACTGCGCAAACACTCGCTTCCAAATAGGAATCCACCGCACCGCAAAAAGCTCCAAGCACGCAGGACAGCATACAACCGCTTCCGGTTATTCTGCTCATGTAATAACTGCCGTTATAAACAGCATATGCAGTATCCTTATCTGCAATCACGTCTACCTTGCCGCTAACTGCAATAACTGCGCCGGTATCCTTTGAAAGCTTCTTCGCCATTTCTGCAATATCGTTAATATCCATAATGTCAACAGACGCCGCATCAACGCCTTTATTGGTAGACTTGCCGCCGTAAATTGCGCTGATTTCAGAAACATTACCCCTGATAACAGCAAATTTAACCTTGTCCAGCAAAATTTTTGTAACAGCTGTGCGGTATTTTGTAGCGCCAACGCCTACCGGGTCAAGTATAACAGGTATCCCCTTCTTATTAGCAGATACGCCTGCGGCAAGCATTGCTTCAACAGTTCGTTCATTAAGAGTGCCTATGTTAATTACAACTGCACTGGCGTTGCCTGCAATCTCTCCCGCCTCGCTAATTTCATCCGACATAATAGGTGCGCCCCCTATAGCCAAAATGGCATTTGCACAGTCGTTTACCGTTACATAGTTTGTAATGCTGTAAACCAGTGGCTGCCTGTCCCTCAGTGTTCCGATTAATCCTCCAAACATTTATATCACTCCTTAAAAAATTTTTATATTTATTTTACTTTTTCTCTTACTTTTTCTTTTGGAAAAAAGAAAAAGTAACAAAAAGAAAACCTTATATATACCATTGTCTAATAACCTAAATAGTGATTGATTTTTCCTTTTTATGCTTTTCTTTTAACCAAGATAGAAAAATTTTAATTCCAAATATCAAGGTTATGCAATTCTGCAAATATTCTGGAATTGTACACCTTACAAAATCAACAAGGGAAAACCTTATATTTATTATCACTTAGCCTCTTACATTGTAATCGGTTTTCTCTGCTTCTCTTTTTCCTAAAAGAGAAGCAGAGAAAAGTAAGTTAAAGTATATCTACAGTTTCACCATTTAAAGCCTTGTTCATATTTCGGATGGAACAAAACTTGCCGCACATGCTGCATGTGTTTTCTTCATTTGGCGATGTTTCTCTGTATTTTCTTCCCTTAACTCCGCCGTCAATGGCAAGTTCAAACATCTTGTCAAAATCTAGTTCCTGTCTTGCTTTACTCATATTGTAGTCCCAATTTGCAGCGCCGCACACTCCTTTTGCAAGGTCTGCCGCATGTGCCGCTATTTTAGACGCAATTATGCCCTCTTTCATGTCGTCTAAATCAGGAAGCCTGAGATGTTCAGCAGGGGTAACATAGCAAAGAAATGCTGCGCCGTGGCTCGCCGCAATGGCGCCTCCGATTGCCGATGTAATATGGTCATACCCTGGAGCAACATCTGTTACCAGCGGACCCAAAACATAAAAGGGAGCTCCGCTGCACAGCCGCTGCTGCACAGTCATATTAGCTTCTATTTCATTTAAGCGCATGTGCCCCGGGCCCTCGACCATAACCTGCACGTCTCTTGCCATTGCTCGGTTTGTCAGCTCTCCAAGGGTTACCAGCTCATCTATCTGGCACAAGTCCGTAGCATCGTTTATGCTCCCCGGACGGCACCCGTCCCCAAGGCTTATGGTCACATCGTATTCACGACATATGTCAAGTATCTCGTCATATCTCTCATAAAATGGGTTTTCCAGCCCTGTCATTTTCATCCATGCAAAAATAAGGGCGCCGCCTCTGGATACTATATTTGTAAGTCTGCTTTGCTGCTCCAGCCTGTCCATAGTACGGCGGGTAATGCCGCAATGAACAGTTATAAAATCCACGCCATCTTTAACATGGTTTTTTACCACCTCAATAAAATCATCTGAAGTAATATCCTTTAAGTCCTTGTTAAAGTGTATAACCGCATCATATACAGGCACCGTCCCAATCATTGCAGGACAGGTGTCAATAAGCTCCCTGCGAAAGCCTGTAGTATCGCCGTATGAGCTTAAATCCATAATAGCGTCTGCATTCATATCCACCGCGCATTTTACCTTATCCATTTCCGCATCATAACAGCTTGAATCCTTTGATATGCCAAGGTTAACGTTAATCTTGGTTTTAAACGCATTTCCTATTACCCGCGGCTTAATGGATTTATGCAGCACGTTGCACGGTATAACCGCATGTCCTTTTGCAACCTCCTCTCTCACCTTTTCCGGCGTTACACCCTCATAGGTTGCACATGCTTCCATCTCTTTTGTAATTATGCCTTTTACAGCAGCCTCTTTCTGCGTCAATATGTATCCCTCCTTTTTTCTCTTCTTTTTCTTTTGAAAAAAGAAAAAGAAGCAAAAAGAAAACCAATTACAGCTTCTGCTTATGTCTAACTTCTTAACCAATATTTAACTTTTCTTTTGCTTACTTTTCTTTTTCTTAAAAGAAAAGTAAGTAAAAAGAAAAAGCTATACCGAAATAAGGCATAGCTAAATAAGCTGTTCCTACGTCGGCATTATCCGTATCAGGTTCATGGGTCGAAGCCAAACTTCCTCTCAGCCTTTTACAGCTCCCCAGTAGTTATCCAATTGTATCAAGCTTATCTGCGACAACAACCGCATAAAATAAGCCATGCAATTACTATACAACAATTTTTGCAAATTGTAAACAGTTTATTTCTTTTCCCTCACAAGGTAAATGGGTCTTTTTTTAACCTCAAGATATATTTTTGCAATATACTGTCCAAGCACGCCGACACTAAGAAGTATAATCCCCCCTATAAGGCTGATGGTACACATAAGAGTTGGATAACCCTGAACCACCTCTCCGAAAAATATAGTCTTAACGCATACGAATATAATAAGCAAAAAAGCAATAAAACAAAACACAATCCCAAACATTGAGGACGCCATAAGAGGCAAGGTAGAAAAGCCTACAATGCCTTCAAGGGAGTATTTCATAAGCCCCCAAAAGGACCATTTTGTCTCCCCGAGAGTTCTTTCCACATTTTCATGCTCAATCCATTTTTTCTTAAAGCCTATCCATCCGTAAATTCCTTTGGTAAATCGGTTGTTTTCTTTTAAAAGCAATATACTGTCTATAACAGGACGTTTCATCATACAAAAATCCTGAGCGCCGTCAACTATTTCAATATCAGACATTTTGTTGATAAATTTATAAAAAGAGCGTGCAAAGAAAGACCTTAAAGCAGGCTCGCCTTTTCTGGTAATCCTCCTTGTAGCGCACATATCAAAGTCCTCTTCATTAAGAGCTTTATACATCTCTATAAGAGTTCCTGGAGGGTGCTGTAAATCAGCGTCCATAACTGCGGCCATATCTCCGGACGCATTTTCAAGTCCGGCAAACATGGCTGCTTCTTTTCCGAAATTTCTGGAAAAGGAAATATACCTCACTTGCTTGTCCTCTTTTGCCAATTCCCTTAAAATATTTAGAGTTTCGTCCTTGGAGCCATCATCAATAAACAGCAGCTCATAATCCAGCTCATCTATACTGTTTAAAACGTCCTTTACCTGTCCATAAAATTCCATTAACACTTCCTGCTCATTATAGCAGGGAACTATTACAGATAGCTTGTGCATCTATTTCTCCTAAATCATCTTGCGTTTAAATTTCTCCTGTTTTACCTTTCTTTTCTTAAAGAAAGATAAAAAGAAATGTATATGAAGTTATTAATATTTTATTTACTTTTCTTTTTAGAAAAAAAGAAAAGTAACAAAAGAAAAACCTATATGTTTACTTTAAAGGTTAAGGATGTTTTTTGCAAAAATATATCCTTATCGGCAAATAGGTTTTCTTTGGTTTTACCTTTCTTTTTCCTAAAAGAAAGGTAAAGAGATACATTTATTATAGCATAATTAAGCTTTGCGTAAGCAAAGAATGGCGACAGCCATTTAGACCGCAAGGTCTTAATTATAAGCTTCAATGTTCTCCATAACTTTCAAAATCTATGATTTTGTAAAAGTTATGTGAGGTTATTATAACATAATTAATTCTTTAAAAGTAGTATACTTTTTACTTACCGTATTTTTCTTGCGTAAACCTTTGCCGCCAAATATAATGTAATTATCTATATCCCGTATCTTTAAAGGAGGATGATTGTGAAAATATTTATTATTGAGGACGACAGCGTTTTAAGGGAAGAGCTTTCCAAGCTCCTAAGCTCCTACGGCTACGAATGTACCTGGTCTGACGACTTTGAAAACATAATAACTGCCGCTCTTAGTGCAGCTCCCGACCTGATACTTTTAGATATAAACCTACCCTATTATGATGGCTATCATATCTGCCGTAATATACGCAAAACCTCAACAGTTCCCGTTATAATCGTAACCAGCCGCAACACAGATGTAGACGAGCTTATGGCAATGAATCTCGGTGCAGACGATTTTATTACAAAGCCCTACAATAAACAAATTCTTCTTGCCCGTATCAGCGCAGTTTTAAAGCGTTCGTCTAATTCTGCTTCCGTCTCCCGTGAAATGGAGTGCGGCGGGGTTGCTCTTTCCCTATCCAAAGGATGTATAACCAAAGACGGTAAAACAGAAGATTTGACTAAAAATGAAATTAAAATCCTTTCTGTTCTTATGAAAAACGCCGGCAGCATTGTCTCTAGGGAAGAGCTTATGGATGAGCTTTGGCAGTCTGACGAATTTATAGACGATAACACGTTAACCGTAAACGTCAACCGCCTGCGCCACAAGCTCAGCAGCATAGGCGCAGAAAACTTTATTGCCACCAGAAGAGGACAGGGATATATAATATAATCATTTTAAGAAAGGATGCTTTAAACGCTGCAATCTGTTTTTGTGCAGCGTTTATGCCTATAAAATTATGAAACTGTTTGATTACTTAAAAGACCACTTTGTATTTTTGTTTTCCCAGTTCGTGCTGATTTTGTTTATGGGGCTAATTCTGGATATGATTTCCGGCAGGCTTCCCCTTGTTATGCTTCTTTGCTTTACGGGAGCGCTGATACTTTTTTTTGGCATATGGTATGATTATTCCCGCAAAAGCCGTTATTACAAACACCTTTATGACGCTTTAAATACCATTCCAAAAAAACAATACATTTCTTCGGTGCTGAGAACCCCAACATTTTTAGAAGCGGAAATCCTTGTTGACGTGCTGAAGCAAACCACCAAAGCCATGAATGACGAAATCGCCTCTTCCCAGATAAGCAGCAATGAATACCGGGAATATATTGAAACGTGGATACATGAAATAAAAGTTCCCATATCATGTATCAGCCTAATTTGTGAAAATAACAAAAGTGAATTTACCGGCGCTATTTCTGACGAAATAGACAGAATTTCATCATATGTTGAACAAGCCCTTTATTATGCCCGCAGCACCAACGTGGAGAAAGATTATTCCATAAGAAGCATTTCTCTTGAAAACGTGGTGAAATCCGCCATTAAAAAGCATTCAAAACAGCTTATATCTGAAAACGCCCGTATAGTTATGAAAGACCTTGATAAACAGGTATTTTCAGACCCTAAGTGGATGGATTTTATATTGGGGCAGATTATATCCAACAGCATTAAATATAAAAGAGATGACTTTTCCTTAACCTTCTGTGCTAAAGATGAGGGCAGCTCCATCGCTTTATATATTATTGACGACGGTATAGGCATACCTTCAAAGGACTTGCCAAGGGTTACGGAAAAGGGCTTCACCGGTGAAAACGGACGAAGGTTCGCCAAATCCACAGGGCTTGGGCTTTTCCTTTGCAGACAGCTTTGCACCAAAATGCACCTTGGCTTTCATATTTCATCTGTTTTTGACACAGGCACAACCATATCTATAATTTTTCCCAAAGACAAGCTTTTGCTTTTGGAGGATTAGTTTTTTTTCACTTTTCTTTTTCCACCTTTCTTTTAAAAAAGAAAGGTGGAGCCAAAGAAAACCAACTGTTGTCTCTACAAGTATGTAAAAAATACCCAATAAAAAATTTTTTTACAAAAATCTCAATTTTTCTATTGACTTTTCTGGGTCAATAAGTTATATTTTTATTAATGACCCATATAAAGGAGGTGAAAAATGGGTGAAAAAAAATTAGGCCGTCCTACAGACAATCCCAAGGATATTGTTCTTAAAATTCATCTTGATAAAAATACTAACGATAAGCTGATAAAGTGCAGTGTAGAAATGCAGGCATCAAAAGCTGAAGTTATAAGGCAAGGTATCCATAAGATGTATGACGGTCTCAAAGAAAAATAAAAGAAGCAGCGACCCCCTTCCCAAAAGCGCCGCTTCCCCCAAAAAAAACGCCGCACCTAACACAACAGGAAAGGTATGGCGTAAATATTACATCATGCATTTTTCTCTAAAAATTTTTTTACAAAAATCCCAATTTTCTATTGACTTTTGTGGGTCCACCCACTATATTGTTATTAACGGCTCACACAGGAGGTGAAATATGGGTGAAAAAAAATTAGGCCGTCCTACAAACAACCCCAAGGATATCGTCTTAAAAATCCGTATGGATAAAAACACTAACGATAAGCTGATAAAGTGCAGTGAAGAAATGCAGGCTCCAAAAGCTGAAGTTGTAAGACAAGGTATCCATAAGATGTATGACGGTCTCAAAAAAAAATAAAAGAAGCGGCGATAACCTTTCCAAAAGCGCCGCTTCCCCAAAAAACCACCAACACCTAAAAAGAAAGGAGTTAGCGTAAATATTATATCATGCGCTTTCCTTTCTTGCAAGAGGTGGGGGTAAAGAAAGGAATTGAGGTGATATTTTTGAGCCCGAGAATTGGAAATCTGCCTGGCGATACAATGGATGCAATAACTGAAATTCTCTTAACAAGAGACGATAAGGCAATTTTAGAACATTGCTGCAAAGTTACAGGAAGAACAAAAACTGAAATTGTTTGCGAAAGTATAAACATGATATATGAAAACCTGAATAAGTCAGATAAAAAGTAAAAGAAGCGGCGATAATCTTCCCAAATGCGCCGCTTCCTCCCATAAAAACACCACACCTAACACAGCAACAAAGGTGCAGCGTAAATATTATATCATGCGCTTTCCCTTATTGCAAGAGGTGAGGTAAATAAACAAAACGGCTTAAATTTGCGCCTGTTTATTAAAAAAGGAATTGATATTATGAATAGTATTTTAGATGAATTTTATATGGGAAATTTAGGTTTTGATTCCCACTACTATGGGCAAAATTCTCCTTTTGTAAAAGCCGCTAAGAAAAAATTAGATTGTAAAGAAAAGCTTATGGCCCTCCTTGATGAAGAGGGCAAAGAGCTTTTCGAAGAATATACCGACGCCCAAAGCGATATGGAAGAAATCACCCATTATCAAATTTACTTAGACGCTCTTAAATTCGGCGTCCTCTTTATGCACGAAATATTTACCGAATATAACTAAATAGATTTACTTTTTCTTTGGTTCCACCTTTCTTTAAGAAAAGAAAGGTGGAACCAAAGAAACTTAATCACAACAACGTATATTAGGTTTTTCTTTTGTTACTTTTCTTTTTTTAAAAAGAAAAGTAAGAAGATTTCCTGTCTCAATCTAGGTTTACAACGTCGCTTTCGCTCCACCACTCAACTTCGACAACGGAAATCAAAGATTTCCTGTCTCAATTAAATCCAGTGGCTGAAATGGCGGAAACCAAATATAGCTGCAATAGTCACGATAAGCACGCCTGCAAATATTTTAAATGATTTTTTCATATTGTTCATCTCCTTATTACTTTTTATATATAACTGCTTTGCTTCCTGAGTAAGTCATTATGAAATACGCAAGGTATAATCCTCCGACAAATAATGAGGTTATTATAACCGGCGTAGTCAGATTCATTCTTGCCCCCTCATACATGGTATCCACAACTGCTTTAAGTCCAAACACTGAATGTACCACAGCAAGAGAAAGAGGAGCAAGGAAATAGCATAATATTTGAATGAAAAGCGCCTTATTAAGCATTTTCCTATCCGCCCCAAGCTTGCTTAAAAGCTCATAGCGGTGTTTGTTATCTGCGGTTTCACTAAGCTGCTGAATAGCGAGAACAGCGGCGCTTGTCATCATGAAAACCAGTCCAATATAAATGCAGACAAAGGATATCATAGCCCTGCTGGCAACAGTGCCTGCATATTGTTCCGCGCGGCTATAGGAATAATTAAAAGTTCTTTCATCAGTATTATTACCTTTTAATAATTCTTTAAAATCTCTGTCAATCTGTTCGCTAAAGGCAATCTCTGCATCACTATCGGTAAAATTAACATACAGAATTGAAGTTATTTTTGTCATTCCCTGCATATTTTCATCATTCACAATCATCATAAGAGAGTTCATAGAACGGTCAAATATCGACTGGTACGGCGCAAGTTTTGTGCCCCTTAACTCAATTATATTCCCTGAATCCACAGTAGCTTTTGCCGCCTCATACATAACCTCATAGCCGCCTGTAAGCACATACTGGTTTTCTGGAATTTCAATAGGCTGCTTTCCCGTATTGATTAGTATATTATTATAATCACTAAGAGGAATAATCTCTAAGCCATAGTATTTAACACGTTCCATGTTTTCACCAAGAACAATTCCCGCTTCACCAAAGGTCATATCTCCGGAGTAAATATTGTATCTGCCGTGGCTTGTTATATTAGGGTTATTTTCGATATAAGGAATAACCTTTGTAAATTCCTCCCCTGCTCCTTCCTCAGGATAATACGTAAAGGTGTAATCAAAGCCTGGGAATTCATCCATTTCCTTATTTATAATGCTGTTCATGCTGTAACCTGTAGCAAATATACCTATGGTAAAGAGAAGCGCAATACAAACAACGGAAATGGAAACACAGTTGGTATTTATTTTGCTGCCAAGCTGCCGCACCACAAACATATTAAGGTCTTTATAATACAGACTTTTGTTGTGCTGCAACAGCACTGTCACAAGGCTGGAAAGAGAATAGAAGAAAAGCAGCGTGCCCACCGTGCCAAGAACTATGGACATGGTAAAATCCCTTCCAAGATTAAGCATGCCGGTAGTAATTATAAGGTAGTAAGCCCTTGCAAGTATACCGATTGAAATTACAAACAAGCTTAAAGAAAGCTTTGTGTTACGTATTTTTAAGGTTTCGTTCTTTCGTGCGCCATAAATTAAATCTATAAGCTTAAACCTGCCTATTACAACCGTGTTGAACAGCACTACGGTTAAAAATACGCATCCAAAGTAAATCACAGTTTTAACAGCCGCATCCGGCGCAAACACAAAGGAATACCTGCTCATGCTCACTTCAAAGAGTTTTGCCGTAATCACGGACATAAACTGAGAGCAAAACACTCCGGCAAAAAGTCCTGTGGCAAGAGCGGAAAGAGCAACAAGGGAAGTTTCCAGAATCAGCACAGCGGATATTTTGCCCTTACTCATGCCAAGAGTCATATATATTCCCAGCTCTTTTTTACGACGCTTTATAAAGAAATTGTTGGCGTAAATTATTAGAAAGCCAAGAATAACGGCAACAAACACCGATACATATGATAAAACCTCCATAACCGCCATTATATACTGGGATTGAACTGCATTAAGGTTTAGCATTGCCTGCTGTGCGTGAATCGAGTTAAACATATAAAACACGCACACCCCAAGAGCAAGAGTGAAAAAGTATACGGCATATTCTCTTATGCTCTTTCCTGCATTTTTAAAAGCAAGCTTAGTCAGCATCGTTGTCACCTCCAAGAACCGCCGTCACATCCATAATACGCTCAAAAAACTGTTGGCGGCTGTCACTTCCGCGAAGAAGCTCGTTAAACAGCTTACCGTCTTTAATAAACAAAATACGTTTGCAGTAACTGGCAGAATAGGCGTTGTGGGTAACCATTAAAATTGTCGCCTTTGTTTCCTCGTTCATGCGGCAAAAGCTCTCCAGCAGCATTCTTGCAGATTTTGAATCAAGAGCGCCTGTAGGCTCATCAGCCAAAATCAGGCTTGGATTGGTAATTATAGCCCTGGCGCTGGCCACTCTTTGCTTTTGTCCGCCGGACATTTGGTAAGGATATTTTTTCAGCACCTCAGTTATATTTAAAAGAGCAGCCACGTTCATTATCTTTTTGCTTATTTCCCCAGGTGGTGTTTTGGTTATTGTAAGCGCCAAAGCAATATTTTCATATGCCGTAAGCGTATCCAACAGGTTAAAATCCTGAAAAATAAATCCCAGCTTTTCACGCCTGAATTTAGCAAGCTCACCGGACCTCATACTGGTCACATCAACGTTATCAATTAAAATGCGCCCTGCCGTTGGCGTGTCAATGGTAGATATACAGTTAAGCATCGTTGTTTTTCCGCTTCCGGAAGCACCCATTATTCCAATGAATTCGCCTTCGTCCACATCAAAGCTAATGCTGCTTACCGCTTTTGTAATATTTCCTTTGTTGCCGTAATATTTTTGAAGATTTTCTACCCTTAATATTTTATCCATAATGTATTCCTCCAAACATTATTATCTTACTGTGTTAATCATATAATACAAACGCAAATTAATCCATTGATTTACCTTACAGCAAACTAACATATTTGTAAGATTACTAATCTTTTACTTTTTCTTTTAAAAAAGAAAAAGTAACAAAAAGAAAACCTTATATATGTTTTTATCTAATTTTTTTATATTTT
>CAJUEF010000005.1:8997-17491 GCA_910585035.1 uncultured Christensenellaceae bacterium | reverse complement strand
AATAAAACAGTAACTTAGGCATAGCAACTTCAGTTTGCCCAAAAAATCCTTTGGGAAGTCACTAGAGGAAATTCTCTTAAATTACTTCCATTTAAGTTTTCACGGTTCATATTAACTGCTGTAATTTGATTATTGTTGTAGGTATTATAGTAATAAATCCCCTTGCTTGCGTTTATACAACAGGTATAAGTTGTAATATCATATTTATTCTCTTTAGTTATTACACTTCCTCTGACCATTGACACAGCCCCAAGCATATGGAAAAACTGGGAAATACTGCTCTGCTCGTCATTTTCACAAGCTGAATTTAAATTTAGGTAAGCTGCTTTTACAAATCGTGATGCTGGGGAATAGTCGCCGGGCAGACCAAAGCTTCCAAGCCCTTGTCCAAAGGGCTGAATACCCGACTCACTAAAGCAGTTTTCGGAGCAGCCTGTAGTTAAATTTGTGTATTGAGAAAGATTTACCATTTGAAAATCAAAGGAAGGGTTGTTGGTAAGAACCCTCAAAGGGTTATCATATACCTTAGTACCGTTTTTTGTAATCTCCAAGGTTATAGAACACTCTTTATCCGCAATATGCCAGTGCAACGGCGCCAGTGGTATATCCTTACTAAAAGGAATGCCAATTAAATTTGTTCTACTAAGAAGCTCTTTTGTCTCAGCAACTGTTGCACACTGACTAAGCAGCCACAAAATTATTTCAAAAGGAGAGATATTTGTTTTGTCCTGAGCTTCCTCCGGCGGATAATACGCATTATCAGGAAAATTTAATCCGGCAATACAAAGCCCCTTTTCATTTGCTGCTTCAGCATAAAGAGGATAGCAATCAATAACAGTACCCATGCCAATCATTGCATAGTGTCTTTTAATTGTGCCTCCTTTTCGAAATGTAATTGGGTAATTTCTAGGCGTAAAGACAACTCTTTCTTTAAAATTATATTCTATATCCATAGTACGCCCAAAATAAAAATCATTGGTTTTCATTGCTATACTTGTACACATATAATGTCCTCCTTTTAAGTTTTAGTAATAATCTGTAAATTTTATAATTCTCATATTATATTACATGTTAATTATATAATTTTAGCATTTTATAAAAAGATATTATTTTAATATTACTTTTATTCCTGGCTATATAAGATTTAAATAATATTATTGGCTTTTTATCAACTATTGTTAATTATTCTTTTTATTATCGCTTATGTTTTAATTGCACGTTGTGTCAAAAATACTTATTTAAATAATTTACTTCTCTATTTTATTTTTATCCCATATGACTACATTTATTAGTTACAGCTATAAAAATTTATAAACAATTAATAATAAAAAAAGACGGTAAAAATTTACCGCCTTTTAGTTATTAATTTATGCTTCATTAATGAGAGAGTTAACATCAATGATAAGACTTATATTACCATCTCCAAGAATACTGCATCCGCCAATTCCTTTGGAATCTCCAATTACTTTTGTCAAGTAAGTCGGAATAGGTTTTATAACTGCCTGTTGTTCACCAAGCAGCTTGTCTACCATAAGACACGCAGTTCCTCTTTCAGTTTCCACTAAAACAAGTATGCTGTCATTAACATCAGTAACATCAGTATAAATGTTAAACTCCTCATAGAGCTTTATAATTCTAAAACACTCGCCCCTGATCATAACCATATCATTACCGTCAGGATCCTTGATAATCTCTTGATAGCGTGCGTCTAAAGATTCTTTAATATTAAGAATTGGAATAATAAGCTTACTCTTACCAACAGAAACATTCATACCTTCAATAATAGCCAGTGTAAGAGGAATGTGCATGGTAATTGTCATTCCTTTGCCCAGCTCACTGTCTATGGAAATGCTTCCTCCAATAGACTCCAAATTCTGTCGAACAACGTCCATACCAACGCCACGACCGGAAAACTCAGTAACCTTTTCCTTGGTTGAGAAGCCCGGCATAAGAATAAAGCTATATGCTTCCTTATCGCTGATTTCGCCTTCTGACTTTGTCGTAAGTCCGTTTGCCTGTGCCTTTGCAATAAGCTTGTGCCTGTCTAAACCGCGACCATCATCAGAAACACTAACAATAATGTCTCCGCCAGTATTTTTTGCTTCGAGAGTAACCGTACCAACCTTGTCTTTACCAACCTTTTCTCTATCCTCAGGAGATTCAAGACCATGGTCCATACTATTCCTAATAAGATGCATAAGCGGATCTGACAAAGCGTCAAGTACGTTCTTATCAACCTCAGTTTTTTCACCAATTAAAACAAGATTAGCTTCCTTATTGACTTTTTTACACATGTCACGAACAATTCTCTTCATCTTATGGAAGGTAGATGAAATAGGCACCATTCGAATAGACATAACTACATCTTGAAGCTCGTCAGTAAGCTTGCGCAACTGTCTTGCCTGTTTATCAAAATTTTCAAGATGCATATTAGCAATATCGGGATTTTTAATTACCATAGATTCTGTGGTAACAATTTCTCCCATTAAATTCATCAGCTTATCAATTTTATAAACGTTAACGCTGATAAAGCTCTGTTGAACACCTTTGCCTCCACCTGCTGACGGATTTGAAGCAGCAGGGTGCGCCGGTGCGGGAGCAGCCGCTGGTGCTGCCGGCTTTGCAGCTTCTGCTTCGCCACTCGCTTTCTGTGCAGTTTCTGCCGGCGCTGCAGCGCTTACCACTGTTTTCATTTTTTCAGGTATTTCATCTTCATTCGCAACGCCAAATTCCAAGCTTTTAAGTAAAACTGTTTCTTCAAGCTTTTCCTTTAACACATCTACCATTTCTGAAGATTTAATATACATGGTAAATCCGGCATCAGCAATATCTTCATCACAGTTATTTTCAACATCTTCAGGAATATGTGTAAGATCCGAATACATACCCTTTAAAGCATTTACCACTCCAAAAGCACGTATTGTTTCCATTCCGCAATCATCCTGAAAATTTATAACCGCTTTATAAACAACGTCATTATCAGAAGTTTCAGCTTTTTCATCACTGGCAACAGCTGTCTTTGGCGCTTCCTGTGCAGCAGGTGCGCTCGCAGCACCTTCACTGGCTGCCGGAATAGGCTCTTCGCCTTTAAGCTCTTTATGAATAATTTCAATTCTGCTTATTAAATCAGCAGTATCACCACTTACTTCGTTGCCCTCTTGGATATTTTCCATCTGTGCTTTAAAGTAATCAATAGCTTCAAGCACAATATCAAATATACTGCTCCACATTTGGGCAGGCGGCTCCTGCTCACGTACGGATGAGAATAAGTCTTCCAGTCTATGAGCCAATTTAGCCATACTATCAAAAGACATCATGCTTGAAGAACCTTTAATTGTATGCATAATTCTAAATACTTCATTTATGTTATCTTTAGATAAATAATGGTTTTCCTCACCGCTCAAAAACATCTCTTCCAGCTGTTCTAGAAGCTGAGAATTCTCATATAAAAATACCTCCATCAATGGGTCCATTTGGCTCATAACACTTTCACCTCAATTTTATGCAAACTTTTGCAGAGCAGATACTATGACATCCTCTTTAAAAGGCTTAACAACAAAACCTTTTGCACCTGCAACAACAGCCTCACGCACCATGGATTCTTGTCCCAGAGCAGAACACATAACAACAACAGCTGAAGGATTTATCTTCATAATTTCTTTTAATGCCTCCAGTCCTGTCATTTCAGGCATTGTGATATCAAGAGTAACGATATCAGGATTTAACTCCTTGTACTTTTCCACAGCCATTGCTCCATTTTCTGCTTCTCCCACAACCTCAAAACCATGTTTTGAAATCATGTTTTTGATTGACACCCTCATAAATGCTGCGTCATCAACCACCAGAACAGTTTTCATGCTTGTATATCCCCCTTAAAATAAACTTTTCAAGTAAATTATTATTTTATAGTTTAGTATATATGGCAGGTTCAACATAAGTAAACTTAGTCTCTAAATTCAATATTGATTCTGAAAGACCAATATACAAATATCCACCTGGTACCATTATATCATAAAACTTATCTAAAAGTTTTTTCTTAGTATCATTATCAAAATAAATCATAACATTCCTACAGAATATTATATGAAATTTTTTCTTAAAAGAAAAGGGGTCCATGAGATTTATTTTTCTAAATGCTACCTGACTTCTAAGATAAGGTGTCACTCTATAATTATTGCCATCTTCTTTATTAAAATAAAGCTTGATTTCAGATTCAGAAAGTGAGCTAACTCTTTCTTTTGGGTAAAGACCGCTTGTAGCCGTCCGTAAAACATTGTCAGAAATATCAGAAGCAAGCACAACCTTATCCCACTCTTTCTTTTCTATACCAAAATATTGGTCTAAAGTCATTGCAATGGAATATGGTTCTTCCCCGGAAGAACATGCTGCGCTCCAAATTCTCAAGTCTTTATCTTTAATTTTAGGACAAAGCTTTTTAAGCGCTACCTTTTTTGTAAAATCATAATGACCTTTTTCTCTCATAAAGTAAGTGTAATTAGTCGTCAGCCTTGAAACCAAAGTCGATACCTCAGCACCGCTCCTGTCATTAATAAAGTAATCAATATACTGCTCAAAGCTGTTAAATCCACGCTTTCTAATTACGGCATTTAACCGTCCTTCAATAAGAACCTTTTTGCCTTCTAAATTTATACCGTAATTTTTGTACATATAGTTTTTCAAACGCTCATAATCATTTTCTGTAATTTTCATAATGCCCTCTCAAACCTTATATGACTTAACTATATATATTATAGCATTTTTACACCATAATCCCAAGCTTTTTTTGTAACTAAATTTATAAATTAAAAAAAACATGCCCTATTTCGCACATAGAATGCACTAAAATACGGCTGTTTTATATAAATATTACTAATAAAAGCAAAATATTCAAGCTATAAAAGCATATCGACCAATAATCCGCGGATGTCATTGACAGAAGCAACTATGTCTATGTTATCCCGTTCTTCGTCTAAAACAGCCCTTGTCAAATCATCCAGTTTTTCATTAACCTTTTTTATAAGCCCATAAACTCTGCCTCTGCCTCTGCTGTCAAAATTATTAGATTTAGAAAATTTGTATCCATTGCTTACGGTAAAATTAATAAGCTCTTTAATAAGCCCTTTATACCTGTTTAACTTGGCCATATCTGCTTTTTCACACAACTCATTTCCAAGTTCGGTTATCTGTATTATTTTGCCTTCAATATATTCTGTAACATCCTCTTCAATAAGCTCGTTATACTGGGCTCTAAAAACCTTTCCTTCTGTCTCTACCTCTGCTGTCTCTGCGCTGAAAGGAAATATAGGGGCTACTGTTTTGGCTTTAACATTTCCAACTTTCATGTCAAAATCACCTGCCGCAAATTATTGGGACACATCAAGATTAACGCCTTTAACTTCTTCATCTCTGCCTATATCCAAACCTTTTCTGCCTTCTTTAATATTCTTTATATCCGTAGAAAGCGATGAAAATTGTTTTTGAACAATTTCGTCTATTTTTTCATCTAAAGAAGCAATACCATTAAGGGTAATTTCTATAGATTTTTTTGTATCATCATCTTTATCATACGCATCTTTACTGTTTTTTATCTGCTCATCAATAACATTTATTTCATTTATAATGCTCTGTCTTTTTTCGAATATAGAATTTATCTTTTCATAATCATCAAAAGCATCATCACTAAGGAAGCTTAACGCTTCCTTAGTGATGAGAAAAATTTGATTTAAAAGGTCGTCTTTTTTTAATAGTAAGTTCATAAAACTACTCCTCTATTGCATACATAGATCCGGCTTTCTGTTTCACGCCAATCCATGCTTCCCTCAAATCTGTGAGTATATCGATAATAGGAGCTATCTTCTCCTTGTCCTTTGTAGCATTTATCTTTATGATGGATTTGCACACAAACTCATATATTTCCAGCAGGTCTTTACCAATAGAAACATTCAAATCAAGACATTTTGTAAGCTCATCTACTATATCCTGGGTTTTTTGTAAACTCGTATTTGCCTTATCATATCGTTTTTCTTCGATAGCAAGTTCTGCAACCTTAAGCTGCTTTATAGCCTCATCGTAAAGCATTATAATAAGTTCTACCGGACTGGCAGTAAGAACCTTATCCCTACTGTATACATTATATGCTGTTTTTGCGTTATACAATATCCTTCACTCCTATAAATTAGCCAAGTACGGACAATTGTGAAGCAATCCAATCGCTTTGACTGTTAAGACTTCCCATGAGTTTTTCAAGATTAGCATATTTTCTCCAAAGAGCTTCTTCCTTCACTTCAAGCTTCTTTTCAATATCCTTAATTCTTGTTTCAAAATCATAAATCTTTTTAGTCTGTTCCTGCATCTGATTAGCTCTTACGCTTGTTCTGTAATCAGACATAGTTTGGAATACTCTAACAGCAAATCCGCTCTCGGCATATTTTTGATCTGCATCCTTTGCACTGGATGTACCTGTCATTATTTTTGCAACTTTATTAGGGTCTTCAGCAAGAGCTTTTCTGAAAACATCCTCATCCAACTTAAGAGTACCATTTTTACCGTTGGTTGTAATTCCAATTTCAGCAGCCATCTTTCCTGTATCACCAACAATTGCATAAGCAGCGCCTCTTAAATTGCTAAGCAAGCTAGAAACAACTGTATCGCTTCTCATTATACCACTTTTAGCTTTTTCTGTCCACTTTTCAACATCTTTTTCGTTGTCAAGAGCTTCAATTTCCTCATCGGTAAGAGGATAGTAGTCATAGAATTTCTTTTCCTTAAGCATTGAAGAAAGATCTTCAACCAACTTATTGTAATCTTCAATAAATGCTTTAACTTTATTTATTGTAGAATCTGTATCATGAGTAAATGAAACGTTATATCCTGTGTCAGTACCAGTTGCAGTATAATTTCCTGTAATGTCAAACCTCATGCCGTCAATAGCAAAAGTATTTGTGCTTCTTGTAACTGTTTCACCGTTTATTGTAATAGATGCGTCCACACCTGCAGCGCTCATATTTGATGTTGCAATGCCAAATATTCCGCCATCGCCAAAAGCATTTGAGCCACCGGTATTTCCAAGCTGAATTTTGCTATCGCTGCCAAGAGTTGTACTTGTAAAACTAAAGGAATCTGTAAGCTCACTGTAGTACATTTTAACTCCGGCACCGCTGCTGTTAACCTCAGCCATTACGTTGCCCACGCTCTGGGATGCATCAAAAGAAAATTCCTTTCCATTAACTGAGAATGAGAATTTGCCTTCGCTGTCAAGTTGTAAATCAATGCCCATTTTACGTGCTACATTTGCAAGAGAATCGCTTGATGTAACCGTTGTTGGCTTTGTAACCTTCTGGCTTTCAACACCTGTAACTTCTTTACTGAATAATGCACCTGAAGTATTTTGAATAGTAAGCTCACTGTTTGTAGCTGTACTTCTAACGAAAAACTCACCGGTGCTCTTGTCAATGCTCATCTTAACGCCTGCACCGCTGTTATTAACAGTATTAATAATATCGTCCAGGCTGTCATTTTCATCAAATGTAAATTCCTGTCCGTTAATGCTGAACTTAAGCTCGGAAGCGCCGTCCATAAAATCAGGACCGCCTGCAGCAGCAATATCCCTTAAACTTGAAGCTGTATCAAAGCTAAGACTTCTTGGCTGTGCGCCTTCCTTTATTCCAAAAGCGCCCTTTTCACCAATAGCCTTGCCTTCAACATTAGAAAGATTTATCTCTTTTCCTGCAAATGTTATTTTGCCCGTAGCGCTGTCAAAAGATGCATTTACTTTAGCGCCGGATTTGTTTATTTTGCTTATAGCCTGGTCAACGGTATCAGTAGCATTCAAAACAACGCTCTTACCGTTTATTGTGAATTTAACCTTGTTTGTGCTGTCAGTAAAACCAAAAGCGCTTTTGCCGTTTGCATCAACAATATCGGATAATTTTGTATTCCCTGCAGCCACGCTGCCGTCAGCAACTTTAAGCTCGCTGCTGGAAACCTCGGAAGTAAGGTATTTTGATAAAGCAGATCCTGATGCTTCTGTCATTCTGCTTGCGCCTGTAGTGCCGGAAATCTTAGCATAATCAGCCATTCTAACATTAGTAATGTTATAGTTTCCAGGAATAACTCCCGCTGAACCTGTTACCTTAAAAGCACTGTTCTCTTTGTAATTTGCGCTATAAGTAGTATATGCGCTGGCAGACATAATACTGTCAGAGCTAAGGGCACTAAAATACTTATTGCTGAAATTCATAAGGTCGTTATTTATTTTGGTATATGCCTCCAATTTCCACTCTGACCTTATCTTATTGCGGTATACCTTGCTTACCTTCATTCTTTCAGCTTGCATTAAGCCCGAAATAATACTTTCTGTATCAAGACCTGAATTCAAGCCCGAAATTCTCATTCTCGCACTTTTCAAGTTTGTTAAACTACGTATGCTCATTTAAAATCCTCCTAACTTAATAGTCATATAATACTCATTTATAAATCTTTACATAAACTATAT
>CAJUEF010000005.1:6734-8987 GCA_910585035.1 uncultured Christensenellaceae bacterium | reverse complement strand
TCTAATTAATTTTAATGTGTATTTCTGTTCAAAATACCAAAAATATCTTATGTGCTCACAATTTCATGTGTGACGAAATTTAACGGCAAAAGCCATTAAAAACAACATGAGTTAAGCACAATATTTTTAAAAAATATTGTGCTTATAGTTCGGTTAAATCTCTATGCGTGTACAAAATATTTTATGTCCTTAAGCCTGCTGGATTTATATACATCGGTAATATATCCGTATTCAATAACTTTAGAGCCGGCTTGTGAAATAGCAACTCCTTTTGAAGGGTTATATCTGCCGTCCTTGCTTGGCACCACCATCTGTATATGTCCGTGACCTCTTGGATTTTTCCACGATGCAACAGCGGGACAGCCCATATTTGCATATCTTTGAGCTTCCTCAGCGCTCACTTCTTTCCATCCGTATTCTTTTCCCTTGTTTCCAAGCCAGTCATACATGGAGTTAGCGTTCATATATTTAACGCCTGAAGCGCCTGGCTTTGCCACATCTCCGTTTGCGTCAACTCTGTGAGGTATCTGAGCTCCCATTGCCGTTGTAACATCCCAAACATATATATTACAATAAGTAGACCCGTTCTTATAAGGAGTATATCTGGAATTTGTTTCCACATTAAATTGCTGGACAACTCTGTTATAAGCGCTTGGGCTTCTGCTTCCCACATTGTTTACAATACTTGGCGAACAAGCCTTACCCATACTGCTTGGGTAACTTCCTGTTCCCGGAGCGGCATATGTGGATTTATATGCAGAACCGGTAAGAGACAGTCCGTTGTATGTTCCGCCCAAGGTATTTTGATAAGCAGAAGTCCTGTAATCGTTTTTGCCCGTGATAGCATCGGTAAGGCTGGAAAGCATGGCGCTTGAGCCTTCTCCCCCGCTGCCAAGAGCCATGGCAAGCATTATAAAGGCCAGCATTGTTTCGCTGCCAATGCCGCTCCCTGATCCCAAAGAATTTCCTGAAAGCCCCGAAAACATGTTAGAACCGTAAAGGCTGCCGCCACTGCCAAAAACACTGTTGTTTTTAGAATTCGTGCCACCTCCGTCAAGATTGCTAAAATCAGCTATAGACATAGTGGAAGCGTTCATTTTTGACTGAAGCACAGATGAAAATGCCTGCCCTGCAGCCGCTTCAACCTTTCTGTTATACCCAGATGGATTATTAATATTATTTACACCAAGTATATTATTTGTCACTTTTGTTTCTCCTAAATTATCTTTTCACCTTTACCAAGTACCTTAATACTGTAATTTCCTGTTTCAGGAAAGAATTCAACGGTTCTTCCGCTGTTTCCCAAAACGTCCTCGGCAACCAACGGTATAGAAAGTTTTTTTAACATTTGTTTTGTAACTGCAACGTTTTTTTCTCCCACCATAAGAAGCGGGTTTGTTGCTGATTTGAACATGTGTGCGCCTCCTGCCATCTTAGCAACAATAGAGGGACGTTTTGCTCCCTCCTTAAGCATATTTGTCAGAAGCGCCGCAACTGCTGTATCAGCACATTTGGCAATATTTACGTTTGGTAAACTTTTATTATAATGGGGCAATACAATATGTACCATTCCTGATATCTTGGTAACCTTGTCATATAACACAAGTCCGACACAGGATCCCAGCCCATAAGTTATAATTGATTGTGGCGGTCTTATAACCCGCATTTCTGCAAGACCAATTGTTACTCGATTCATGCCTCTATATTCAACGCCTTTAATAAATTATGATAAGACTCCATTGTAGGAATAAGCAGGAACTGCCCGCCCATCTCCGGAGTGTTAAACTCTGTTTCCATCATAAGCGCCACATCTCCCACATCACCGTATACAAGGGCAGGGACATCCATAATAGCCTGAGCCATATCAATGTTTAAGCACGGCACCGACGGAACGATAGTAAATCCTGTCATATGGGAAATCGCACCAAGATAAGTGCTGATAAGTATGTTTGCCACTTCTTCCACAGGTTGAATTTTTTCAATCATTTGAAGAGGATCATCAATTCCGTCTACCTTTGTTTCCTGACCCATTAGCAAAGAAACCATACGACACATATCGTCAATACCCGCAACCATCATAACAAACCCATCCATATCACCGCTCATTTGCACCAGCACAGCAGCAATAATTTTATCAGGACCGCCAAACTCATCACAAATTCGTGCAAATTTAACAACGCTGCATTCCGGCACCCGCATACTGATATACATATTCATCATTTCCGATAATGATGTGGCAGCTTTACTGGCGCC
>CAJUEF010000005.1:0-6724 GCA_910585035.1 uncultured Christensenellaceae bacterium | reverse complement strand
TTTGCAATTTCTTTTAAAACATCTAAGCCAACTTCATTGAATCCCATAGGACACCTCCAAACGCATCTATGCTCATAAACGCCACCTTCAGACAGCATTTTACAATAACCATTATACTACATTTTTTCTCTCCCGTCCTTAATTTTTAAAAAATTTTTTCGATAATATTTACATCATATTATTAATCATATATTAAAAGGAAACAAAAATGCAAGTAACAAACGTCAATAATAATATAATTCAAATAAAATCTGATGGTAAGTCATCTCCTTTTAAATCTGGAACGCAGATAAAAGCAACGGTTAGCCAGGTAAACAGTGACGGAACTGTAATTTTAGAATCAGACAAAGGTGTTTTCACCGCATCCAACACATCAAACTACGGGCTAAATCCGGGAGATACAGTTTCATTAATCGTAACTGAACCTTCGTATGACGGCAGTGCAGCCACCACGGCAATAACCCAGATAAACGGTCAGCCTATTGACCAAAACGTGTCTTTAAGCGAACTGCATCTTATTGACCTTGGCATTATGCCAAATTCAACCAATCTTCGTCTTTATAATATTTTAAATAAATATCAGCTTCCTCTTACAAAGGAATTTATTCTTAATCTAAAAGAGGTGTTTAACAACCTGCCGGGGATTACTGATGAACAGGCAGCCTTTCTTGCTGCAAACAACATTGAACCAACAATAGAAAATTTAAACGCACTTACCAACGTGGGTTCTCTGCACGAAAACATCTCTTCACTAATAAATGAAGCAACACAGCAGATAATGACTGATTATAATATTTCAAGCAAAACCCTTGAACAAATATTAGCTGCTTTAAATAATATCACACAGCCTAAGGCAGAACCTGAGGGCATTTTAAACAACGCAGCTGAAGAAGCATCTGAAACTATTTTACAACCGCAGATTACTGAAACGTCTAATGAAGCCGCTGCAATAAACAATCAAGCCGGCAAAGGCGAAATTCAGCCCGCTTTATCCCAAACAGCAGATGCGGCTGTTTTTATTCCTGATAAGTCTGAAGCTGTTTTAGAAATCACAAACTATGTTACAGACGCTTTAAATGTTTCCACACCCGAAAATGGAGCTGCCGCTTCCGAAAATATTCAAAACGCAATTGTTTCTGATAATAATATTCAAAATGAAGCTGTTGCAATTCTTGCTCCAAAGCTTGCTGAAGCAGTTGTTTCATCTGTTGTAGATCAGATAACATCCAGTCCAAACGTTACTATTAAAACAATAGATCAGTTAAAGCTTCCGGAAAACATGCCGGCAGAACTTAAACAAACCATTGCAGCTCTGCCTGATAATGCCCAGCAGGAAATAACTCAGATTCTTCCTAAAATGCTTCAAAGTGCAAAAGAATTCTTATCGGTAAAGTTGGTTAATTTTGCTGAGCGGCAAATTAATGTTCATGTAGACAAAGAAATATCAGGTTTAACCCTAAAGAATAACGTTAAAAATATCGGCTCAAATATAAACTCAATACTGCCGGATAAACCCGGAGCTGCTTCACAGCAAACAGTTACTTCCTTAAAGTTAAGTGATAGTACCATGAGCTTCGTTCAAATACCAGTTGTAATAAACGACTTTAAATCAAGCGCAGAAATATATATTGTTAAACGCGACAGCAGTAAAAAACTGTCACTAAAAAACGGAATTAAAGTAGTATTTGCTCTTAACACTGAATATATTGGACGCATAGAATCCATAATAAGTGCAAACACAAAGGATTTAAGCTTAAATATTCGGGTAGAAAATAACAAAGTGCAGGAAGTGGTACAGCGTGAACTATCCTTTTTAAAAAGCCTTCTTTCTTCGACAGGCTTTAACCTTTCTCTTTTGAAGATAACAACTATAGATAAACCGGTTTCAGTGCTTAACGCCCACACCCTGTTTGGATATAAGCAGCTGGATATTACAGTTTAAAGGAGCGTCATAATGGCAGAAAAGAAAAAAACAACATGGGAAGAAGCTCAGGTTACTTCAAGCGACGTGCCTAACAGCCAGAGAATAGCTACAGCGCTGTCCTTCGATCCGGAAAAAGATTCCGCACCTACAATTAAAGCAGTGGGCAAGGGACATCTTGCTACAAAGATAATCGAAACAGCCAAGGAAAATGACATTCCCGTAGTTAAAGATGACGCCCTTGCCAATTCTCTTGCAGCCCTTAATATAGGAACATCAATTCCTCCTGAGCTTTATGAGGTAGTGGCAAGGCTGCTTATTTTTATTTCCAAAATAGATAAGAGACATTAGAAAATATAATTATCATATATTTATAAAAAACAGAGCCAATGATTGTGGTATATAAATGCTCACCAATTCACTGGCTCTGTTTTTTTACTTTACAATAATTTTACTCAATATAACCTTATCTCTTTGAAATATATTTCTGTATTTCATCAGTGGTTAATTTTCGTACCTGTGTATTTTCATATTCCCTGTATTGTTCGATTTGGAAAACCGGTGTCATACTTTCACACAATTTTCTCTTATTCTTTTTCAGATAAAAAGACAATTCCTCTCTGTCAGCAAAAATCTTGTATGACAGTCTGCCATTTTCGCTCTTTATTTCATAAATGCCGCACGATTTTTTCACACTGTAGTCAGCTGTCCTTAAATATAACTTCGCAATCTCAAGTGACTTAAACGGGAAATTCCACCTTTGCAATCCATGCTTTGGATCATGTTCAATGCAAATGCACCGACCACAGGTCCCGCAGATATATTGCGTGTGATTTACAAGGCAATCCAAGGGATTTAATAATGGAGTTATTCTGCTGTTATCAGTATAACATTCTACACACATAAAAAGCTTGCCCCTCTCATTTTCACATTATTCAATTTCCCGCAAAACAGAAATTGCATTTAATTCCAGCGCTTAAATACCACAATTTCCGCATCAACGCCATAATCGCTGTATTCCGATACCATAAGATATTTTTTATCAGCAACAATTCCATAACACCTGTCACTGCCTTTTTTATGTAACTGATTTCCCAAATAAATTTTGTTATCATCCCAAAACTTTACAATTTGTCCGTTTGGCAAAGCGTATTCAATGTTGATAAAAGAACCTTTAAGAGCATTAAGTTCTGTAACTTCCTCCATATCCTGAATGCCAAGCTCATTAAATTCCCTAATCAATTTTTCTTTCAATTCCTTTAACGATGTCTCTCCTCGTTTACAGCACATCGCAACAATACATTCCGCTCCAAAGGGCTGTCCGTTTGTTTTAAAGCATCCATTACAAGTGCTGCTTAATTCGCATTTTGTACAATCAATTCCACAAATAGATTTCATTCTTTCGCCTCTTTAAACTTCTATTTTTCATTAATCCTGTATATTATACACCGCTGCCATGTCAAATACAATTAAGTCCACTTAAAGGAAAATAATTTTTATAAAAGCATTCATAATACAATCTTTATTACATAAGCACTTTATTCACGAAAATAAAAAGCGTTTTAAACTCGACAGTTTAAAACGCTTAAATGCTTTGGTATTTTCCTTTAATAAAAATTAGCTAAGCTTTTCAGCTGGTTTTTCAGCAGCAGTTTTGAATTCAACAGTTCCTGCAGGTGCTGACGGAGTTGCACTGTCAGCCTTAGGATAAACAATCTCAACATAAGTCTTTGTCTCTTTATTGCCGGAATGCTTAACTATGTAACCGGTTACTTTGGTCATTTCAGGTGTAAATTCAACCCATGCATAGTTGTTTGGTGCCACAGGACCTGAAACAGACTCAATTGTCTTTTTGTAAGACTTGGTAAACATAACTCCAAGTTTTTCCTCAATAAGTCTCCATTCAGCCTGTTGAAGCTTAACATTACACTTGTAAGTCTGAGTTGTGGAAATATTTGTAAACTCTTGAACCTTTTCAGCTTCAGTGTCATTCTTCACAACCTTACCTACAGTAGTAGTAAATTTTTGTCCGGTGTAATTTTCAATGCGCTCTGTTTCAACAAACTCATAAGAAACGCCTCCATCGGCTGCATAATAGAAACCTAATGCTATTACGCCTGCCATAAACACTAAACAAATAGCTTTAATTACGTTTTTCATAGAAAACCCTCCACTCTTACAAATAATCACGTCATACAATTATTAATAAATTTATTATAACGCATAAAGCCTCAGACAACAAAAACTTTATACTTATTAAAAATATCTATTAATTTATTAATAAATATATGATATAATTACTTTAAATTACTATATATAGAATATATCAATTAACTGCATTTTGCAATAACTATTCTATATTTTTTTTATTAAATTTTAAAAAAGTATTTTATTTAACAGGAGGAAAGAAAAATGAGAGTTTACAACTTTTCGGCAGGACCGGCAAATTTGCCGCTGGAAGTATTGGAAAAGGCACAAAAGGAATTAGTGGATTATGGGCAGGCTGGCATGTCTGTAATGGAAATGAGTCACCGTTCTGCAGATTTTAAAGAAATTATGGAGGATGCAAAAGCTCTTCTTCGCAAACTAATGAATATACCTGACAATTATAAGATTCTTTTTCTTCAGGGCGGAGCTTCCCTTCAGTTTGCAATGGTGCCTCTTAACCTAAAAAAGAATGGTAAGGCTGATTTTATTAACACCGGTGCATGGAGTAAAAAGGCTATTAAGGAATCCAAAAAGGTTCTTGACGTAAATGTTATAGCTTCAAGTGAGGATAAAACCTTTTCATATATACCTGAAATAGACGAAACTAAACTTCAAAAAGATGCTGACTTTTTACACATCACCCAAAACAACACCATTTACGGCACAAGATATACCCAGCTTCCTGATACCGGCAGCGTGCCTGTTGTTGCTGATATGTCCTCCTGTATTTTAAGTGAAGAATTTGACGTTACCAAATACGGTATAATTTACGCCGGAGCACAAAAGAATGTAGGACCTGCAGGCGTTACAATTGTAATTATTAGAGAAGATCTCATTGGTAACGCTGCTGAAAGTGTTCCAACCATGCTTAATTACGAAACTCACAGTGAAGCAGATTCCATGTTTAACACTCCTCCTACTTTTGCAATTTATATTGCTAAACTGGTATTTGAGTGGCTTGATAAAAACGGCGGCGTTAAGGCAATGCAAAAAGTTAATGAAGAAAAGGCAAAAATGCTTTATGATTATATAGATTCCTCAAAAATGTTCTCTAACCCTGTAACTCCTAAAGATAGATCTATGATGAATGTTACCTTCGTAACAGGCAACGAGGATTTAGACGCAAAATTTGTTAAAGAAGCAAAAGCACAGGGGCTTTGCAATCTTAAAGGTCACAGAAGCGTTGGCGGTATGCGTGCAAGTATTTACAATGCAATGCCAAAAGCCGGCGTTGAAAAGCTTATCGCTTTTATGAAAGAATTTGAAGCTAACAATTAATTTAAGGAGAATATTCTAAAATGTATAAAATAAATAAGTTAAACGCTATTAGCGATGCAATTTACAATTACCTGCCAAAGGACGAATATGAAGTTTCTACAGAATTTGAAAATTTTGAAGCAATTATTGTAAGAAGCGCTAAATGCCATGATATGCAGTTTCCTAAAGAGCTTCTTGCCATTGCAAGAGCCGGTGCAGGCGTAAACAATATTCCTATAGACCGTTGCACAAAAGAAGGTATCTGTGTATTTAATACACCGGGAGCAAACGCCAACGGCGTAAAAGAGCTGGTAATTGCAGGTATGCTTGCCGCTTCCAGAAACCTTGTACCTGCCGCTAACTGGGCCCAGGGCTTAAAAGGTGAAGAGGACGTTCCCGCACTTGTTGAAAAGGGTAAAAAACAGTTTGTAGGACCTGAAATTTACGGCAAAAAGATTGGTGTTATAGGTCTTGGAGCAATTGGTGCTATGGTTGCCAACAGCTGCTCAAAGCTTGGAATGAAAGTATATGGATACGATCCATATCTTTCTGTTGAAGCTGCATGGATGCTTGACCAAAATATAACCAGAGCAGTTAAAATCGAAACCATATTTACAGAGTGTGACTATATCTCTTTGCACCTCCCTCTTAATGACAAAACCAAAGGACTTATCGGAGAAGACCAGTTTGCCATGATGAATAAATCCGTAGTGCTGCTCAACTTTGCAAGAGGCGGTCTCGTTGATACTAAAGCTCTTATGGATGCTATTTCAAGCGGTATTATAAGCAAATATGTTATAGATTTCCCTGACGCTGATATGCTCGGAAGTGAAAACATTCTTGCTATACCTCATCTTGGTGCTTCCACCCCTGAATCAGAAGAAAATTGTGCCATAATGGCTGCTCAGGAGCTTAACAATTATATTAAATACGGAAATATTTTAAACAGCGTAAACATGCCTAATTGCAGCCTTCCATACACAGGCAACTTCCGTCTTACATTTATTCACGGAAACGAAGTGAATATGGTAGGACAGATTACAAAAGTTCTTGCAGATAACGGTGTTAATATTGAAGATATGATAAACAAAAGCGCTAAAGAAGTAGCTTATACAATTATAGATACCAACAAGGCAGTAGATGCCGCAATTATTAAACAGCTTGAAGACATTCCGGGAATTATACGCGTACGCACCATTGAAAATTAAATTTATAATAAAAAAGCTGCTGTAAAATTTACAGCAGCTTTTTTATTATATTGCATTTCTTTTCATTATTTCTCTTACTTTTTCTTTTAGAAAAAAGAAAAAGTAACAAAAAGAAAACCTATCTTTTATA
>CAJUEF010000004.1:75299-89380 GCA_910585035.1 uncultured Christensenellaceae bacterium | reverse complement strand
TTATTAAGCTTGATAATATAGGAAGAATTACAATACCAATGGAAATTAGAAAAAAATTACATATAAATAATAAAGACAACATTAGAATAACAATTAATAATAAGATTATTTGTATTGAAAAGATAAAAAAAAATAATAACTGTTGTATTTGTTTAAAAACAGAATGTACAAACAAAATAGGTAATAAAAATATATGTAATGACTGCATAAAACATTTAAAAGAGAATATTAATAAATAAAATGTATTTATTTAATTTACATTATTTATTAGGTATAAAAATAATTATATCCTTTAAATCACAATCTAAAATATAGCATAGAGCATCCAGGGTGTTTGTTGAAACAGATTCACCTTTCTTTAAGCGCGATACTGTTGAACCGCTTATATTATATCCCCCATACTCTTCTCCTTTATTGCGTAAAGTATATATTGTAAATCCCTTTTTCTTTAGAGTTTCCCATAATGGTTCATAAGAAATCAAAAAATTACCTGCTCCCTTTACTTTACTTTTCTTTTATTATGTCCTATAATGGGTGTAAAGTGTTATGTACAATATTGGTCATGTGGTTTAGAGGTGTTAAAGATGTTATATCAAGTTGATAGTGTTGGTAGAATTACACTGCCAAAGAAAATCAGAAATCAATTAAAAATATATCCTGGTGATAAAATGAAAATGATAATTAAAGATGAAAAAATACTTTTAAAAAAAGAAAATGAACTTTGTTTTTTTTGTGAAAACTTAGAAAATGAAGAAATAGAAAAAATAAAAGGAATAAACATATGTCAAAATTGTTTAGTAGAACTAATATTTTTAAACATAAAAATATTTGTTGATAAATGTTAGCATTTTAAGTACATATGACTTAATTTAAAATTATATATATAGTATGTATTTATTTTAAAAATTTTGCCATTAATAATGCATTACAATTAGCTATTTTATAATAAAATTTTGTTTCTCTCACAATTAAATCAGCATATTATATATTGAGGTGAAACTATTTATGAATCCATGTGAATTAACTGCCGCAATTACTACTTTTGCAAATATATTATCAACGGACATGAGTGTTGACGAATTAAATCTGTGGGGTTCTGTTTTTTCACAGCTTGGAGATACATTAACAACCATTGCAGCACAAATAAGCATTTGTAATAATTCCAATAACACTCCTGAGCCTTAAATAAAAAATGTCTTATGATTTTAGCACAGTTTTATAAAGTAAAAATTTATTAACACTCTTAAAGCCAATTTTAAGCTCGTTAAAAAACTTTCGCTTAATTCTATAACAATAGTTTACGGTAGTAAAGTTATTGAAAATAAAAATAAAATATAGATATAAATCTTAGCAAAACTTCACTCCCCCAATAAAAAAATAATCCCTCAACGCTTATGAGGGATTATGGTAGCGGCGAACGGATTTGAACCGCTGACACTGCGGGTATGAACCGCATGCTCTAGCCAACTGAGCTACGCCGCCATATCAATTTGTTACTTATTAAGTATACCCATTTATACAAAAAAAGTCAAGGGATTATAATAATATTTTATCAAAAATAAACAAAAATAAAACATTGAGACAATATTTCTTTATTTTAAACAATTTACAAAAAATAAAATATAAAAAATCCGGCAAACTACCGGACTTTTTATATTTTAAGCCTTAAATTCTATTCTCCGTTTAAAAGCTTTGGAGCGCTAACACTTATCCCCACAGCGCCAACAGGTGCACACACAATAATTGACAACACCGCAATAGCAAGAATAAGCTGTCCACTTGCTGCGCCGTTAATAAGGGGCAGTCCGCCGATGGCTGCTTGAACAGTTGCTTTAGGCAAATAAGCAATGGTGCAGAATATTCGTTCCTTTTTAGTAAGAGGACTGCCAAGAGTGGCAATAAACACACCTATTGAGCGAGCGCAAAGACCAATAACTATAATTATAAGCCCCGTTATTCCGGCGCTGCCCATAACCCTAATATCAACAGCAGCACCTACCAGAACAAATAAAATTACCTTTGCTTCCACCCATATATGCCCAAGTCCTCCTGAAATTTTAACCGCTGTCTCTTCCATTTTCATGCGTATAACAAACCCCATTGTCATAACGCCTATAAGAGCTGCCATTTCAATTTTACCCTCTAAAACCGCTTGGATAAACGTGAGACCAACACCTGTGAACAATAGTAAAAGTATTTGTTCTGTGGCGCTAAATTTTATCTTTTTATAAACCAACATAATTGCATAAGCGCATGCTATGGCAACAACAATTCCCAAAATAATAGATATGGGTACGTTGAGAACAGTCATAATAAAATTTACCTTTTGTCCCATATAGATAGATAAAAAAGCGCCAAATACTGTTATGGCAACAACATCATCAGCGGACGCTCCCGCAAGTATAACTGTTGACGCACGATTTGCATATTTAAAATCCTGCTTTTTAAGCTTGATCATTGCAGGCACTACCACTGCCGGCGATACCGCCGCAATAATAAACCCAAGCATACCACCTTCTGTAAAGGTAAAACCCAACAAAAACATTGATATAACAGCTATTGTAAAGCCCTCCATCAGCGCAGGAATTACAGACATTTTCACAGCAGTAAAACCAACGGGCTTAATATCCTCAAGTTTTAAATCAAGCCCTGCCCGCAGCAATATTACTATAAGTGCAAGCTGCCTTAAATCCGAAGAAATTGTAAGTATGTCTTTATGCAGCCAGTTAAAGCTACCGGGACCTATAAGTATACCTACAAGAAGCATACCCAGTATACCTGGAATTCTTATTTTTTCAAAAACATAATTTGCAAAAAGCCCCAAAACAGTTATAAGTGCAAGACTGTAAGCCATAAAACCCCTCCTAAATTAAATTTGTAAACAACAAAACAGATTAATTTAAAGCCTATATAAAGCTAAATAAAAAATATCCTGATACAAAGATCATTTAAAACTTCTTTTAAACAACCCCTCCTTCTTTAAAAAATAAAAGGACTCCTACAAAAGCCGGCAGTAATTTTACTGTAAGCTTTTGTAGGAGTCATTAGCCATAAGGCGGTTAAAGGCGAACTCCATCACCTATAATTTATAATACATTTATATATAAAATTTGTCAACACACCTCATAATTTTGTAAGATAAAAAATCGTGACGCAGCAAATACAAATACCTTTTTAATTTCCCCCGGCTAAACCTTCCTGCATCTGTACATCCCTGTAAAAACAGTGATAAAAACTATTATAAGCTCTGCCGACACAAACCAGCCTTTAAGTGGTTTAAAAGTAGCTGAACACGCTGTTATATATGCCAATATCAGAGTTACTTCCAGCTTTAAAGCAATAATAACAGTTTTTAAAATGCTATAAACCTTTTCTCTGTTTTGTTCTGTAATTTTAACGGGTATATTCCAGGTTTGTGGAAAACGCTGGCAAAAAGATATAAGACCATAGACTCCTGCGCAAACAAAAAGGAGTATCAAAATATTTCCCTTACCGCCATATCCGTCCGGTTGTCCGTTAATTCCAAAATGAATGGGAATGACCTTTGGTATACTTGTCCACTTAAAACCAACATATAAAATAATTCCAGCTATAACTGCCCCGCAGCAGATCTCCATAATAAGCTGAACTTTGTTATATTGTCTATTCAACTGCTGGACCTCCAGAATATAAAGAAAAGCGGTTGTAATAACCGCCTGTTAAATTACTTTTGTTCTATTACTTTGTATTCGCCCTCGCTAACCCATCCAAGAATAGACTTTGCCTTATTCTCCACTATATGAGTGCTGGAAGCATCTGTAATTTTCTTATTAATAATTCCCTCTTGCTGTTTAAGTTGTTCATATTCTTTGTTTGCCTCCCTAGTTTCCGCTTTAATATTTCTAAGCTCAATCTCTTGCCTGGCAATGGTAAACACAAAATATGTAGCCAAAAACAGCATAAGCAAATTAAATATCTTTAATCTTTTACGTTTTTTCTTTTTATTATCGCGGCCGCTTTTTGCAATATAAAGCACGTTGCCGTTATTTTTTTTCTTCAATAAAAAAACACCTTTTAAAATAGTTATGAAAACATTGTATACTACTTTGCCTCATTATTCAAGCGTACTTTTATAAAATTAATTAGCTTGTTTAACTTATTTATGGCGTTTTTCACTGTCCTTTCAAACAACAGCCTGCTCACAAAAAATCCTGCCAAAATCGAAGGCACCATATACATTTGGATTTTTCCGTCATCTACAATATATAGTGCTGCACCAACAATAAAAAAGGTAATTATACAAAATATTATATCATGAACGTTTTTCCAAAATTTTTTCTTTATATACTGTTTTTGGCTGTAAATAAAAGCATAAATAATACCCAGTACCATGCCGACAAATAGCAGACTAAAAAAAACCGCCGTTTGATTCCATGTCGAATCCGTAGTAAAATACATATCCCTTACCGGAACAGCTTGCCAAAAATAGGCCTTTTGCCCGTGGCAACGTCTCCATACTCCATAGCGTCTATAACTCCCTCAAGAGCTAATTGACCATCATCCAAATTTAGCTTGCTGATATGCAAATCCTCGCCGATAATCGTTAGAGTTCCTCCATCAGTAAGCAGGATAACTTCGCTTTCATTAAAGCTGTCCACATCATTTACACCTGTTACCATAACCTTTTCCCGCGCACTGATGACTATTGAATGGGCACGAAGTCTGCCTGAACCAACTGCTTCTTCCATAATAAAAAATACCTCCCACACCATTTTAATAAATGATATGAAAGGTACGTCCATTTTATGACTTTTTAAGAAATTCATTTATGAAAAGATCTATATCTCCATCCATAACAGCGGTAATATTACCTGTTTCCGCTCCCGTTCTGTGGTCTTTAACCATAGTATAAGGATGAAATACATAAGAGCGTATTTGACTGCCCCACTCTATTTTTTTCATCTCACCTTTAAGCTCGGACATTTTTTCCATATTCTCACGCTCTTTTATTTCCACCAGCTTGCTCTTTAACATTTTCATAGCTGTTTCCCTGTTTTGTATCTGGGAGCGCTCGTTCTGGCACTGAACCACAATTCCCGTAGGAATATGAGTTATACGAATAGCTGAATCCGTCTTATTAACGTGCTGTCCCCCTGCTCCACTGGCACGGTATGTATCTACTCTGATCTCATCAGGATTTATTTCCACTGTTACATCCTCATCAATTTCAGGAATAACATCTAAAGAGCAAAAAGACGTATGTCTTCTTGCATTGGAATCAAAAGGAGAAATGCGAACTAATCTGTGCACTCCCTTTTCTCCCTTTAAATATCCATAGGAATGTATGCCGCTTACCCTAAAAGTAACGCTTTTAATTCCTGCCTCTCCACCTTCAAGATAATCAAGCACAGTAACGGAATAGCCGTTTTTCTCGCACCACATGGTGTACATTCTATAAAGCATCTGTACCCAGTCTTGGGCTTCTGTTCCGCCTGCTCCCGCATGAAGCGTAAGTATGGCATTATTGGTATCATACTGTCCTGAAAGCAGTGTTGCAATACGCATCTTTTCAAGAGAATTTTCAATAATATTTATTTCACTTCGTATCTCCTCAACCTGGCTCAAGTCACCTTCTTCAATGGCAAGGTCGTTAAGCACGGACACGTCCTCACATCTGGACAGCAGTTCCATATATGCGTCTTTCTTATCTTTTAAAACCTTTAACCGTTGCAAAGTCTTTGCTGATTTTGCAACGTCATTATAAAATCCCTCTTTGTATGTTTCGTTTTCCAAAGAAGCTATTTTATTATCAAGCTCAGGCAGGTCAAAGAGAGTCTCCGAGTTCTTTTATTCCGGACATAAGAAGCCCTATCTGTTGTTTAAAATCATCATATTCCAGCATTATTTTCCCCTTCCGCAGCAGTTTTTATATTTCTTTCCGCTGCCGCACGGACACGGCTCATTTCTTCCTATTTTATCCTTGGTGACAGGCTTTTTCGGCTCGTTTCCATCGCCGCCCCTGCCCTCGGTTATTTTTCGTTCTTCCGGCTGCCTTACCTCCTGAACCTCAATTCGTCCGTGGAAAAGCTGGGTAACCGTTTGCTCCTGTATAGATGCAATCATCTCATCAAACATATCAAAGCCTTCAATACTGTATTCAATTAAAGGGTCTCTTTGAGCATAAGCTCTAAGGCCTATACCCCTTCTTAGCTGATCCATATTATCTATATGATCCATCCACAGCATATCAACTATGCGTAAAATAATAAACCTTTCAATTTCACGCATGTCAATTCCTTTTTCCGCCACTTCCTCTTCTTTTTCTTTATATATAGAAAAGGCAAGCTCTTTTTGAGCTGTTTTCCACTGTTCCTTATCACTTGTATCTAAATGTACACTTTGTTCAAAAATCCTCTCAAAAGCTGTTCCCAGTTCATCTATGCGCGGATTATCCCCGCCAAGATAAAAGTCCACCGTATCATTTATAACGCCTTCAATCATGTTATAAACATTTTCTTCCATATCCTTACCCATAAGCACGTCCCGTCTTTGGGTATAGATAATTTCACGCTGCTTGTTCATAACATCGTCATATTTTAAAACGTGCTTTCTGCTCTCAAGATTATGAGCTTCCACCTTTTTCTGCACGCCTTCTATACGTTTGCTAAACATTTTATACTGCATTGATATATCGTCAGCACCGCTGGCTGCCAGCTTATCAAGAGTATTTCTTATCCATTCTCCGCCAAAGAGACGCATGAGGTCATCTTTCATAGAAATAAAGAATACAGATGTTCCCGGGTCACCCTGACGACCGGCACGTCCTCTGAGCTGATTATCAATACGCCTACTCTCATGGCGCTGGGTACCTATAATATACAGTCCCCCTGCTTCAACAACCTTTTCATGCTCAGCATCACAGACTACCTTATATTTTTCATGCAGCTGGTTATAAAGATTTCTGGCATCCAGAACCTCTTGCTCCTTTGTTGCAGCATGGCTGGTGGCTTCTTCAATTATTTCTTCGCTTATGCCCTTATTAAGCATATCCCGCCTTGCCATAAAATCCGGGTTGCCACCAAGCAAAATATCAGTACCACGTCCTGCCATATTTGTGGCAATGGTTACAGAACCTATCTTTCCTGCCTGAGCTATAATTTCCGCCTCACGCTGATGGTTTTTAGCATTTAGCACCTGGTGTTTAATACCCTGCTTTTTAAGCATGCCGCTAAGAAGTTCACTATCCTCAACGGTAACAGTACCTACCAGCACAGGCTGACCGATTTCATGACATTTTTTAACCTCTTCAATTACAGCTTCATACTTCCTGTTTATATCAAGGAAAATAACGTCATTCTTATCTTCACGGACACAAGGCATATTTGTAGGTATAACCACAACATCCAGATTATAAATAGAATTAAACTCGTCTTCCTCTGTCTTTGCCGTACCTGTCATGCCCGAAAGTTTTTTATACATTCTAAAGAAGTTTTGGAAAGTAATTGTGGCAAGGGTTTTAGATTCACGAAGTACCTTAACTCCTTCCTTTGCCTCAATAGCCTGATGCAGTCCTCCGCTGTAACGGCGGCCAATCATAAGTCGTCCCGTAAATTCGTCTACGATTACAACTTCTCCATCCTGCACAACATAATCCTTATCTCTCTTTTTAAGGTAACGGGCTGCAAGAGCCTGATTAATGTGATGGTTAAGCTCAGTATTGCTAATGTCGGAAAGATTTTCTACATTAAAATATTTTTCCGCTTTCTTAACGCCATCCTCAGTTAGATTTGCGGAATTTTTCTTCTCATCCTTAACAAAATCCTCTTCTTCTTTAAGCCTGGTTACAAACTTATCAGCAACTTCATACAGCTCAGTTGATTTTTCTCCCTGACCTGAAATAATAAGAGGTGTTCTGGCTTCATCTATGAGAATGCTGTCCACCTCATCCACAATTGCATAGGAAAGACCTCTTTGAACCATATCCTCCTGGCGCACAACCATATTGTCCCTTAAATAATCAAAACCAAACTGGTTATTGGTTCCATATGTTATGTCGCAGTTATAGTTTTTCTTCCTCTCTGCTGAGTCCATTTCCTGAGTTATCAGCCCAACGGAAAGCCCTAAAAACCTGTGTATTTTCCCCATCCACTGGCTGTCACGCTTTGCAAGATAATCGTTTACCGTGACAATATGTACACCCTTTCCTGAAAGGGCATTTAAATATGCCGGCAAAGTTGATACAAGTGTTTTACCTTCGCCTGTTTTCATCTCTGCTATTCTGCCCTGATGGAGCACAATACCGCCAAGAAGCTGTACAGGAAAATGGCGCATACCAACAGTACGCACTCCAGCTTCCCTAACCACTGCAAAGGCTTCTGTTAAAATGTCATCCAGTGTTTCCCCTTTGGTAAGTCTGTCTTTAAATTCCTGTGTTTTGTTTTTCAGTTCCTCATCAGAAAGCTTTTGTATTTCAGGCTCCAGCTTTTCAATTTTAGAAACCATTTCATTGAGTTTTTTTAAATTGCCTGAAAACAGACCGCTAAACAACCCCATCTGCTCACTTCTTTCGTTTTAATTAAGTTTAGCTGTTTTTCACTTCAACAGCGCTTGTAACTATTTGCACAAATGTCTGACCAACGCTTAAATTTATTTCGTTGCCATCAGCATCTTTATAAACTGTTGGCTGCGCCCTATCCGGTCTTTCCCAGGTGCCTTCAATCATCTTTCCGCCAATGTGGAAATAAGCTTTGCCGCTTCCTATCATATCCAGATTAATGTGCCCCTTAACATCACCATAGTTTGTTTGTGTTGTCTCCTGAATAATGATATTTTGCACATTTACCTGAGTGTTATCCGCTGCATCCACATAATCTACATTATTTACAGATCTGTCGTATCCGCCTTTTTCTGCATTATATTTATACTTCACCTTATTTGAACCGCTGTAGTTAATAGAAATTTCGTTTACTTCTGTATTTCCGGCAGTAGGCGTTTCACTAAATTTCATTGGATGCCAAGTTGGCGCGCCGTTATTAATTGTCGCTGAATACGCCTGAAGGTTTACAAAAGCGTTGTTTGGAGCTTTTCTCGAACTGTCTCTGGAAAAATGGCTACTTGTTGCAGTGCCATCTAAGCGGTATTTAATTCTTGCACTGTAAAATCTTCGGTAAAGACTCCATTCATTAGAAGCCTTAGGACCTCCAAAGTGCACAAACCCTGCACGCCAATCGTCAACAATATCAACCATATAAAACCGTCCGCTGCGCACAGGACCCACCTTATCAGGCTTGTTGTCGTTAAAAAGAGCCAGCATCCTTGTTATGCCGCCCTCAACGTACATTTCATAAACTATGTCTGCTTTGCTTATATTATAATGAGGTCTTGCGCTTCCGTCATTTGGTATGGAAACAAAGATAGGATATCCGTTTTTGTCAACTTTTCTTCCACTGGTATAAGACCTGATTTCGCTGCTTTGTACCGGAGCTTGCGTCGTCTCCTGCTGTGTTGGTTCAGGCTGAGGCTGCTCTTCCTGCTTTTTTTTGCATCCTGAAAGCGCTGTAACTACAACCATAATAAGTGAAGTTAAAATAAATAGCTTACTGTATTTTTTCATAAATCATCACCTGCATTCATTTGTTATTTTCTTGATATGGCAAACTTTGCCTTTACCTCTATATCCTTTGCCGTAAGGCCAAACCTTGTCTGTAAATAATCAATAGGCCCAACCTCGCCAAACTGATCCAGCACGCCAACGGGTTCAACAGGCACAGGATACGTTCTGCAAACCACATCGCACACTGCGGAAAAAAGCCCGCCGATTATATTGTGGTTTTCACAGGTAACAATAGCCCCCGTCTTTTCACATGCGCTGAGCACCGCTTCTTCATCAATTGGCTTAATGGTGTGCATATCTATTACCTGGGCGCTTATTCCCTCTTTTCCCAGATTAGCTGCGGCTATAAGGGCCTGCTCAACCATAATTCCGCTGGCAATTAAGGTAACATCCTTGCCTTCTAGAAGCACGTTTGCTTTACCCATGGTTATATCCCATTTATGCTTGTATAAATAATATTTGCGTTTTCTTGGAACTCTTATATAAGCAGGTCCTCCACTGTTTGCCATTTGCTCTAAAAGCGCTTCCAAAGAAGTTGCATCGCTAGGCTCCAAAACCGCCATTGTAGGAACGGCACGCATAAGCGCCATATCCTCAAAAGGCATATGGGTGCCGCCATTCATCTCAGCGCAAACTCCCGGGTCGCTGCCAATCATCTTGACCGGACAATCCGCATAACCCACAGATAAAAACACTTGGTCAAAAACACGCCTTGTCGCAAAGCATCCAAAGGTATGGGTAAAAGGTATAAAATCATTCGCTGCCAGTCCCGCCGCCGTTCCAATCATATTAGCTTCGGCAATACCGCAGTTAAAAGTTCTATCAGGATATTTTTTAAAAAGCTCTCCTGTCTTTATTGCTCCAACCAAATCTGCATCTAGATATAACAGTTTTTCATTTTCTTTAAACATTCTGTCTAAAGTGTCTGTCAGCACATCGCGGAAAGCCTTTGCATAATCGGGTAATTTATCAAATAAATCCATAAAACTGTCCTCCTAAAACTGCAGCTTTTCATTTAAATCAATCTGTATTTGCTTAACGGCTTCTTTAAGATCCTCTTCAGTAATAGGCATACTGTGGTTATTCGGTTCTTCCTCAGCCTTTTTAAAGCCCTTTCCCTTTATGGTGTCAAGAATAATTGCCGTTGGTTTTTCCATTTCCTGCTGTGCCATTGTAATTGCATCATGTATTTCATGTATGTCATGTCCGTCAATAGTCACTGCATTATAACCAAAAGCCTTAAACTTTTCTTCAAAATTACAAGGACCTGAAATTTCATCTGTATATCCATCAAGTTGTTTTTTATTCCAGTCCACAAAAGTTATAAGATTATGCAGGTCATGTTTAACTGCAAACTGGGCCGCTTCCCAAACCTGTCCTTCATTGCATTCTCCATCGCCAAGAATAAGATATGTTTTCACTCCAAAGTTCTTCTTTATTTTATGTGACAAAGCAATGCCGCAAGCGGCGGAGGCTCCTTGGCCAAGAGAGCCTGTAGTCATATCAATCCCCGGAGTTTTAAGTCTGTCACAGTGACTTGGAAGGGTGGTAAGAGGCCTGTTCATAGTAACCAAATTTTGAGCGGGGAAAAAATCACTGAGAGCAAGAGCAGCATAAACTGCCGGCCCGCAATGCCCTTTAGATACAACAAGCTGGCTTCTCTTTTTATGTTTTGGATTGTTAAAATCCACATCCAAAGTTTTCCCGTAAAGTACCGCAAGAGTATCTGCTATGGAAAGACTTCCTCCAACATGACCGCTTCCCACAGAATAAATTGCCTGCAATGCAAGTATTCTTATATTTGCCGCCAATGTGGCTATATTTTTATAATCGTTACGAAATAACATATACCCCTCCAAAATTTATGTATTTCAATTCGTATTCAAATACAAATGAAACCTTAGCTTTTGCGCATATATAAATGCTATTTTATTTTAACAATTTTTTTAGAAAAAAACAATAGCACCACGGGTATAAACATAGCATTTTGCAGTATTGTTTATCCAAACCCTTTAAGGACAAACACACAAATAGAACTATAAACCGAAATTTACAAACAAAATGTAAACTCCGGTTTATTTAACGGGTTTTAAGATTTTATTTTATATTTTTTAATGCTGATAAAAAGCACAAGTACCAAAATGCCCGAAACAGCCATGGAAAAAACAATCCACATAACCTTGCTTTCATCCCCCGTCACTACCTTTGCAGCATTACCATTGCCGGAAACAGTGCTTTTGGATTTGGCAAGTTTATCTACCACAGCAACAACATCATTTTTATCATTGCTTTGACCGCCGTTGTTTAATATACCTGTTTGATTGTTTGATGTATCGCCTTCCCCTGTGCCGTTATTATTTCCACCTTCATTGTTGGTGTTTCCTCCTACAGTGCTTCCATTACCTTCCGTCTCATCTTTGCTTTCTCCTTGATTGCTGCTATCCGTATTTTCATAAATTCCAAAAGGAGAGAGTGTACTAACCTGAACATTGATAAATCCGTTTTCAGCAGCTGCATTTAAAACTTCCGTGCCCTGCTCAGTTTCATGAACTACAACAAGCTCTTTACCGTTAAAACTTTCACCTATAGGAAAGGAAACCTTTAAATCTCCCTTATAAGGCAAGTTGTTTTCAGAAGTAACAGAAAGGTCATAGCCTGCAATATAATTATGATTTTCGAGAAGCTGAGCGCCTAACCTTGCCTTAATTTCTTCATTAATATCAGCAACGGTTAACGCTGCTGTATCGTGATAGAGCCCCTCAACGCTTATATTTGTATTTTTATCTGTGAGTATTCTGTTCTTATAAGTGTTTCCTTCAACTGCCATTTCTTTAGAAAAGTCAAGATAACTTGCTCCGCCATCTGCAGAAACCTTTATAACATACGTCTTTAAAGGATTAGAGGTGTTATCGGGAAAATTAATTTCGCACTCCCTTTTTGTCATGCTTTGGGAAGCTCCTGAAAGAATATCTTCTTCAGCCATAATGGTTTTCTTCGCCCAATCCCCGTTTACCGGCTGTCCAGTTTCATCGAAAACCTGCACTGTTATATCCTTATAAAAGTTTTTACCGTTAACCTCAACATTTATAGGTCCGCCCGCCTTTGGCAGCTCCGGCTTATCAAAAATAATATCTGTAATTTCAGCCTCCGGCAAAGTTACTTCCACCTTCATAGAACTGCTGCCGTTTTCACTGCTGATAATAGAAACACCTGAAGCCTCCCAGGCTGACGGAGTACTTTTATAAAGTCCCGTATTAATTTTTGAATTTGCAAAAGTCGCTTTTTGACTGGCATTCCAAAACGGACGCTGTATTTCAACTTTTCCATTATTCACATAATAAACAGGCATTACTCCCGGCACATGATCCGCTGTGTTTATCCTGTTGTATTTATTGATAAAACTGTTTTGAACCCCGTATTCCTCAATAATATCGTTATCAATATGCCAAACAACAATACCTCCTGCCGCATTGCCGTCGGGTTTATATATTCCCTTTAAATTTTCATCAGCTTTTTCGTATTGTCTGTTCTCAATTAAAAAGTATTCGTTTGGCCTGTTTGTTCTAACTGCATAAACATTATAGCCTTCACTGCTTCCAACGCTGTTGACAGTGTATTCACCGCTTTCACTGATTTCAACGGCTTTTTCAAAACCAAGAATTAATTTACAGTAAGGGTCCAAGTGGGTAGCTCCGTATTCCGTTCTTCCGTTGCTTAAATTTTCCTTATATCCCCATGAGCCGTTTGCCATTAAGCTAAGGCTGCCAACCTCGTATTTTTCCCACGGGCCGCTGTTATATTCAATGTTGTATAAATCTGGCAGTCCTATATAATGTCCCAGCTCATGGCATGGTGTAGAGACAGAATTATAATAAGGCGCATCTGCTCCGCTTCCATTTGGTTTACCTTCTAAAAGCTCACCCTGAGCTATATATTTATCAAGGGTTACTCCATCAACATTAAAACTTTGAGTTTCCGCTTTATGAGCCCAAACTCCATGTGTATTACTTCCTGAAAAAGCAGATTCATATCCCGCAATTATAAATAAAACCGCCATCTCATCATTGCTTATTATTCCGTCGCCGTCTTTATCAAAGCTGCTGAAATCAACATAAGGTTCCGCCGCCTTAATTGCATCCTTAAGAGTTAAGACCCAGTCGGTTTGCACATCAGGAGTGTCCATACCTCCCCATGAACCGTGATTTCTGTTTAGATTAATATGAACAACTCCATCATTTGCTTTATCTTCGGTATTTGTATTTCCGTCCTTTCCGCTTGCTGAAGTTTCTTTTGCGGGAGAAAATGTAAACTGATTTTTTGATACTTCCATATAATATTCTCCAACACCGGCGCTTAGCCTGGATCCCCAATCCACTTTGTTGTCATAAGAAATATCATTAAAACCAACTACAATTGTAAGCAAAGGGATGCTTTTCGGCGCAGACATCGAGCGCATCATACGAAGCTTAGAGGACCCGTTTTGCAGACT
>CAJUEF010000004.1:66363-75289 GCA_910585035.1 uncultured Christensenellaceae bacterium | reverse complement strand
TCAATAAGCTCTTCTTTCTTCTTTTTTGTAACCTTATAGGTTTTACCTGCAAGTGCATAATATTGTTTCCTTATGCTCTGGCTTTTTAGTTCTTCTTCCTTTAACAGCTTGCTTTTATCAACGCTTTCTCCTGCCTTTCCACCAAAAGAAAGCTTTCCCGAAATGTTATACACATATTTCCAGCAACCGTCATTTTTTTCATCTTTTTGAATAATTCTTTTTTCTTTATCCAAATTATAGCTAAAGTATTCATCGCCGCGTATATAACCTTTAACAGTACTCCCGTCTCTGTTTTCCAGCTCTTTTAATCCCGGAAATGCGGGAACCGCAAAAGAGCGTGACAAAAATACTGTACATGATAACATGACAGTCATAAACAACAAAAAGCAGCGTGCGGTTATATTTTTGATTTTTCTCATACCATATACCTCTTCTTACCAAATATTCTACTATTCTTAATTTATACCATAAGATAACAAAAAAAGATACAAAAAGTTTTTAGATATACAAATTCGTATAAAAAAAACAGCAGTTTTTACCGCTGTTTTAATCGCTAAAAATATTTTTACAGTCGCTGCACATTCCATAAAAGGTTATTTTTGCCTGGGTGGTTTCAAAGCCGTAATTGTTTTTAACCCTATCTCCGAGTTCTTTTAACATACTGTCGTTGATATCCGTTATATTTCCGCATTTTAGACATATAAGATGATAATGGGCGCCGTGCCTGGAAGGAGCGGTGTTTTGTTTACCCATCATATACACCTTATTTAAAAGATCCATATCCTCCAGCATTTTAAGAGTGCGGTAAACAGTTGCAAGTCCAATGTTTTCATCCCTGTCCTTGACATAGGAATAAACATCCTTTGGATGAACGTGCCATCCTACCTGATGGGCAATAGCCTCAAGTATAAGCTTGCGCTGGTTCGTAACTCTAAAACCTGAATCATGCAGCACCTCCAGCATTGCTTTTAACAAATGCTCTGTAGTTTCTCCATGTATTCCGCTTACAAATTCATTATGCATAATTCAACATTCCCATTCTAATAACATATCCTTTTTTATTCTGTATTCATTAAACGCTAATGTCAATAAAGTTAATGAATATATTTTATCATTATTTATATTTTTCCTTGGCTGTATTGCATATTAAAAAAATTTAAGCTAAAATAATTTAAGTTAAGAAAATTCAATTTCAAATAAGAAAGGAGCGCAAAGTAAATGGACCCCAGCGACCTAAAATTACAATATTGCACAGGCAAAAAGTCCTGCCATAGAGCGCTCTTTTTTCGCTTTTAAGTCAGTTTCTTTATGCTTTCCAATATTGTAAACCAATAATTAAAAGAATTGCGGCACATCCTAAAAGATGAAGCGGCATTCATTACAAAAGCGGACTTTCTTTGTTCGTCTATTTAAATTATTAAACATTATCCGCTTTTAAATCTCTCTAAAGGTTTTACCTATGCAAAATACTATTTTCCTGTCTTAAATGAAAGGATGGTGAAACAATATGGAAAATATTAAAACCCTTATTGAAAATAACGGCACCAGGGAGCTCCAGCACGCCCTCACCGACATGAATAATATAGATGTGGCAGAATGTCTTAACGAGTTGGATAACCAGAAAATGCTTATGGTTTTCCGTTTGCTTTCCAAAGATGACGCCAGCGAGGTATTTTCAAATCTTGATCCTAATTTACAGCAGCATATTATAGAAATGTTTAATGATACTGAAGTTGAAGCCCTTATAAAAGACGTCTTTTTAGATGACACAGTGGATTTTTTGGAAGAAGTTCCTGCTGCCGTTGTAAAAAAGGTGCTTAAAAACTGCGACCCAAAACGGCGCGACCTTATAAACAAATTTTTAAATTATCCTGAAGACAGCGCCGGCAGCATTATGACTATTGAATTTGTAGACCTTTACAGAACCATAACGGTAGCTCAGGCAATTAAACGAATACGTTCTTTAAAAATAGACAGAGATACTATAAACACCCTTTATATCAAAGGAAAAAGCCGTACCTTTGTCGGCACGCTTGCAATACATAAGCTCCTAACCGCTGATGATGATACAATAATAGAAGATATTATGGATAAACAGTTTATCAGCGTATCAACGGATGACGACAGAGAGCTTATTGCAGAAAAATTCAGAAAATATGATTTAACCTCAATTCCTGTAACAGACAAAGAAAACAAGCTGGTAGGCATTATTACCATCGATGATATAATCGACGTTATTGATGAAGAAAATACCGAAGATTTTCAAAAAATGGCTGCTATGTCCCCTTCCCAGGATACCTATATGAAAACCGGAGTATTTTCCATGGCGAAAAACAGAATTTTATGGCTGCTTGTACTCATGGTTTCCGCAACCATTACAGGAAATATTATGACTGCTTATAATAAGGTGCTTGAATCTGCCGTTATTCTTGCCAGCTTTATTCCCATGCTCATGGATACCGGCGGCAACTGCGGTTCTCAAAGCTCCACCCTTATTATCCGAGGTCTTGCACTTGGCGAGCTTTCCGCTGCTGATTCCGTTAAAATAATGTTTAAGGAATTGCGGGTGGCAATAGTTGTAGGTTTAGCCCTTGTCGCCGCATTTCTTATTAAAAGTGCAATTCTTCCTCCCGCAATCAGTATGAGCGTAGCCATTGTTGTTTCCATAAGCCTGTTTTTAACAGTTATTATTGCCAAATTAATTGGCGGTACACTTCCTATAATTGCAGATAAATTCGGCTTTGACCCTGCTCTTATGGCAAGTCCACTGATAACAACAATAGTTGACACATGTTCATTATTTATATACTTTAATGTTGCAACAAGGCTGTTTCATTTGGCGTAAATAAAATTAGCAATTTTTAGAAAAACGATAAAACAATATCTCTTTTTTAATTTTTCTAAACCTTAGCGTTTGCTGTTTCACCGTTTATTACAAAGTAAAATAAAATCCACCAAACAGATATATCATAAAACCAACCTGTTTGGTGGGCAAAAAATTGTCACAAAAATATTTCAATAATTATTCGCTGCAGCTCCTTAGCTTACAGGCTATTGTTTTCCGCAGGATGTTGCGCAAAAAGAATTTCTAAATCCCGGCAATCAAAAGTTTTCTGCAATTCAATTACTTCCTCTCCCCGAACATATAGAAAATCCTGCACTAAAATTTTTCTTTGACTGCATGTGGGACATTCTATCATCCAAAGCCAACATGCCCGTTGTCCGGTAGGTATTTCATTTACATCTGAAATCAGAACACAGTTATTTCTATAATAATCAGCCGACGCATTGTAATTATTATCATTATAGACCGGCAGCAAAAATAAACTAGGCGCACCGGTTTTCACCATGCGTGATCTGCATCCTTTGCATTTAGGAGGCTTTTTAGCGCTATCAATTAAAAAATTTCCAATTAAATTATCCAAAATCCGGTATATCATGGTAAAATGCCTTTTTAAATTTTTTGTTTTGCTGCTTTTAATACCTCGCAAAGCTGATCCGCCTTAGATATAGCCTCTAATACACGAGGGTCTTTCATAGAAAGCTGTCCATTGGATACACGCAAAGTATAAATTTTCATTTTCTTTCCCTCTAAATTAAATTGGCAGCTCACAAGTGAAGTGCCGTTAAGCTGCTTTCCATCGTTGGTATGAATATCCGTTATCTTTGATAAATCTAAAAACTGCAATTCAAAAGGATTGTTTTTCCACACTACACCCACACGCCCCATGACTTTATCAAAATAAAACACGCCGCTATTGGAAGTAAATTTAAACTGATATGAAAAGCCTTTATTATCAAACCCTTTTTCCAGTTCCAAAGCCTTTTTCTCCATGTTGTTCTTTATTAGCATAGGAACAACAACTACTACACCAACCGCCAAAACAAATGCTAAGCTAACCAAAATACTATTTTTAATTGCAAAACCAATTACAACAGGCAGTATAACCAATAATGTTCCGCCCCCGTACCATTTTACTAAATACCCTGCGTTTGTTTTGTTCATTTTTATTTTCCCCTTTCTTTTTCTGATTTTTACACTTAATGGTTAGTTCCATTTAAATATAAAATCAAGCTTTTAAAGTTACAACATTTCTTTTATAAAATTAAAATGTTATTAAAGTATCTGTATTTATAAAACTTTTATAATTATTTCTGTTAAACTTTAACTTCCATTTTAAATTTATTTTTTAATTATATATGGTTTTTGTTTTTTATTCAATACCATTTCCATCCATTTTAATCACTCTTTTTTAAAAGACATTATCAATTGTTTATAAACATTAAATATGGTTTTCTTTTGCCTTCTTTTCTCTTTAAGGTTTACAACGTCTCCTATCGTCGACATTGCATTACTTCAATATCGAAAATCGTAGATTTTCTATTTCAGTGAAAAAGAAAAGAAGGTGGATTTTTATTACTGGTTTGGTTATAATTATATTATTATAAATGTAAATATTAGGAGGAAATTATATTGAGTGAAATTAAAACAGCCAAGCAAAGAAAAGACATAGATCCAAAATATAAATGGGCGCTTACCGACATATACGAAAGTGATGACAAATGGGAAGAGGACTTTTCCTATTTAAAAAAGCACAGTGAAGATATACTGGCATTTAAAGGCAAAATAACTGCATCTTCCAAAAATCTGGCTGACGCTCTAAAGCTTACTGACGAGCTGTCATTAATTATGGAAAAGCTTTATGTATACGCTCACATGAAAAAGGATGAGGATAACAGCGAGAGCAAATATCAGGCTATGGATGATCGGGCAATGAACCTGAATGTAGAGCTAAGCTCAAAAATGGCGTTTATCGACCCGGAAATCCTTTCCTGCGATAAAGCAACTATTGAAAAATATATAAGTGAAAACAGCGATCTTTCACCTTATGACTTTTTTTTAGAGCAACTTATGCGCCAAAAAGACCACATATTAGATGAAAAGGGCGAAGAAATCCTTGCCATGTCTCACGAGATGGCGGCAACTCCAAAATCAGTATTTTCCATGCTGAATAACGTGGATATGAGTTTTGGAACAATTAAAAATGAGGACGGCGAAGAGGTTGAGTTAACCCACGGACGCTATGGAGACTTAATGCGCAGTAATGACAGAAGCGTTAGACAAAACACCTTCTTTCAGTATTACAAAGAGTTTGAGGATAACAAAAATACCATAGGCGCAACTCTTGCTGGAAGCGTGAAGGCAGGACTTTTTTACACTCGTGTGCGTAATTATAACAGTGCGCTGGAAGCTGGGCTTTTTGGAGATAATGTGCCCCTTGATGTATACAATAATCTTATCAGCACCATAAAAGATGGCATTCCTGCTATGGAAAAATACTTTAATATTAAAAAGGAAGCTCTTGGAATAGACGTCATGCATATGTATGACATTTATGCTCCTATGGAGAAAAAGGAAGCAAAGGATAAAATTCCCTTTGATAAAGCAAAAGACATTCTTTTAAATGGTCTTGCCCCTCTTGGCAGCGAATACGCTTCCCTTTTAGAAGCTGCTTTTAACGACAGCTGGATGGATGTTTACGAAAACAAAGGCAAAACCACAGGTGCATATTGCTGGGGCGTATATGGCACTCATCCTTATGTGCTTTTAAATTATCAGGATAATTTAGACAGTGTGTTCACTATTGCTCATGAGCTTGGTCATGCTATGCACAGTCATTTTTCAGATACCAGCCTGCCTTATTCCAAAGCGCAATACACAATTTTTGTAGCAGAGGTTGCCTCTACCGTAAATGAAGTGCTGCTTAATTACCATTTGCTAAAAACAACTGAAGATAAAGACAAAAAAATAGCTATACTTCATCACTTTATTGAGCAGTTCCGCACAACCCTTTTCCGTCAAACCATGTTTGCGGAATACGAAAAGCTTATTCACGGAGACTGTGAAAAGGGAATACCTCTCACTGCTGATCATCTTACAAAAACATATTACGACCTGAATAAGCAATATCACCCGTCTATTGAATGTGACGAGCAAATAGGCTATGAGTGGTCAAGAATACCTCATTTTTACAATGCCTTTTATGTTTATAAATACGCCACCGGCTTTAGCGCAGCCGTTGCAATAGCAAGAGGTATATTAAACGGCAAAGGCACTGATGGATATATTAAAATGCTCAAATCCGGCGGCAGTGATTACCCTATTGAACTCCTTAAAATTGCCGGTGTTGATATGAGTACCACAAAGCCAATAAAAGAATGCCTTAATGTATTCAGTGAGCTTGTAAGCCAGCTTGAAGAGCTGGTTAAATAGGAGGCAGCTATATGAATGAAACAATAGATAAAAAAGCTGCCCTTGAATATGTTATTTCCGTAATGAAAAAATGTGAAGAGTATAAGGGCATAGAAGAAGCTGACATCAGCCGTATTGCTGCCCAGGCAATAGAGGCAGACTTTGCCTACATGGATAAAGCAAACGTCAACGATGGCGGTGTGTATGACGAAGACGACGCTTACGATTATATTATGGAAATACTTACAAAGGGTAAAGATGATGAAACCTCTGCACTTATTTCCTTAATTGTAGACGGATATTTGGAATACTTCGACGAATATCTGGAAAAAAACGATTTAATTGACTGGGAATAAATAAAATCCCCTGCGCTGCACTATTGGTACAGGGGATCTTTGTTTTTATACAAAATATAAAAGTTTATTTAATAATGCTATTGTGTTATAATAGTTTTGTATATACTTCGTAAAATCAAAGGAACTTAATAACAATTTAAGAAATCAAAGCATATATAAATTTTCTTTTTGTTACTTTTTCTTTTAAAAAGAAAAAGTAATAGAAAAATAAAAATTCAATTAGGAGGAAAAGAAAATGAATGAACAAAGAGGCGGTATGTCTACGGGTAAAATAGCTTTAATAGCTGTTATTGCTATAGTGCTGCTTGTTGTATTCGGTGCTTTTGGCACATACAATTCACTTGTAAAAAATAAAGAAGAGGTTAACGGTCAGTGGGCAAATATTGAAACACAACTGCAAAGAAGGAGCGACCTTATTCCAAACCTGGTTAACACTGTTAAAGGCTATGCAGCTCATGAAACTGAAGTGATGACAGCAGTTTCAGATGCAAGGGCAAAGCTTGCTGGAGCAGGTACAGTTGCTGAAAAAGCTGAAGCTAACAATGAACTTAACAGCGCACTTAGCAGATTGCTTTTGGTTGTTGAAAACTACCCTAATTTAAAAGCAGATACCCAGTATACAGCTCTTATGGATGAACTTGCAGGCACTGAAAACCGAATTGCCGTTGCAAGAAAGGATTATAACGGAGCTGTTCAGACATACAATCAAAAAACAAAAACTTTCCCTACGGTTATTTTTGCAAATATGTTCGGCTTTAAAGAAGCAGAATATTTCCAAGCACAGGATGGTGCAGAAACTGCTCCAACTGTTAACTTCGGGGTGTAAAGACGTTTAAAAAAGGATTGTCACTATGAAAAAGTTAAAAAAGTTTAGCATTTTTATAGCTGCACTGGCAATGTTGTTTTCCTTTGCCTGTGCAGCCATTCCCAGCCCTACAAATAATTTTTATGTAAATGACTTTGCCGGGGTTTTAAGCAACAACACAAAGCAATACATAATGTCTCAAAGTGTTGAGCTCCAAAAACAAACGAAAGCTCAAATAGTTGTTTCCACCGTTTCCAGCCTTGATGGTCAAGACTTAGACAGCTATTCCATTAATATGGCACGTTCATATAACATAGGAGATGCAAACGAAAATAACGGTGTCTTAATTCTTCTTGCGCCTAACGAACGTAAAGTTAAAATAGAAGTGGGCTATGGGCTTGAAGGCGCTATTAACGATGCAAAGGCAGGGCGTATTCTTGACAATGCAGGTGTTCCATATTTTAAAGATAATAAATGGGATGAGGGCATAATAGAGGTATATAAGTCTGTTCTTGCTGAAACTTATAAGGAATACGGCCTTGATGTTCCTGAAGACATTAACCCTTTATACACCGATAATGTTAATAGCGAAAATCCTTTGCGTAAAAAAGGAATTATAGAAATAATTATTTTTATACTTATTGTGATATTTTTTATAATTTCTATACGTTTTAATTCACACCGTGGTGGCGGCGGCTTCTATGGCGGTGGTGGCTTTGGCGGCGGAAGCAGTGGCGGCTTCGGTGGAGGCGGAGGTTTTGGCCGCGGAGGTGGATTCTCCGGCGGTGGCGGCGGCTTCGGCGGCGGTGGCGGCGGACGCAGCTTTTAACTAGTTATTAATGAATTAATGATTTATTCTTTACTTTTCTTTTTAGAAAAAAAGAAAAGTAACAAAAGAAAAACCCCATTTTACAATTACCCTTATATTAAATTTTGCACTCCCAAGCAAAAAAAGTGGAGTGCTTTTTTTATTTATTTCTTTTTAGAAAAAAAGAAAAGTAACAAAAGAAAAACCCTATATTACAATTACCTTTATATTAAACTTTACACTCCCAGACAAAAAAGTAGAATGCTTTTTTATATTATTTATTTTATAAAAGAAACCTCTATATTAACGTATTAAGTAATCAAATTTTTATTTTTATAATTAATCATTTTACATTCCCAAATTAAAAGCTACATAATTCTTTTAATTCATCAGTATTTCGCAAATTATTTTTTATAATTAGACATTATTTTGCTAATTTTATGTTTTCCCTACCTTTTAAATAAAAAAGAGCCTTACTAAAGGCTCTTTAAAATCGCTATCTTCCTGTTTCAAACAATTTATCCAGCATAGTTGTAACACTTTTTGCAGCAGTTCCAAACTTCTTTGCACTTGTTTCATCAAAGGAGATACCTCTTTCCCTGTATTTCCTTGAATCATATAAAAGATAAGGTACGCTTCCCCAGTCATGGGTACGTGATTCCAGGCTCGTAATATGGTCTGCCATAATCATAATACGAAAATCT
>CAJUEF010000004.1:0-66353 GCA_910585035.1 uncultured Christensenellaceae bacterium | reverse complement strand
CTAAAGTTTCAGCCATTTTATCTATGTTATTTACCGCATATATTTTTCCATCTATATCTCCATCATGAGAACATTCATCAGGGGCCTCCACATGAAGCAATACAAAATCATATCCCCTGTTCATAAGTGCGTCAACTGCACCAAGGGCTTTACCCTGATAATTGGTATTTTTATCACCGGTAATGCCTTCAACCTCTATTGGAGTAAGCCCGCAAAGGTTTCCAATTCCATTGACAATAGGAACAGCTGAAATAACAGCGCCATGAACTCCAAATCTGTCATGCATATCCATAAAACTCGGCTTTGTACCTGCTCCCCATAGCCATATGCAGTTACCTTCCCACATTCCCCTTGCTCTAAGTTCTTCGTTATAAGGACATCTCTTTAAAACTTCATTTGATTTTCTCATAAGCCGCCAAATCAGCCTGTTGGTATTTGTATTAGGGTGAATATAATTTCTTATATGCTTTCCAACTATATCATGTGGTGGAACAACATCGAAATCCTCTTTTATATTATAAAAGCCATTGTTTTTAATAACAGCCATATGCCTAAATCCATAACCCGGAATAATTGCCATATTAAGCTGTTCCAGTTCTGCTCTAAACTCATGATCGGCATTAAGCCACTCAATTATAACCCTGCCAACCTCATGATCAATATTAAAAGCAGAATGAGAACCCATTGTGGCAATGTCAAAGCTCTCACCCATAATATTTACTAAATTACATCTAAATGCAATTTCATCATCCCTTAATCTAAGGCCCATTCCTGCTGCCTCTAGTGGAGCCCTTCCGGTAAAACAGGTTTCCACATCATATCCCATTATACCGTAAAATGCTGTGTCAGTTCCCGGAGACACTGTAACCGGAACAGTCTGCACCGTGCCTATTTCTCCGGCAGATGCCAGCTTGCTCATAACAGGACAAAGAGTATATTCCAAAACAGTTTTATTTTGAAGTTCCTTAATAGGTAAATCCGCCATTCCGTCTCCAACAAAAAGAATGTATTTCATAGTTCCCCCTTGAAAGTAAAGTTTTTAAGTCAACTGACAGTAAGATAATTTTACCTTACAATATAATATAATATAATAATATAATATCAGTAATTTTGCAAATAATTTTATTATTATTAGTAAAAAATTTGTAAAAAACAGTCATTATTGTATCAACTTTTTTGACTTATAATTTGACTTATAATTAATAAAAAGATATAAATATGCTAAATTATAAACATTTCTCTTAATACAATGAAAATTTTATTCGTCATTTTCCTTTAAAAAAAGCAAATATATTTATAGATTATATTATAAAAACGATATATTTATAGATATAAATACTCTTAAAAAGTAAATATTCCACCTTTATATAAGAACAAAGGTGGAATACTTTAAAATTAATTATAATCAACAAAATCAGTTTATAATTGTAATTACATAAAACAGTAAAGACAATGCTTTTTAAAGATAAAATAAAACAATTTTTAAATCTTCTGCATCTGACAGCCTATTTTCCTAAACCTATCATATCTAAGAGCGGTTAAATCATCAGTATCTAATTTCATAAGCGCAGTAAATTCATCATATACAAGACTTTTAACTTTTGTAAACAAGTCTAGACTCTTTAAAACTGCACCGCCCTCCGGCTCATCAATCACGCCATCTATTATTTGTAAAGATAAAAGATCCTGTGCAGTTATTTTCATAATTTCACATGCCTCGGGAGCACGGTTTTTATCCTTCCAAAGTATGCTTGCAAAGCCTTCCGGAGATAAAATTGAATAAACAGAGTTTTCCAGCATATAAACTCTGTCGCTGCATGCAAGGGCAAGGGCTCCGCCGCTTCCTCCTTCTCCAATAACAACAGATATACAAGGAGTTTTTAAATCTATCATTTCCGCAAGATTATTTGCAATAACAAATCCCTGTCCTCTTTCTTCCGCACCAACCCCGCAATAAGCTCCTAGGGTATCCACCAGACAAAGCACAGGACGGTGAAATTTTTCCGCCTGTTTCATAAGACGCATAGCTTTTCGGTAACCTTCGGGATTTGGACATCCAAAATTGCGTTCCATTCTTGATTCAATATCAGTGCCCTTTTCCTGTGCAATAACTGTTACAGGAATTCCGTTTATCTTTCCCACACCGCCAATAATAGATGCATCATCCATAAAACAGCGGTCGCCATGCAGTTCAATAAATCCATCAACTATATGCTCTATGTAAGCAATGCTGGTTGGTCTGCCCTGCATTCTAGCTGTCTTTAGCTTTTCATAAGGAGTCATCAAAGCTCTGTACCCCCTTTATGTATGTCCAGCAAAGCAGAAATTGTGTCTTTCATATCCTTCCTGTGGACTATTTTATCAACAAAACCCTTTTGTACCATAAATTCGCTGGTTTGAAATCCTTTAGGCAGCGTCTGTCCAAGGGTGTTTTCAATTACCCGTTTACCTGCAAAACCAATATAAGCCTTTGGCTCTGCAAGAATAATATCTCCAAGCCCGGCAAAGCTGGCAAGCACTCCTCCCGTAGTAGGATCTGTAAGTACGCTAATATAAAGCAACCCCGCATCGCTGTGTTTTTTTACTGCTCCTGCCGTTTTCGCCATTTGCATAAGAGAAACAATACCTTCCTGCATTCTTGCGCCGCCTGATACCGAAAATATAATTACCGGCAGCCTTTTTTGCGTTGCAAGCTCAAAAGCGCGGGTTATTTTTTCACCAACAGCCATACCCATGCTTCCCATTAAAAACCGTCCATCCATAGCGCAAACAACGCATTTATGTCCATCAATCTCTCCGGTTGCAGTTATAACAGCTTCCGTAATATTAAGCTCGTTCCTCGTCTTAAACAGTTTATCCTTGTATTCAGGAAAAGAAAGGGGATCACTGCCAATGGCAGCTCCCTCAAATTCTGTCAAAGTTCCCTCATCAACAGTATATTCCAATCTCCTTTTAGCAGGTAAACGAAAATGGTATCCGCAGCCTTTACAGACCATCATATTCTCTTCCAGTTCCTGCTCAGAAAAAGAGCGGGTACATTTTATACATTCTAATATATTATCTATTGCCTTCATCTCCAAAGCTTTTTATTTGCATTCTTGAAATATAAGCGCAGTATTATGTCCTCCAAAACCAAAAGAGTCTGACAGAGCACATGATATCTTCTGCTCTCTTCCCTTGTTTGGAATTATATCCAAATCACATTCAGGGTCAAATTCTTTATAGCCAATAGTCGGCGGCAAAAATCCATCTTTTATAGCCATAATACAGCAAATCGCCTCAACAGCTCCCGCTGCCCCAAGTAAGTGTCCTGTCATTGATTTAGTTGAAGATACAGGAGGCGAATAGGCTCCAAAAACCGACTTAATAGCCAAAGTTTCAATACGGTCGTTTAAAGCGGTTCCCGTTCCGTGAGCGTTTATGTAACCAACTTCTGACTTTTCTATGCCTGCTTCCTTAATTGCAATTTCAATAGCCCTCTTTGCACCGTCTCCGTCAGGACAAGGCGCAGTAAGATGATATGCGTCGCATGTAGAGCCATATCCGGTTATTTCACAGAGAATATTGGCTCCCCTTTTAACAGCTGCCTCATATTCTTCAAGCACCAATATTCCTGCGCCTTCGCCCATAACAAAGCCGCCTCTTTCCTTATCAAAAGGAATAGACGCCCTTTTAGGGTCATCGCTCTTTGTAAGAGCCATCATATTGGCAAAGCCTGCAATTTCCGTCTTGCCGAGCACCCCCTCACTGCCGCCTACAATGACAGCATCCAACTTGCCATAGCGTATTAAATCTGCACCATCTCCAATTGCATTGTTGCCCGTTGAACAAGCGGTTACAACTGCGGAGCAATGCCCTTTATAACCATATTTAATTGCAATGCTTCCGGAAAGCATATTCAGTATCAGCATGGGTATACAATAAGGAGACACCTTTTTAGCATCCATTTTAAGCACTTCTGTTTCAAAAGCCAAAAGACCACCAATACCGCTGCCTACAAGCACGCCAATACGTTCCTTTTCATAGCCGCCCTTCTCAATTTCAGACTGCTCTATTGCCTCGCTTGCAGCAATCATACCCAACTGCATAAAACGGCTCATCCTTCTAAGTTCCTTTTTATCAAGGTAGTCTGCCACATTAATATCACACTTTGCAGCCACCTTCACCTTAAAACCTTCGGTATCAAAAAAATCTATAGGGCTGATTCCCAGCTTTCCTGCCTTTAATCCTGTCCAAAATTCATTTACGTTGTTTCCAACAGGCGTAACCGCCCCCATACCTGTAACTACTACTCTTCTCATTTACATTACCATTCCGCCGCATACGTTTATAACCTGACCCGTAATATAGCCCGCCCTTTCGCTTGTTAAAAATTCCACAGCAGCAGCAACATCCACCGGCTTTCCAAAGCGCTTTTGTGGAATATTTAAAAGAATATTTTCCTTTAAGCCGTCACTTAAAACATCAGTCATATCTGTTTCTATAAATCCCGGAGCAACGGCGTTAACAGTTATTCCCCTTGCCGCCAGCTCTTTTGCCGCTGATTTTGTAAGGCCTATAAGTCCCGCTTTACTTGCAGAATAATTGCATTGCCCGCTGTTTCCAACTATTCCAACCACCGACGTAATGTTTACTATACGGCCATATCTTGCTTTTGCCATGTGTTTAGCAGTTTCTCTTATCATATTAAAAGCTCCTGTCAGATTCGTGTCTGTCACTGCTTTAAAATCTTCCGTTTTCATTCTAAGTAATAGATTATCCCTTGTAATACCTGCATTATTTACAAGCACATCTATTGTTCCAAAGCTGTTTACAGCCATTGAAACCATATCCTTAGCAGTCTGCTCCATACTTATATCGCCTTTAAAGCTTTCCGCCTTTACTCCGTTTGCTTTAAGCTCACTTAAAACCTTTTCCGCTGCACTGCTGTTTCCAAAATATCCTATTAGGATGTCATATCCTTGCCTTGAAAGATTTATAGCAATTTGTCTGCCTATCCCTCTGCTGCCACCGGTAATAATTGCACAGCCCATTATTTTCTCCTTTATTTTTAAAGCACTCTTTGTCTATTAACCGGCCATAAAATAAAAAGACTTTCCTTTAGTGCCGATATTTTACATAGGTTTAATTATAAATATCATGCATTTTTTGTCAACCTGCAAAACAGCTATGGCAATATTTCGACACTATATGTTTAAATGTTCACAAATAGTTCATAAATTATTTCATACATATTCAATCATTTTATGTTAAAATAGAATAGTCATAGAATGACAATTGCTTGTAAACCGTGTCAAATAACCACATCGGGCAATTATTATATGGAAAAGAAAGGAAGCGTTTTTTATATGCTAGTCCAAGATGTATCTCAATTAATAGGAAATACCCCTACTCTAAAAGCAAATCGCTTTGAAAAAGCTAATGGGATAGAAGCAAATGTATATTTAAAGCTGGAATACTTTAATCCAGGAGGTTCAGTTAAAGATAGAATTGGTCTTTCCATGATAAAAACAGCGGAGCAGGCAGGCATTATCGGAAACGGCGGAACAATAATTGAAGCAACCAGCGGAAATACCGGAATTGCCCTTGCATACCTGTCTTCTATATTAGGTTATAAATGTATTATTGTTATGCCTGACACTATGAGTGTTGAAAGACAAAAAACAATGAAAGCATACGGAGCCGAGTTAGTTCTCACCCCAGGTAAAGACGGCATGAAGGGAGCGTTAAAAAAAGCCTCCGAGCTGGTTATGACAACAGAAAACGCCTTTTCGCCTCTTCAGTTTGAAAACCCTTCCAACCCACAGGCGCACCGTATTACTACGGCTTTCGAGCTTCTTTCCGATGTCCCAAATATAGACATATTCATTGCAGGTGTAGGTACAGGCGGAACTATAACAGGCGTAGGTGAAGAGCTTAAAAAGCACAACACTAATTTAAAGGTTATTGCAGTTGAACCCAGCACCAGCCCTGTCCTCAGCGGCGGAGAGCCTGGCCCTCACGGAATTCAGGGAATAGGAGCTGGAATGATTCCAAAAGTACTTAATATGGACGTTATAGATGAAGTCATAACCGTTACCACGGAAGAATCAAAGGCACAGGCAAAAGAATTTGCAAAAACAGAGGGTTTAATGGTAGGTATATCTTCCGGTGCCGCTCTAGCAGCAGCTATAAAAGTTGGCAAAAGATCTGAAAACAAATTAAAGAATATCGCTGTTATCCTTCCAGATACAGGTCTTAGATATCTTTCAACAGATACTTTCAACTAAAGAGTTAATAAAAGTATTATTTACATACACTAAAAAAATCCCATTATTTAAATGGGATTTTTTATTTATCTTAAATTAATTTAAAATCAGATATAACAACCTATTTTCGGACATTTTATTTTAAATTTTTTACATTATAATGGCTTTTATTTTCAATTTATCACCTATTTTCAAATGAAATTTCCGATTTGATGTATTACACGTTAATTGATTTTTCTTTTGATAATTGTCTTTTTTATCACTAACATTGTTTAATTAAATAAAGTTTTTCTTTTGCTTACTTCAATTATCTTCTGTTTCTACAATAAGTTTGCAAAAATATTTATAAATAATAAAATATTAAAATCAACTGGTTTTTCTTTTGCTTACTTTTCTTTTTTCCTAAAAAGAAAAGTAAGAGGATTTCCTATCTCAGTTAAATCCAAAATTTAGCAACGTAGCCTTGTATAAATATCACCAAAATAACAAGAGGCAGCACATATGACACATACACCTTCACCCATTTAGGAAATTTTGCCCCAAGTCCTGTGTTTGCTTCCTCCAGAAAATTATTCCATCCCCAGCCGTATTTGCTGGTACAAAACAGCAAATAGATAAGGGAGCCTAAAGGCAGAACATTATTGCTAACAATAAAATCCTCAAGATCCATAATTGTGCTTCCTGCGCCAAAAGGCTGAACACCGCTAAGCAAATTAAATCCCAAAACACATGGAAGACATAGTATTAACATTAATACAACATTGATTAAAACAGTTTTTTTACGGCTCCAGTCCTTATAATCCATCCACCATGCCAAAATGTTTTCAAACACCGCAATAACCGTTGACAGTGCTGCAAAAAGCAGAAAAACGAAGAATAAAAATCCCCACATTCTCCCTCCCGGAAGACCTGCAAACACGTTTGGCAAGGTTTCAAAAATTAATTTTGGTCCGCTATCCGGCTGCAATCCAAAGGTAAAGCATGCAGGAAATATAATAAATCCTGCCATTAGCGCAACAAATGTATCAAGAAGGGTAACTATAACAGCTTCTCCTGTTAAAGATCTTTCTTTCCCAATATAGCTTCCGAAAATTGCAATGGAACCCATACCAAGGCTAAGGGTGAAAAACGCCTGACCCATTGCATCAAAAATCACATTAAAAAGACCGTATTCCGTCAGCTTTGAAAAATCCGGCAAAAGATAAAATGACAAGCCTTCAGCAGCCCCGGGCATAGTAACAGAATGAATTGCAAGGGCCAGCATAATCGCAAGAAGACACAGCATCATAATCTTTGTAACTTTTTCCACACCATTATTTAAGCCAAAGGAGCATATGCTAAAACAGCCGATAACTACGATAAACATGGCTCCAACTGTTACAAGAGGCTGGGCGTTTATTTGTGAAAACACATCTGAAATCTGAGTGGGACTCATGCCCTGAAATCCGCCGACAGCCATTTTCCAGCAATAAATAAGAATCCACCCTGCCACCGTTGTATAAAACATCATAAGCAGGTAATTGCCTGCAATAGACGTATATTTGTGCAAATGCCATTTAGAACCCGCCGGTTCCAAAGCATCAAAGGACATGGCAACACTTTTCTGGCTAGCTCTACCTACAGTAAACTCCATAATCATTATTGGCAGCCCCATAATTACAAGGAATATCAAATATAACAGGACAAATGCAGCTCCGCCATATTTACCTGTAATAAAAGGAAACCTCCATACATTTCCAAGACCTATGGCGCACCCCGCCGAAATAAGCACAAATCCCATTCGGGATGAAAATTTTTCTCTCTGTTTCAAAACTCTTTCTCCTTATTCTCTAAATTTATCTCTGTATTACCTGCAAATCCCACATTATAATAACCTCACAAAACACTGGAACACAATTACGACCTGACGGCCTAATTAGCTGCCGCCATTACTTTGCTATCGCAAAGCTTAATTGCGTTATAATAACCTAATAAGCTTCCCGATAACTACTAAAACTTCATTATTTCTTCATTAAACTTATTGCTGTATTTAGCCGTGCAAAGGCTGACAACAGGAACAACCGCCAGTGATGCAAACATTGCAATAACACCTGTAAGAGGCGCATTATGTACAAATAAAAAGCCAATAAGATTAATGCCCAGTCCGCAAATAATGCCTGAGACCGCACCTGCCTTTGTCATGCCTTTCCAATAAAGCCCATATAAAAACGGTGCAATAAAACAGCCTGATATTGTGCCCCAGGAATAAGACATAAGAGTAACTATAGCGTTATTTTTATCTAAAGCAACTATAAGAGATACAATAACAAAGATTACACAAAGAACTCTAAGAACCAGCACTACGCTTTTATTGTCCATATCCTTTTTAAAGTGTCCCTTTAACAAATCAACGGCAATAGACGAAGCGGAAACAAGTACTAAAGATGATAAAGTTGACATTGATGCAGACAGTACAAGCGCTATTACAAGTCCAACAAGCAATTCAGGCAGTGCGGCAGTTATCATCACGGGAACAACCGTCGAAGTGTCTGCCACTGCACCCGATTCAATAAAAAACCTTCCGAACGCTCCAACAAAATATGCGCTTGTGGCAATGAGCAAAGCAAATAACGTAGATATTATCATTCCGCTTTTAATTGCTTTTTCATCTTTAATCGTATAAAACTTGTGCACCATTTGGGGTAATCCCCAGCTTCCAACGCTGGTAAGAAGGGTCATAACTATTACGTTGCTAATATCTAAGGGATTAAATGACACAAGCTTTGGATCAATACTTTTAAGCTGGGATATACCATTTACAAATCCGCCGACTTTAGGATTATACATAATAAATGCAACCATTAAGATTACGCCTACAATCATAATTATACCCTGGAACATATTTACAAAAGCCGTTGTAAAATATCCGCCGAAAAAGAGATACACAGCAGTAATGGCAGCCATTGCAATTATGCAATACTCAAACTTAATTCCAAGGCTGATTTCAAAAAGATAGGACAATCCTTGATAAACAGATGCACAATATGGCACCAAAAACACAAATATAATAACTGCGCTTGCTATTTTAAGCCCTTTGGAATCATATCGTTTTTCAAAAAACTCCGGCATAGTGGAAATATTATATTTACCGGTGAAAGACCTGGTGCGCTTCGCCAGCACAAACCATGCCAGCATACTTCCTATAAAAGCATTTCCAAAACCAACCAAAATTCCCGATATGCCGTTGCCGTATCCCACGCTTCCCGCATATCCCACGAATATAACGGCGCTAAAATATGTTGTTCCATAGGCAAAAGCGCTTATCCATGGGCCCATTTCCCTTCCTCCGAGTAAAAAATCGTCTACCGAATTAAATTTTTTACTGGTTATAACGGATATTGCAGCCAGCCCAACAATATACAAAATTACAAATATATAAATCATTTTTCCCTCTCCCAAGCAAATGTCCTTTATATCATAAAACAAACCTACTGGAATTGTAAATATAAATTTTTAAAAAATCACCTACTGTGTCATTTTTTTAAGGCACATTTTGTCAATATTTATTCCTTTCGTCCTTTACATTCACATATAGCTTTAGTATAATTAAACGTAAATCAACTTTATATAAAGGACGGTATATGTTAAAAAAACTGCTTATATTAATGGGTGGCGTAGCATTTTTAACGCTGCTTGTTTTCGTCATAAATAACAGCGGCCCAACAAACACTGCCGACGCTTATAATGAAGAACAGCTTATAGACGCCCTCCGTGTCGGCGTACACTATGATGTTAAGAATATGGGCTATCAGCAATATTATGACGACGAACTCTCAGGAATGGAAGTGGATTTATCAAAACATCTTGCAAAGTACATATATGGGGATGAATCACTTTTAGAGCTTAACAGTGTAAGCATGAAAACTGCTCAGTATTTTCTCAATAACAAAAAAATAGACTGTATTATAGCCACTCAGCCCATTACAGATGAAAAAAGCGATAAATACAGGTATTCCCGTCCTTATTATACAGATTACGTCGAATGTGTTTATGCAAACGGCAGCATTATGTCTTTGAGTGATTTGGCAGGTAAAAAAATTGGCGTTATAAACAATTCTTATGCACATAAGAGATTACAGTCACTTATAAAGGAAGCTAAGCTTGAAGCATCCTTCGTAAGCTACGAGGGCTACAGTGACGGCGTTGAAGCCGTGCAGCTTGGAAAAATAGACGTATTTTGTACGAACCGAATTTTTTTACCATCATCAGGATTAAAAAGATTTACTGTTGGGGAATGCAAATATTGCGTAGTGGTGCGCTATAATGACACAGAGCTTTTGGAAAAAATTAATTCGGCAATAGAAAACATGGAAAACAGCGGCGAATTAAAAATGCTGCAGGATAAATATAAATAAAGCTAAAATATAAAGTACAACCTCATTCAAGGAAGTGAAATAAATGTATGAAATAATTGAAAAAAGAGACCTTTGTGAAAATATCGTGCTTATGAAAATCAAGGCTCCGTTAATTGCCAAAAAAGCACAGCCGGGACAGTTCATAATTTTCCGTATAGATGATAAAGGCGAACGTGTTCCCCTTACCATAAACGATTATGACGAAGACGGCGGCACCATTACAATAGTGTTTCAAAAAATAGGCGTCTCTACAAAGCGTCTTGATATGTTAAACACTGGCGACAGCATAATGGATGTTACAGGTCCTCTTGGCAAGCCTTCCGAATTTGAAGGATGTAAAAATGTAGCTGTTATCGGCGGTGGCCTTGGCTGCGCCATAAGTTATCCACAAGCAAAGAAGCTTAGCAGCATGGGAGTAAACGTGGATATTATCGCCGGTTTTAGAAACACCGATTATATTATATTGGAAGATGAAATGCGCGCTGTCTGCCGTGACTTAATAGTTATGACCGATGATGGCAGCAACGGCAATAAAGGCCTTGTAACCGATGCTTTAAAAGCAGAAATCGAAAAGGGAAAAAACTATGATTTAGTAATTGCCATAGGTCCTCTGATTATGATGAAATTTGTATCTCTTTTAACCAAAGAGTATGGTATAAAAACCATTGTAAGCATGAACACAATTATGATAGACGGCACAGGTATGTGCGGCTGCTGTCGCCTTACCTATGACGGCAAGGTAAAGTTTGCCTGTGTTGATGGTCCCGACTTTGACGGTCACAAAGTGGATTTTGACGAAGCAATGCGCCGTAACAGTGTATTTAAAAGCCAAGAAAGAGAACAGGATTGTAAGCTTATGGGGGTAAAGGTTAATGATTAATAAGAGAGAAACAAAGGTTCAAAATAAAGAGCTTGATCCTAATATAAGAAATTCTAACTTTGAAGAGGTTGCAGGGGTATACACGCCTGAGCAGGCAATCGAAGAAGCCACCAGGTGTTTAAACTGTAAACACAAGCCTTGTGTTGGCGCATGTCCCGTAAACGTGCGTATTCCCGAATTTATAGAGCTTGTGGCACAGGGTAAGTTTACCGAAGCCTATGACGTTATTAAAACTACCAATGCCCTGCCTGCAATATGCGGACGCGTATGTCCTCAGGAAACCCAATGTGAAGGGCAGTGTGTCCGTGGCAGGAAAGGCGAGCCTGTTGCCATCGGTCGCCTTGAACGCTTCTGCGCCGATTATGCAATGGCAAACGGTTATAAGAAAGAAGACAAAATTGAAAAAAATGGAATTAAAGTTGCCGTTATCGGCAGCGGTCCCGCAGGACTTTCCTGTGCAGGAGACCTGGCAAAACTAGGCTATGACGTTACAGTATTTGAATCCCTCCACACTCCCGGCGGCGTGCTTACTTACGGTATACCTGAGTTCCGTTTGCCAAAAAGTCTCGTAAGCAAAGAGATAGCCGCTCTTGAAAAACTAGGCGTTAAAATTGAGGTAAACAGCGTTATAGGACGACTCCTCACAATTGACGAATTAAAGGACGAATACGGCTTTAAAGCTGTGTTTATAGCTACAGGAGCAGGGCTTCCGTCCTTTATGGGAATACCTGGTGAAAACCTTAATACTGTATTTTCTGCCAACGAGTTTTTAACAAGGGTAAACCTTATGAAAGCATATGAATATCCTAAGGTAGACACCCCTTATTATGTAGGCAATGCCTGTGCTATTATCGGCGGCGGCAACGTGGCTATGGACGCTGCCCGCACAGCAAAAAGGCTTGGCGCAAAAAAAGTATATATTGTCTACAGAAGAACCAGGGCAGAGATGCCTGCGCGTGCAGAAGAAATACATCATGCTATTGAAGAAGGAATTGAGCTTATAGAGCTAACCTCCCCTATTCAAATACTTGGCGATGAAAAAGGAAACGTCACCGGTATGGAATGTATTCGCATGGAACTTGGTGAGCCTGATGCAAGTGGAAGAAGGCGTCCTGTTAAAATTGACGGAAGCAACTATACAATTAATGTAAATTCCGTTATAATAGCTATAGGTCAAACTCCAAACCCTCTTGTCCGCGAATCTCTTGACGGCCTTAAAACCCAAAGCTGGGGTGGCATTATTGCAGATGAAAACGGAAAAACAAGCGTTGAGGGAGTTTATGCCGGAGGAGACGCTGTCAGCGGCGCAGCAACGGTTATTCTTGCCATGGGCGCAGGAAAAACGGCTGCCAAAGCCATAGATGAATATTTAACACGAGGATAACTAAATGGATATTAAAGGTATTATTAACTTAAAGGAGTTCTTTAAAGCTGTGCTGCAATGCAAAGGTGAAGTCGAGCTTATAACTGGGGACGGCGATAAGCTTAACCTTAGGTCCACTCTTTGCCAGTATATCGCAATTACACAAATGTTTGATGATGACAACAACATTGAGTGGGAGCTCAGCCTTAGCGAACCTTCCGACTATGAGATATTAAAACCTTTTATTGTAAGAAAATAAACTGCTTACTTTTTCTTTTAGAAAAAAGAAAAAGTAACAAAAAGAAAACCAATAAATAAACATAACCCAAAACCCCATTCAAAAGAATGGGGTTCTTTTTTGCTGATATATTTTTGTAATTTACAGAATATTTTATATTATTTAGTGTTGGTATGCTTCATTGCTTCCTTTATCATAGATATTGCCATACCGCTTTGTTTTGGCGAAGCTTTCTTCCAAAGCTCTTTCAGCTCAGGTAAATCATCTAATTCATTGCAATCCAAAAAGTCCTGCAAAAGATAATCTGCAGAAACTTTAAGCTCATTGCATATAGTAATAAACACAGCTACACTTGGAATTTGTGAACCACTTTCAATTTTACGCATATATGTGTTGCTTATATTACATGCCTCAGCCAAATTTTCAGATGTAATTCCTAAACTACTTCTTGCTATTTTAATTCTAGATCCTAAATTGCTCTTTTTCATTTTCCACCCAGTGTAAACTAACAGTATACAATTCGTTTTCTTCTAGTCTACATTAATTTAACCTATTGTGTTAGAGATTATTAGGGTATATAATGTATGTAAAAAGGGTACAAATAACAAAATATGGTAGGAGAGGTAAATAAAACAATGGAGAAAATATGCAGTTTATTTGATTATGGAAATCTAGATGACGAAACTAAGGATAAAATTAAAAACATTGCAGAAAAATTAATAAATGAAGAAAACGTAACTAAATTTTATTTTAAGCCTGATAAAGATCTTCATTATTGCAGTGTAAAGACAATTAATACTTTAAAAGAAAAATACCCGCAAATGGGCGTTTTTATGATTTTAGACCGAGGAGTAATAGTTTTGATGCGGCGGGAGATAGACCTATGTGACAAAATGATTTGTCCAAAAATACTTGACCATAAACGCAACCGTCTTTCAGATTTTATCAGGCATATATGGATGGTACATAAATCTGATTATATTATCACATGTTATAACACTCCTGAGAAAAATGTGCTAAGAGCTACGAAATATGCCAAAATAATGAAAAAACATATTTTTTATTACGACGAATTAGCCAAAACCACTTGATTTTAATAATATACATAGTAAATATTAGTGGTTTTATTAATTGTACGTAATTTTAGAAATTTAAAAAAAGCTTACTGATTTATAATCTAAAAATTACAAAATAAAAAAGTCTATCTGTATAATTAGATAGACTTTTTATTCTTCTTTTTATAAAAGCAAAAATTAAACCTTAACCCCAAAGAAAGGCAGCAAGCCATATATAAATACTACCGCAATGGCTATCGGAGCCACATAGCTTATAATAAAGCTGTAAGCCTTTCTAAAGGCACCTTTAAGACCCATTTCATCACAAGCGTTACTGGTTTTCCAGCAGCGGCTGATATAAATACAACTGCAAAAGGCACATATTGGAAGCATAATATTATCTGTAAGGAACGAAAGAAAATCAAGGCAACCCATACCCATAACGGTATACTCAGCCCATACTCCCTGAGAAAGAGATGAAGGTATACCTATTATAGCCATAATAGTTCCAAGCACCAAAACCGCCTTTGCTCTTGACCAGCCTCTCTCGTCTATAGCATAAGCAGCCGTTGTCTCAAGCAGGGATATAGAACTTGTAACAGCTGCAAATAATACCAGCACAAAGAACAGAACCGCAAATAAAACGCCCATTGGCATTGCTTCAAATACATAAGGCAAAGTAACAAATATCAGCTTTGGTCCTGAAGTTGGCTCCAATCCTGCGGAAAATACCGCAGGCATAATTGCTATACTGGCAAGTACGGCCACAGATAAATCCATTGAACAAACTATTGCAGAGCTCTTGCCTATATTCTCACTTTTATTCATATAGCTTCCATAAGTAATTATAATCGCCATACCAAGACTAAGAGAGTAGAAAGACTGTGACAGAGCGCCTATATAAAGCTCAGGAGAAAATATCTTATCCAAATTCGGCTGAAATAAAAATTTAACACCATCCATTGCGCCCGGCAAAGTTATTGAACGAATACAAGTGATTATAACTATTATAAAAAGCGCAGGCATCATAAATTCACTTGCTTTTTCAATTCCTTTATTAACACCCATATAACATATGCCAATGGTAATAGCCATAAATATTCCATGCCATATTAACGGCTCCCACGGATTGGTAACAAAGCTTTCAAAGGCTGTTGCCGCTGAAACGCCGTTTAATCCCCCTGTTACATATGTAAACAGGTATTTTAAAACCCATCCGCCTATAACGCTGTAGTAAGACAAAATTATAAACGCCACAATCGTTGGCATTATACCAAATATACGGTATTTTTTGTTTATTGCAGAATAAGCGCCCACAGGACTTTTCTGCGTATTTCGTCCAATAGCCATTTCCGACATCATAACCGGCATGCCTATTAAAAATACCATAACTAATGATACTATAATAAACAGAAAGCCGCCGTTAAGACCTGTCATATACGGGAACTTCCATAAATTTCCAAGCCCCACGGCGGAGCCTGCTGTTGCCAGAAGAAATCCAATCTTGCTGGCAAAATGAACTCTTTTGTTATCTTTCATATTTCCTCCACTAAATTCCTTTTCTTTTGTATATTTCCCGGGCAGTACTTAATTCATCAATTATCTCTTAAATCCGTCATATCACCACTTATATAAGAATTACTCCCTGCACAAAGCCATATACTCTTTTTATTATAATATATACTTCAAAGCACGCAAAAGTTTCGCCTTTGCATGTCGTAAAGTTATTACAATATACTTTGTTGCTTTTTCTATACTTCTATTTTACTTTTTCTTTTAGAAAAATGAAAAAGCAATAAAAAGAAAACCTTATATTTTCCACTTTAATTTCTTAACTTATAATTAAGTTTCTCCTGCTCCACCTTACCTTTCTTAAATAAAGATGGATGAAGCTATTATAACAGATAATAAGCCGATTAGTCAATTACTGTACTTGTTCTGCCAATCTTAACAGCTTTGTCCGTAAGACTTCTCCATGTACCGCAGCCCACTATTCCATCTGAAGTAAGTCCGCTATCCGTTTGAAACTGTCTTACTGCATTCAAAGTCCAGTCACCAAATATTCCATCCAAAGTCCTGGTTGAAAAGCCAAGAGCGTTAAGAGCGTCCTGAAGAACCAGCACATAAATTCCCTTATCTCCTTTTCTCCTCACAGGGTAACCGCCGGAAGAGCAAGCCGGTGTGCCGTAACGCTTGTCAAAATGCACCCAGGTTGGAGTAAGGCTTTTAGGTTCAACATAAGTCCATCTGCCAAAGGATACGGCAGCGCTGTGAAGCCTGTTCCTCCCGGATGTACTTAAATTTTGACCTGTATCAAAAGAAACTCCCGCATAGTGCTGGCTTTGTTTACCGTGTCCGCCTTCCCAAATACGTTTAAAGGCATAGCCAATAAATATAGGATCCCCGTAATACCTTCTAAAAGCATTCCATGTCTCCATTGTGGTCTTGTCAGACCAAAGCACATTGGATTTGCTGCTGCCCCTAAATTCGCCTACTGTCATGCTTCTGCCTGTGATGTAAGGCATAGCGTCTGTTTCTTTTCTCTCAAAGGTTTCCATTTTATTTTCATCGTTGTTGTATATAAGTACTTTTGCCATGATAACTCTCCTTTATATGTTTTTCTACACTATCATTTTATGTGGTTTTTTGTTTAGTGTTCATAATAACAACTTGTCCTTAGTACAATTTATTAAGAGGTGTATTCACTATGAAAAAAGAAGCATGGGTATCCGTATTACTTGTAGGCATGGTAGTTCTTATGAGCCTTGCCGTAAGAGGCGGCGGAAAATTTAAGGAAAGTGTGACTTCCATAGCTGTAAGCAAGCTAACAGACCCAAACTTGCTAATGAAAAATCAAATTCCCATTTTAGATTTAAGCGGTGAAAGCAAAAACGTGTTTTCAAAAATATATGAGGAAGATGAGGACACGGACACAGAGATAAAACTGGAAATAGACAACAGCTACATAACTCCTGCAATACCAAAGGGCAATGCAAAAATACTTATATACCACACCCATATAACAGAAGCATATGCACAAACCGACACTTACAAATACGAAGAAAGCGGCAGCTATAGAACAAACCAACAGGATAAAAGCGTGGCAAAGGTAGGCAAAGAGCTGGCTGATAGCCTTCAAAATAATCACGGTGTCTCTGTTGTTCACGACACAACAAATTTTGAACCCCCAAAGCTCGGCACTGCCTACACCCGCTCCCTTTCCATGTTGGAGAAACGTATAAAAAACGACGGAGAGTATGATATATATATTGACATTCACAGGGATGCCTTTGATTATATGGAGGGGCAAACAGTCACTGTAGACGGAAATCCCGTTGCAAAAATTATGGTGGTTGTAGGCACCGGAGAAGGCAATAACGGCACACCAATCCTCCCAAGACCCGATTATAAATCTAACTACGCATATGCAAAAAAAATAACAGATAACATAAATTCCCAAGTAAAAGGACTTGCAAAAAACGTGCGTGTAAATAAAAGCAGATATAACCAGCATATATCCAAACGCGCAATACTCATTGAAATGGGATATACCGGCAATAATATGGACGAGGTTTTAAGAAGCGTTCCATACCTTGCAAGCGCTGTTGCATCCACTATACAAAAATAGTTTTTTTTGCTAAAATATAAAAATCGACTATCTTGTAAAGGAAGCTTTAAATGGATAAAAGACCAATAGGAATATTTGATTCGGGCATGGGAGGTATAGCGGTTTTAAAGGTTGCCAAAAACATTCTCTGCCATGAAAATTTTATATATTACGGGGATAATAAACACGCTCCATATGGAATTAAAAGCAAAAGTGAAATATTTGATTTGTCAAAAGCCTGTGTGGATTTTCTTGTGCAGCGAAATGTAAAGGCAATAGTTATAGCTTGCAACACAGCCACAGGCGTATCCGTTAAACGGCTTAGAAGTATGTATACAATTCCATTTGTATCAATGGAGCCTGCGGTAAAAGTCGGCATGAAAAATGCTCACGGCGGAAAGATTCTTGTAATGGCAACTCCCGCAACTCTCCGTCAGGATAAATACATAAATTTGGTTTGCAATCTTAACGCAGAAAAAGACGTTATAGAAATGCCCTGTGAGGGGCTTGCTGCGCTAATTGAAAAAGGCGTTTGGGAGGGGCCTGTTATGGAAGAATACCTAACAAATAAACTGTCTGCAATTAAAGATATTCCCATAGATTCATGTGTGCTTGGCTGCACTCATTACGCTTTTGCCCAAAATTCCATTAATAAGGTTTTAAATAACTTTGGTAAAAACGTGATCATAGTTGACGGCAGCATAGGAACGTCCCGGCACTTAAAAAATATACTTTGTGAAAAAGGCATGCTAAATAGCGATGATAATATTCAACAAATAGACATATATTCTTCCGATGAAAACAAATTGCCTCTGCTTAAAGCGGCTCTTTATTCATAAAAGCAAATTTTACCGGAACAGATTAACTTTTTAATCCTAAAATATAATCAGCAGACACATGATAAAGTTTACAAAGGGCTATTAAATGGCGAACAGGAAGCTCGTTAGCTCCCCTTTCATATCTGGCATACATAGTTTGTGAAGTTCCAAGATATTTTGCTATTTGGGTTTGTGTAAAATCATTATCTTCGCGCAACTCACGAATTCTACGCACGTATATTTCCATAAAAAAGCTCCTCAAATAAAATAACACGATACGCATATTCTGCGCCGTTATTAGTACATATATTTACTATTGACTTTAGTAAATATATGTACTAAAATTTATTTGGAACATTTATGGAAAAGATATTAAAACCTTAAAAATACTTAATTTCTTTTAAGATTTTATATCTTGCATCAGTGGAAATATTTTCCAAAATCCTAGATAATTCTGCAATAAATTTAAGCTAAAGATATAGGATAATATTTACTCATAAACTTTACAGTTAAATATTTTCTGCATGATTTATTCTTGACAGTAATAAAAAATATATTTACAATAATACAAAGTCCTAATATTAAAAGGGGGCATAATGAAAAATCAACGTAATTCAAAACAACGCCAGTTAATTTTTGATGCTGTAATGGCAAGATGCGACCATCCAACTGCTGACCAGATTTATTTAGATGTGCGTAAAGTAGATAACAAAATTAGCAGAGGAACAGTATACCGCAATCTTGGAGCCCTTTATAGTAGTGGTCAAATTGCAAATGTAAAGCTTTCTCCCGCGGAACGCTATGATTCCCGCTTGGACTTTCATTATCATATGGTTTGTTCTAACTGTAAAAAGGTTTTTGACGCTCCTTTAAGCTACAATCCCGAATACGACGACCAAATAACAAAGGATACCGGCTTTCACATTAAAAGACACCGGGCATTATTTGAAGGCATTTGTTCTGAGTGCTATAAAAATGATGAAATTTTAAATTAATATCTGTGTTGAAATTAAAAATATTAATAATTTTAAATAAAAAAAACCCCACATATGTGAGGTTTTTTTATTTGTTATATCCGGTTAAATAAATTTCATTGCTATATTAATAGTAATAGTTCCTTCTATTATTGCAGCAAAAACCAGCAAAGGTAATATTACAATCACATAACTTCTAAGAGTATCAATGGCAACATTAATAAAGCGTTTATCACTTTTTTTCAGTACAATTTTAGTATTCTCTTTGCACAAATATATGCCAAGAGCGCATGCATAAACTATTGCCGGAAACTCAAATATTCCATGGGGAAGCAAGGAAGCCATAAAGAAAGAAAGGCCAAAATTTGCAACCGCCGAACTAAAAGCAGTTACCGCTCCAACAATTGCGCCATTTATGAAATATGTAAAAATTGGAAGAAATAAAAAAGGAACTATTCCAAGGCTTATGGATATAAGACACACCCTTGCATTATTAAAAAACAGCTTTATAACAGATGTAAACGGGGAATCATTTGCCAGATCCACACCGCTTAATGCCTCTTGTATAGTAGCTGCAATACTGTTAATTAAGCCCGGTTGCGATTTAATAAGCGCAGACAAAAGAAAGTGTGACCCTACCATAAGTAAGATAAGCCCAACAAGCATTATCAAAAAGATAACTTTCATTTCCTTTTTAAAAAACAGCCATTCTTTTTTATATTCTTCGATTATGTATTTCATAATTTGTTTACCCTTCCTTTGCAAAGCAAGAGACGCATTTACGCCCACTGCTTTTACTTATAATTATTCTTCTGAATCTCCCTTTTTACTGCTTTTCGCAATAATATTTTCAGCAACGTTTGCCGGGCATTGCTCATATCTTTCAAACCACATTTTAAAATATCCTTGTCCCTGAGTCATAGAGCGCAGATCTGTAGCATATTTAAACATCTCGTAAAGAGGAACTTCTGCTTCGAGCTTTTGTATATCCTCGTAAGGATTCATGCCAAGAATACGTCCTCTGCGCTTATTAAGCTCACCCATAACGTCTCCCATGTATTCATTTGGAACAAATATCTCAAACTTATAAATCGGCTCTAAAAGCACAGGATTTGCTGTTTCACAAGCCTTTTTAAAGGCCAGCCTTGCAGCAGATTTAAACGCCATTTCAGATGAATCAACGCTGTGGTAAGAACCGTCCTTTAATGTGCATTTAACGTCAACAACAGGGTAGCCTGCCAAAACTCCACTGTTCATACATTCCTTAAGCCCTTTTTCAACCGCCGGAATAAATTGTTTAGGCACAACTCCGCCTACAATTTCATCCACAAACTCAAAGCCCTTTCCTTCATTTGGCTCAAATTCAATAATACAGTGACCGTATTGTCCATGGCCGCCTGACTGTTTTTTATACTTTCCTTCAGCGGATGCACTCTTTCGTATCGTCTCTCTATATGCAATTTGCGGCGCCCTCAGCTCCGCTTCAACATTGTATTTATCTTTAAGCTTTTTAATTGCCACTTCAAGCTGCACTTCGCCTATACCCGTAAGTATTGTTTCATTAGTTTCGATATTCTTGTTAATAGAAAGGGTTAAATCCTCTTCTGCCAGCTTGGCAAGACCGGAAGCTATCTTTTCCTCATCTCCCTGTTTTACAGCATAAACAGCCATATCAATACAAGGATGAGGCATATCTATGCCTGCCTGTTTTAAAGGCATGGAAGCATCGCAAAGCATATCACCTGTCTTTGTTCCCGCAAGCTTTGCAATAACCCCAAGATCTCCGGCGCAAAGAGCATCTACAGGAATAGTCTTTTTGCCTCTTATGGTGGAAATATTACTGAGCTTTTCACTTTTTTCAGTTCTGGTATTTATAATTGACATACCATTTTTAAGTGTGCCGCTCTTTACTTTCACAAAGGATAGCTTACCAATAAACGGATCTGCAATGGATTTAAACACCCGCAGTGCAAGAGGTCCGTTTGAATCACACTTTACGTTTACAGGTTCGTCTCCCATAACAAACATTCTGTCTCCCCTGTCAAGAGGTGACGGCGAATAGAAAATAATATTTTCCATCAGCTTAATAACCGCTTTATTTTCTACGGCTGAACCGCAGGAAACAGGGCATATTCTTCCGCTGCAATAGCCTATCCTAAGACCTGCTATTATCTCTTCAAGAGTTAGCTCCTGACCGTCAAAATATTTTTCCATAAGATTATCGTCGCTCTCAGCGGCAACGTCAATTATCTTTTCCCGGTATACAGAACACTCATTTACCATATCCGAAGGAATTGGAATTTCTTTAAGTCCAATATCTTTATCAAATTCATAAGCTTTATTTGCAACCAAATCAACAAATCCTGCAAAGTCTTTATCCCGCATAATAGGCAGCTGAATTGCTGTTACAAAATTACCGTATTGCTGCTGAAGAGCTAAAACAACATCTTTATAGTTTGCGTTTTCCCTGTCACAGGAATTTATAAACACCATTTTAGCAACACCGTTACGGTTACAAAGCTCAAAAGCCTTTTTTGTTCCCACGTCCACGCCGGAAACTGCACTTATAACTATAACCGCGCTGTCTGCCGCCGAAATACCTTCACGCATCTGTCCTGCGAAATCAAAAAATCCCGGAGTATCAAGCATGTTAATTTTGTGTTCGTTATATTCAAAAGGCAATAATGACAGCCCAATGGAAATATGCCTGTTAATCTCTTCAGGGTCATAGTCACTAACAGTGGTTCCATCCTGAACCTTTCCCATTCTGTCTATAACCTTGGCGTTAAAAAGCATAGCTTCGGCAAGGGTGGTTTTTCCCTGACCTCCATGCCCTAATAATGCCACGTTACGGATTTTGTCAGACTCATAAGCTTTCATACAACATTTCCTCCTTTGAGAGCGCCAATACTTTAATGGCGCTTTTCTGCCGGCAAGCCTGTTGCCGCCACGCCTTCATTATATCAAAACTCACTGTAAAATAAAACCAGTTTAAAAAAATAACTGAATTGTATGTTATAATAACCTCACATAACTTTTACAAAATCATAGATTTTGAAAGTTATGGAGAACATTGAAACTTATAATTAAAACCTGACGGTTTAAATAGCTATCGCTATTCTTTGCTGACGCAAAGTTTAATTATGTTATAAAAAAGGAGACCTAAAAGGTCTCCAAAAAATATTTTCTTTTTAATTCTTGCCTGGCACAGAAGCGGTTTTTAATCTGTCAAGATATAATTTAACCGTGCCGTCTGCTTTATAGTTATCAAGGATTTCCGTTGTTTTATCGCTTACCGCCTTTGTTCTTTTCTCTTCCAGCGCTTCTTCCTTTACCTTATCTTTAACTTTATCAAAAGCTATTTGACCGCCTTGAACATCGCTTGCATAAAGCATTATATGGTATCCGTATTCCGTCTCAACCAGTTCGCTTATATCTCCAACCTTTTCAAGCGCCATACCTGCTGTTTGGAAATTTTCCACATATTTATCCGTCACACTTGCATGCATAAGGTACCCCTCCGTATTTGTTTTCGCACCTTCATCTTCACCGTATTTTGAAATAAGCTGGTCAAAATCCTCCCCGCTTTTTGCCTGGTTTAAAGCTTCATTTGCCTTTTGTTGAATTTTACCGTAAGCATCCTTTTTTAAAATATCCAGTTCGCTTTGCTTATTTGTCTTTTCTTCTCCATCCTCTAAAGCATTAATTTCGCTTTCAAGAGCCTTTATTTTAGATGAAGCTTCTTCGTCTATTTTAATTAAAATATGTTTAACTCTTCTAAATCCTGAAGGAACGTAAACAACAGTTGCAGAGCTGCCTTCTTCAGTATCGTCAACATATGAAGCAGAATTGCTCTCGTAAGACGACTTTTGCTTATTTACCATACTGTCATAATGATTTTTGACCTCTTCATCAGAAATATTTACGGAATTCTTAAGGCTGTCAGAATAAAGCTCCCCTGCTTTATTATCAATAAGAACATTTTTATAATCGTCTAAATTACTGACTCCAAGGGTCATTAAATAATCCTTTTGTTTATTTGCTGTCTCCCTTTCAACCTTAGACTTTGCACCCTCATCAAATTCAGGAGCTCCCTCTTCATCTGTATAGCCCTGTTCCTTTTTTACTTCGTTATATATATCCTCGTTATAATATTTTTTTGCCTCTTCAAAAGCTTCATCGATTTCTTTGTTATCCTCTTCAGTAAGCCTGTCCTTATACCCGTTTTGTATTGCATAATAATTAAAGGCCTTTTGCTCTGCAAAGCTTTTTGCCATTTCCATTCGGTATTCATCATAAGTGCTGGCTTTTGCATCTTTAATGCCATACATAGACAGCACGCTCTCTGTCATGCCGCTTATAACTTCCTTGGTGTAATTGGTCTCACCAACGGTAATAACCACTTGTTCATTATCCCTTTGTTTATTAACGCTTACAAGCTCGCATCCAAAAAGAGCGCTGCTCATAAGACAAATCATTATACCTGCTGCAATTTTTTTAAAATTCATTCAGTAAACTCCCCTTTATCTATTTAAGACTCTGTTGTGGCAGCGTTTTTAAGCTCCTGATAAAGCCTGTCATATGTTTCTTTGTCAAAACCAAGAACGTCATAATTAATATTAACCTGACCGCTTGCAAGCATTTCATCATAAAGAGAATCATAATAATTTGTTATTTCCTGCTGCCTCTTTTCATCCATTGCTATTGTAAGCAGCTGGTCTCTCACTTCTTCATAAGGAACATCGCCTTCTTTGCCTTTTTCCACATATTTTATTATATGATAGCCATAAGTGCTTTTTACAGGCTTGCTAACATCGCCGGGATTTTTAAGCGCCATTGCAACTGTAAGAAATTCCTTAACCATATTAGAGCTTTCGTTAATAAGGTATCCTTTTTGTGCATACTGGCTGGATTCATCAGACATGCTTGCATCCTCGCCGTATTCTTTTAACACAGCGTCAAAATCGGCGCCGCCGGTTATTTTGGCATAAGCTTCATCAGCCCTAGTCTTTGCTTTTTTATCCATATCCGAGGATAGCTGGTTCGCCTTGTTTTTAGTATCCTCAAGTTCTGAATTTTCCTCATCTGTCCTGTTTTCTTTTGCTTCCAGCTCGCTTATTTTAGTTTCATACTGTAAAAGATTTTCCTGGTCCTCATCGGTAAACTTCACAAGAATATGTTTTACATATCTAAGTCCCGCAGGATAATGACAGATTATCTCACCATAATCATAATCGTAATCAAAATTGCTTATATCCCTTTCATAATCAGCTTTTTGCGTTTCCTTTTTTTGTTCATAATAAGCTTTAATATGTTCTTCATCATCAGGCACCTGATTTGCCTTTTGCTCCAAAACTTTATTTTCAATTGCCAAAGCATTAAACTTGTCCTTTAATTGTTCCATGGAGCTTACGGCATAAAGGTTTAAATAGAATTTTTTGTATTTTTCCAAATAGCTTTTTGAGCTTTGCTCAGGATTGTTTGCAGACTGATAAAATTGCTCCTTAATCTGCGTTAAAGTTTCTTCGGAATTAAAGAAATCTACAATGGAATTGTATTCCTGATCAACCTCTGCCTGCTCATCTTCCGTAAGGGTAATGTTATTTTCTTTTGCTATTGCAAGCAGTTTTTCATCACTTACCTTTTGCTTCACAAAAGCAATTTTTTGCTGTTTCACAAAATCAGAATACTTTTCATCTTTCTCAAGATTATCAACAGCTTCTTTAATTTCATTGATATCGGCTATTTCATTATAGTCGATTATTCCTGAAAATGAACTTCCTACAGAATAATAAATATTGTGATACATCTCGCTCTCAGTAAATGAAACACCGTTTACATTTAAAAATTCTCTATTGTTTTTATTTTTATTGTTCGAGCAGCCTGCCATAAAAAGAAATGCTGCCGCAAGAGCTGCCGCCCCGACCCTTTTCAACACTTTATTCAACATATCGTCTCCTGTTCTTCATATAATAACTTTTATTGTATAAAAATTATATTAAAAAATCAACCACAGCAAATGGATTTAAGGAAATCTACTAATTCTAAAATCATAGCTTCTTCATTTTTGCCACTCATAGGAAAACGGATTTTACAACCATTTTCCAGCGTCAGATTAAGTTTTGCCATGCGCTCCAAAAGCTTTTCATTATCTATTTTGCTCCCCTCATCCATCTTTATTACAATAGTGTTAATGCCCTGTTCCACTGCAGGTATTTTCATCCTCTGGCAAAGCGCTTTTAAAACAGCAACATAGAGCAGTCTCATAACAGCGAAAGGCAGTTTGCCAAAACGGTCTGCAAGTTCATCCGCAATTTTTTCCGCCGCCTCTTTTGAATCCACCTCTGCTATGCGTTTATAAACATCTATTTTAATCTCTTCATTTTCAATGTAATTATCCGGAATAAACGCGTCAACATCCAGCTTGATTGTTGTTTCAAAATCCTGCTTTGTTTCAATACCGCGAATTTTATTCACGGCGCCCTGTATGAGCCGGCAATACATATCATAACCAACAGCCGCCATATTGCCTGACTGAGCGCTTCCTAAAATATTCCCCGCTCCCCTTATTTCCAAATCCCTCATAGCTATTTTAAATCCTGAGCCAAATTCCGTAAAATCCTTTATGGCGGAAAGGCGCTTATAAGCTTTTTCTGATAAATTTCCCCTGTAAGTAAAATAAGCATATGCTTGAGCTTGTCCTCTTCCAACTCTTCCCCTTAACTGATAAAGCTGGCTTAAACCAAACCTGTCCGCATCATAAACAATTATGGTATTGGCATTGGTCACATCAAGGCCGGATTCTATAATTGTAGAACACAGCAGCACCTGAGTATCTCCTGAATAAAAGTCAAGCATAACTTTGTCCAGTCTGTCTTTATTCATTTGTCCGTGACCTATATCTATGCTTACCCCCGGCAGACTTTGGGAGAGCCGGTAACCAAAGCTTTCAATGGAGGACACGTCATTGTAAAGAAAATAAACCTGCCCTCCCCTTTGTATTTCATCGTTAATGGCGTCTACAACCAAATCCAGATTATATTCCATAACATAAGTTGCAACTGTCTGCCTTAAAAGCGGAGGAGTGTTTATAACGCTAATATCCCTTATTCCCGTAAGGGACATATAAAGTGTTCTTGGAATAGGAGTTGCAGATAAGGTGAGCACATCCACGTTATTTTTGAGTATTTTTATCTGCTCTTTATGTTTAACCCCAAACCGCTGCTCCTCATCCACCACCAAAAGACCTAAATCTTTATATTCAACACTTTTATTCAGCAGCTTATGCGTACCTATAATAATATCTATCTCTCCATTTTTAAGAGCTTTTTCCGTTTCCTTAATCTCTTTTGTTCCTGAAAATCTTGACAGCAGTGCAACCTTTACCGGGTAGCCTTTAAGGCGCTCGGATACCGTGTTATAATGCTGTTTTGCAAGCACTACAGTCGGCGCAAGCATAGCCGCCTGCTTACCATCCATAACACATTTAAACATTGCCCGAATGGCTACCTCTGTTTTTCCGTAACCCACATCCCCGCAAAGCAACCTGTCCATTATCATTCCGCTTTCCATATCTGCTTTAATTTCTTTAATACTGGCTGCCTGGTCAGGAGTGTCCTCATATTCAAAGCTATCCTCAAATTCCTGCTGCCACGGCGTATCCTGAGAAAAGGCATACCCTTTTTTAGACGCCCTGCTGGCATAAAGGCGCACTAAATCCTCAGCCATATCCTCAACGTTTTTGCTTACCTTTTCCTTAACCTTTTTCCATTCATTGCCGCCTATCTTAGAAAGGCGGGGAGACTGCTCCCCGCCTCCCACATACTTTTGCAGCCTGTCCATCTGCTCTGTGGGAAGATAGAGCATTCCCCCGTCCCTGTATTCAATGCTGAGATAATCCCTTGTCTTTTTCATGGAAGTTACAGATTTTATACCAAGGTATCTGCCTATGCCATGAACGTCGTGCACCACATAGTCTCCTGCTTTTATATCGGTAAATACATCTATGGCAGACCGCTGTTTTTGTTTTTTCTTTGGCTGAACCTGGTCGGAAATCAGCCGAATTTTTCTGTCGGTGTATTCCGCACTGCCGCTTAAAGCAAGAGGCAGTACACATATTCTGCCATAATCCATATCCCCGAATTCTTCACCGTAAAATGCTCCTATATCTCTTTCACGGAGCATTTCCAAAAAGCGTTTCGCCCTGTTTTCACTGCCGCAAAAAACGTATGTCTTGTAATCCTTTCCGCTTTTTACAAAGTTGAAAAATTCTTCCCCCATTGCAGGCTTATAGTAAATACTTTTAGTGTTAATAACCGACCTGGCATCAGCATCTATAAATTCCTTAAAGTCCACGCAGGTATCTGTAAGTCTGTCTGCAAGCCCAAAGTCTAAAGCGTTTTCGTGGAAAACCAAAGCTTGCCCCTTACTAAAATGGGCGGTAAACTTTTGTGTGTAGTTGGATTTTAAAGTCTCAATCCTTTCCTTTACTTTATCTAAGTCGTCAAACACAACAATGGGATTATTCATATAATCCAAAAGTGAAGCCGGAGTTTTAAAAGCATAAAAAGCAAAATTCTCCAAATCTGCAAAAGGCATCCCCTTGCCTATTGAATTTATATACGAAAGCAGCCTGGCAGCCATTTTAGAATCCCCTGCTTCTACAGAGCTGCTGCGCTTTTCGTATTCTTCGTTTAAAAACCCATATATCCTGTCATAGGATAACACCGGCACGCTGATAACGGGAATTACATCTATTTTATCAACTGTATTTCCACTCAGCTGGGTTTCCAAATTAAACTCTTTAATGGAATATATAACATTGTCAAAAAATTCTAAGCGGTAGCCGCAGCCAATATCAACAATATCTCCCCTTATTGCGAACTGGTCCTGAGCCTCAACCATGTCAACCCGTTCATACCCCAAAGACAGAAGCTTGACTTTCAAATCCTCCAGCTCTATCTCCATATTTGTCTTTAAGTTTGTAACAGATTTTTCAAATTCACTCCTTGGAGCAAGGTATGGCAAAAGAGCATCTATGGATGCCACAACGCTCTTCCCCTCAAGAGCGCCTGTTATTGCCTCTATCCTCTTTGCAGAATCAGTGCGTATTCCGCTTTCCATAAACTGAATGCTTCTGCCCTCAAAGGATACGGCGTCCATAAATGCTGATAAATCCATATGAGCCTTTGCCCGTTCAATTTCATTAAAAGTAATATAAAGCAAAGGTCTGTTTTCTTTTTTTGCCATTTCATAGGCATAGTGCAGCTTTGCCGCACCTGTAAGCCCGTAAACAGTATCTTTCATCTTTTCTCCGTAAAGATTAATTACAAGCGGCCTGCGCTCTTTCCACACCATATTCAACAATGGTTAAGGCAGCCCCCGCTCCCTTGTCAAAAGGAATTGTCTTTAGCTCCTCATCGCTCATTCTTCCAAGAACATGATTTACCATATCATGCTCAGGTTTCCCTATTCCCATGCGTATACGTGCAAAATCATTTGTACCTACATGCTCAATTATGCTTTTCATACCGTTATGGTGTCCGCTGCTTCCCTTTGGTCTTATTCGCAGCTTACCCAATGGAATGTCAACATCATCATAAATTACAATCAATTTATCCGCTTTAATGCCGTAATAATCCATTAGCACACGGATACTGCGCCCGCTGTCATTCATGTAGGTTTGGGGCTTTGCTATAACAAGCTTTTGCCCTTTATGATTAACAGAACAGCTTTTAGCAAAAAAACCGTTTCTGTTGCATTTTATATTCAATTCATCGCATAAATAATCCACTGTGAGAAATCCTGCATTATGCCTTGTAAATTCATATTTTATTCCCGGATTTCCCAGACCCGCAATTAAATACATTTTTTCCTCCGTAGCCTAAAACCGGCGGGGCAACATCCCCGCCGATACAAATATTATAATCACATGTAAATAAGTTTAAAAGCCCCCTTGGCAGGTACTGCTAAAACCTTTCCAAAAGCCCCAAAACTCGAAATACTGTTACTCGTTAAGAGAACTTATAGGCCTATTCTTATAAATTCTTTCAATCGCCTTTGCAAATACAGGCGCAACAGAAAGGGTCCTGAATTTGGTAGAATCCTTTAGCCTGTCGCTTGGAATTGTATTTAGAGCAACTATTTCTTTAATACATGATTCTTCAATTCTATTTATTGCATTTCCCGAAAGCACCGCATGGGTAATGCAGCCGTAAACCTCAAGAGCACCCTTGTCCATAAGAGCATTTGCAGCGTTTATAAAGGTTCCTCCCGTATCTAAAAGGTCGTCCACAATAACTGCGCGCTTGCCCTCAACCTCGCCAATAATATTCATAACCTGTGAAACATTGGCTTTAGGGCGTCTCTTATCAATAATAGCAAGAGGAGCGTCCACTTTTTTGGCAAAATATCTTGCCCTTGTAACGCTGCCAATATCAGGAGACACAACAACCATATCGTTAGTATCAAAATTTCTTTCAAGGTAGTGAGCGGCAAGAACAGGTACGCCTTTTAGATGGTCTACAGGAATATTAAAAAATGCCTGTATCTGTTCCACATGTAAATCAATGGAAAGAATTCTGTCCACCCCTGCAACTGTCAAAAGATCGGCAACCAGTTTTGCGGTAATAGGGTCATGGGGTCTTACCTTTCTGTCTTGGCGCGCATAACCCATGTATGGAATAACCGCCGTTATTGTCTGTGCAGACGCCCTCTTTAATGCGTCTACCATTATAAGCAGCTCCATAAGATTGTTGTTTACTGGCGTACACGTAGACTGGATAAGAAAAACATCCTTACCTCGCACCGAGTCTATAATATTCACGCTTATTTCTCCATCGCTGAAGGTTCCAACAGTGGCATTGCCCATTTCTTCGCCAAGCAGCTCTGCAATCTCGTTTGCAAGCTTAGGATTTGAATTGCCCGTAAAAATTTTAATATCGCGTTCACTGGTCATGTTTACTTATCCCTTTCCTTTTTCCACTTATTATTCCAATCGGTTTTAACCGTTTGTCTGCTTCTGCCTATGCAAAGCGCTCCGCTTTCCACATCCTCTGTCACTGTAGTGCCGGCGGCAACATATGCGCCATGTCCAAGCTTTACCGGTGAAATTAGGTTTGTATTACAGCCGATAAAACAGTTATCCTCAACTACGCTTCTGTGCTTGTTTATACCGTCATAATTAACAAACACAACTCCGCAGCCAATATTCACGCCCTTGCCAACATCACTGTCTCCCACATAAGTGAGATGAGATACTTTTGTGCCGTCGTCTATACTGCTGTTTTTCACCTCAACAAAATCACCTATGCGGCAGTCTGCGCCAACTACTGACTTTGGTCTTAAATATGCAAAAGGCCCAACAGTGGTGTTTTCTCCCACTTTTGCCTCGGTTATTACGCTTGATTGTATAGTGGCTCCTTTTGCAATATGCGAATCTGCTATTCTGTTTCCCTGTAGAATTACACATTCTTCTTCAATAACAGTATTTCCTTCCAAAATATTATTTGGATAAATAGTGCTGTCAGCGCCTATGCGTACCGTATCTTCTATGTAGGTTGTATTTGGATCAATTATGATAACGCCGTTTTCCATATGCCTGTTATTAATGCGTATGCGAAGCACTTCAGATGCAGCCGCAAGCTGTGCTTTGGAGTTTACCCCAAGGCATTCTTCAAATGAGGTGCATAATGTAGAAATTTTATAATCAGATGAAAGAATTTTAATAACGTCCGTAAGATAGTATTCTCCCGCTGCATTATCACAGCCAAGCTTGCCAAGACATTCAATAAGTAATTTTGTCCGAATACAATAAACAGATGAATTAATTTCATTTATTTTGCGCTGCTCGCAGCTTGCGTCCTTTTCTTCAACAATCTCCACAAACTTTCCGCTTTCATCGCGGACAATCCGCCCATAACCAAAGGGATTATCCACCTTTGCGGTCAGCACTATTCCGTCATATCCGCTTTTTGCCATTTCCTTAAGCTTATTAATTGTATCTTTTTTTATAAGAGGCATATCCCCTGCAAGCACAATAGTGTAACCATCTGCATTATTTTTAAGATAATCCATTGCCATTGAAACAGCATGACCCGTGCCCTTTTGTTCATCCTGAACCACATAATCAGCCTTGCCTTTTATCTTGGCAATAACATCCTCTTTTTTATGACCTACCACAACTATAGGCCTGTTTTTCACGCTGCATGCTTCCAAAACCCAATCAATCATTGGCTTTCCGCACGCCTTAAAAAGCACCTTTGGAAGCTCCGACTTCATTCTGGTGCCCTTTCCGGCCGCCATAATTACCGTTACAAATTCCATAAAATGTCCCTTTCGTTTTTAAATGCTGCTATTATAATAATACAATTAGTTTATATAAAAAGCAATTAATATAGACCAAAAAAAGAAAAAACTCAAAACAAAAACAGTTTTTTGCTTTGAGTTATATCTTAATAACTATAGTAAAACCGTGCAGTAAAGAAAGGGAGAAAACTTTCTTTCACTCCCGTTTTCATATATGCTCTATTAAAATCAATAACCCGGTTTACTCAGCATCCTCATCAGGCATATTGTTATAAGCTTCAAGAATTTTCCCCTGAATCATTTCTCTTGCCTCAGTATTAATTGGATGAGCTATATCTTTATATTCGCCATCAGGTGTCTTTCTGCTAGGCATCGCAACAAACAAACCACTTTGTCCCTCGATTACCTTCATGTCATGAACTACGAACATGTCATCAATAGTAACTGATACAATAGCCTTCATCTTTCCTTCAGAGTTAATTTTACGAATTCTGATATCTGTAATGTTCACTTTTTGTACTTCTCCTTTTTGTCACTATTTGTATTTGATTGTATTATAATATATACTCTGTTATTTTACAAGATATATACGTTCTCATTTTACAATGATTTTATCCATTCTGACGGCTCCAAGGATATTTCGTTTGTAAACTGCACGTTATCCACAACCATAAGGGATCTATAATCGTCAACAACCTTTCTTGCAGGCTGCTTTGTTGCTATGGCAACGCCTATTCCCGTAACAGTTGCGGAAAATTCCTTCATCATTTCGCATATACCTTTAATGGTTCCGCCGTTGCGCATAAAGTCATCAATTACCAGCGCTCTTTGTCCCGGCTTTATCATTTTTTTGCTCACTGTCATCTGCTTTCCTTCAGTCTTTCCGTGGGGAAAATAGTGAATGCTGACGCAAGTGCCGTCAGTTACCTTTTTTTCTCTTGAAATAACAACAAGCTGTTTTGACAACTTTGTAGCAACCGCAGCCGCAAGAGGTATGCCTTTAGACGCCATGGTCACAATAAAATCCGGCTGGGTTTTGTAAAAGTTGGATACAAATATATCCGCCATCCTGTTTACAAAACGAGGATTGGACATTAGATCGCTTATAAATATATATCCACCGTCCAACTTTCTGTCATTTTTTGAGAGAACACTGCATATATCCATTATGCTGTCAAGAGCCGCCTCCTTGCTAATCATAGGAATATACTTTATTCCACCGCTTGCCCCCATATTTGCTTCAAGTTTCCCCAAATCATATTTTGCAAAAATCTCACGCATTAGCAGCACATCTTCGGATATAGTTGTTTTGGCTATACCAAACAGACTGCTAAAGCTGCTTAATGTAAAAAGCGTATTAGGCGCATCCAAAAACATTTTCATCATAACAGCTATGCGTTCATTCCGCTTGATTCTTTCCATTATTGAACCTCCCTGGTAGCATATATGAATATTATACCTCAAAAACAGAAAAAAAGCTAAATTACTTTTTAGCATTGATAAATTTATAATTATAGGCGTATAATAGATATACCATCAGCCTGAAACGGCTGTTACTTTCGGAGGCACATCATATGGAAAACAAATTAAAAATTCATTTTATCGGCATAGGCGGTTCCAGCATGAACGGCCTTGCGCTTATTATGAAAAGCAGAGGCCATGAAATCACCGGCTCGGATATGGCAAAATCACCTTTTACGGAATATCTTGAATCAAAAGGTATTCCGGTTATAATAGGGCAGAAGAAAGAAAATATAAAGGATCAGGATATAGTGGTTCATACCGCTGCCATATCTGAAGATAATGAAGAATTAAGGGAAGCCCGCCGCAAAGGTATAATGACCGTGGACAGAGCAACCTTTTTAGGCAAAATCACCAAAGAATTTGAAACTGCGATAGGCATTGCCGGCTGTCACGGCAAAACTACCATTACCTCTATGATAGGATTAATCACTTTAAAAGAAAATGTTGACCCCACTATTCATATTGGCGCAAGCGTTCCCTTTTTTAAAGGCGGCGGAACCCACATTGGCTCCGGCAATATTTTTATAGCCGAGGCCTGTGAATATGAAAACAGCTATCATCAGTTCAGTCTCACCATGGCTGTAATAAATAATATTGATAATGACCATTTAAACTTTTTCGGCAGCATGGAAAATATCACAGCTTCATTTTTAACTTTTGCAAAACAGCTTCCAAAATCAGGCTTGCTTATAGCCAACTCAGGTGACGACCGAGTTCGTAATATTGCGGCAAAAGTAAATTGCAGCGTTCAAACCTACAACGTAAACGGAGAGGGGGAATGGCAAGCGAAGGATATCGTTCATCATTCTTCCGGCTCAACAACCTTTAATGTGCTGAGAAATGGAAAAGTGCTGTCCTCATGTAACTTAAACGTGCCCGGAGAGCACAATGTTCAAAATGCCCTTGCCGCCATAATAGTATGCTATAATTTAGGCATTCCTGTAGAAAACAGCTGTAAAGACTTAGAAGAATACAAACTTACTAAAAGACGTTTTGAATACTACGGAAAGGTTGGCAGCATGACATTAATTCATGATTATGCTCACCATCCTACAGAAATAAGAGCATGTATTAAAACCGCAGAGCCGCTTCCTCATGACAGACTAATAGGAATATTTCAATGCCACACCTTTACCCGCGCCATAAATCATCTCGATGAATTTGGGGAAGCTTTAAAGGATTTAGATGAGGTTATAGTTACAGATATATATCCGGCAAGAGAAAAAGACGAAGGAAAAATTCATGCAAAAGATATTGTACAAACAGTCAACTCAAAAGGAGGAAACGCCGTTTATATTCCTGACTTTGAAGGCGTTAAAGAATACTTTGCAGATAAAAAAGAAAATGAAGATATTATTCTTGCAATAGGCGCCGGCGATATAGGCGAAAAAGTAAAAATACTCCTGGATTAAACTGTTAAAAAGCTGCTCAAAAGGGCAGCTTTTTTAATATATCAAAATCCAGTCCCCTTTAATAAAAAGCAGTATCTCCTGATAAACACGCACAATTTTTAAATTAAAATAATATTAAGCATTAAGGGGGAATAAAAATGAAATTACTAAAATTAACAGATCCAATGATGAAAAGCAGTCAAATTCTTGACGCTCAAAAAAAGTTGCAGTCTTTAGGCTTTTATAAAGGAAACCTGGATTCTATATTCGGCAAGCAAACCCAGTCTGCAGTTAAAAAATTTCAGCAGGAAAAAGGCATTGCATCCGACGGCATTGTGGGACCTGATACCTATGAAAAACTGGGAATTTCACAAGGCTCAGAAGAACCCCGCAGTGAACATTTTAAAATGTCTGAATTCAAATGTAAGGACGGAACCGATGTTCCGCCGGAATATTGGAATAATTTACAGTCCTTAATGAATATGCTGGAAAAGGTTCGTTCTGCATACGGAAATGTTCCTGTAACCATTATGAGCGGATACCGCACACCTTCATATAACAAAAAGGTTGAAGGCGCTCAAGAATCACAGCACCTTTATGCTGCAGCTGCGGATATTCAGACCAAAGACATTTCTGCGGAAAAAATGTATGAAATTGCTGATAAAACTGTGGGAGACAGCGGCGGAGTTGGCAAATACAGCTATTTCACCCATGTGGATGTTCGGGGTCATTACAGCAGGTGGTGACAAGGAGGTTAGCAAAATGAAAATAAACTGGAAGGTCAGGTTTAAAAATCCTGTATTCATTGTTCAGCTTTTGCTCGCTATAATTATGCCCATGCTTACTTATGCAAAGCTGACATTTGAAGACCTGACAACCTGGACTATTGTTTTTAACCTTTTTAAAAGCGCAGCGCTAAATCCATATGTGCTTGGTCTTATAGTTATAAGTATTTGGAATGCAGTCACAGATCCAACCACAGAAGGGTTATGCGACAGTCACGAGGTTTTAAACTATACCTGTCCCAAGAAAAAAATTAAAAAAGCCAACAAAGAATAAATAAAAGATTAAATCTATTTATTTTATTAAAAAAAGCACGGCGCAAAAATTCCTGCGCCGTACTTTTTTAATTTTTACACAAACTTTACAGCAGTTCCATATGCCACCACTTCGGCAGCTCCCTGCATTATCGCTGAAGAGGAAAACCTAAGACCCACTATTGCGTCTGCTCCTAAAGCCATAGCTTCATCCACCATTCTTGCAACGGCTTCCTGGCGCGCCTCATTAAGCATTTCAGTGTATCCCTTAAGCTCGCCGCCAACAATGGTTTTCAGCCCTGCGCCAATATCTTTGCCAAGGTTTTTTGAACGCACTGTCGCTCCTTTAACATAACCCATAGTTTCAAGCTGTCTGCCGGAAACCGTATCCACTGTAACAATAATCATAATATTCTCCTTTTAATTAATATTTATCATATTCATCGCCATGCTTTTGCTCTTCCTTAATTTCACCAAGCCTCTGCCATAGAAAATAAGCCGTAAAAACAGCAACAAGCAAGGGAAGTATTGCAGTAATTGCCATTACCATATCCTTTAATGCAAAAGCGGCAACAATAAGACCGAGAAAAAATATCAGTTCCAGAGCAACCACTATTCCGCCCCAGAGAATTGCTCCTCCTTTATTCTGTTTCATAAGAACCACCTCTTAGCAGTCACATCTTTTATACTGCCTTTGTTATTTCATTGCCTCTTCAACGGCAACGGCAACGGCAACGGTGGTTCCCACCATTGGGTTGTTGCCCATACCTATAAGCCCCATCATATCAACATGAGCGGGAACAGAGGATGACCCTGCAAACTGGGCGTCACAGTGCATTCTTCCCATGGTATCGGTAAGCCCGTAGGATGCAGGCCCTGCACCCATATTATCAGGATGCAGCGTTCTTCCTGTTCCTCCTCCTGATGCCACAGAAAAATATTTAAAGCCGTTTTCCACCGCCCACTTTTTATAAGTGCCGGCAACAGGATGCTGAAAACGCACAGGATTTGTGGAATTGCCTGTAATTGACACGTTCACGCCCTCTTTAATCATGATAGCAACGCCTTCTCTGACATCGTTGGCGCCATAGCAGCGAACCTTGCTTCTTTCGCCTTTGGAAAATGCTTTTTCCGATACCACACTTAGGCTATCAGTGTCATAATCAAACTTGGTATCCACAAAAGTAAAACCGTTTATACGGCTTATAATGTAAGCAGCGTCTTTTCCAAGGCCGTTTAAAATTACCCTAAGAGGCTTTTGCCTAACCTTGTTTGCAGCCCTTGCAATGCCTATTGCTCCCTCTGCCGCCGCAAAGGATTCATGTCCCGCAAGGAAAGCAAAACAGTCTGTTTCTTCTCTTAAAAGCATTGCTCCAAGATTTCCATGGCCTCTGCCAACCTTTCTCTGGTCAGCCACGCTGCCCGGAACACAAAACGCCTGCAAGCCTTCGCCAATTACGGCTGCTGCGTCACTCGCCTTATTAACCCCTCTTTTAATGGCAATAGCCGCACCAAGAGTGTATGCCCATGCGGCATTTTCAAACGCAATTGGCTGCACTCCGAAAACAATTTTATGCACGTCAATGCCTTTGCTCTCGCAAAGCTGCTTCACCTCTTCAAGAGAGGAAAAACCGTTTTCCTTTAAAACAGCATTGATGTTATCTATTCTTCTATCATAACCTTCAAATTGTATCACTGTCTTTATTCCTCCTATTTCTCTCTAGGGTCGATTAGCTTTGCAGCTTCGTCAATGCGTCCGTAAGTTCCCACATTATCTTCAAATGCCTTTTTAGGGTCGACTCCTTTTTTTATAGCGTCCATCATTTTACCGATGTTGACAAACTTATAACCAATTATTTCACTGTTTTCATCAAGACCGATTTCCAGCACATAGCCTTCCGCCATTTCCATATACCTTGCGCCTTTGAGCCTGCTGCCATACATGGTTCCAACCTGGCTTCTGTGGCCCTTGCCCAAATCTTCCAGGCCTGCGCCTACAGGCAAACCACCCTGTGAATAAGCTGTTTGAGTGCGGCCGTATACTATTTGCAAAAACAGCTCTCTCATAGCGCAGTTAATAGCGTCGCATACAAGGTCGGTATTAAGAGCCTCTAGGAGAGTTTTGCCGGGAAGTATCTCACTTGCCATTGCTGCGCTGTGAGTCATTCCGCTGCATCCTATTGTTTCGATAAGAGCTTCCTCTATTATTCCGTTTTTAACATTAAGCGTAAGCTTACAGCCGCCCTGCTGAGGTGCGCACCAGCCCACCCCGTGAGTAAGACCGCTTACATCGCTTATCTGAGTAGACTGCACCCACTTGCCCTCTACGGGAATAGGAGCAGGACCGTGGTTAGTACCCTGAAGCACACATTCCATCTCTTCAAGTTCCTTTGAATATTGCATAACACATCTCCTTCTTAGTAATTACGATTATTTCAAAGCTTTATATATAAGCATATTTGTATGATAATTATTATAATACATAATAATTATTAGAGCAATGAATTCTTACTTTTCTTTTAAGAAAAAGAAAAGTAAGCAAAAGAAAACTTATTTTCACCCTTTAAAACAACTTTTTCCTTTTATATAGCCATTTCACCCACAAAAACATTTTATTATTTTTTCTTTTAAGAAAAAGAAAAGTAAGCAAAAGAAAACTTATTTCACCCTCTAAAACAATTTTTTCCTTTTATATAGTCATTTCACCCACAAAAACATTTTATTATTTTTTCTTTTAAGAAAAAGAAAAGTAAGCAAAAGAAAACTTAATTATCCTCAAATAAGTATTTGTGCATTTATTATAGACATTCCCATAACAAACACACTTTATTAATAATGTATTTCTTTTAAAAAAAACAGGGACAGAAAGTAAAAAAACGCTTGTTAAAGCGTTATAAAATTTAAGAATTATTTAATACAGGCAAAAAAATATGATATTTAAATTAAAAAATTTAAAATAAAAATTAGGTAATTTAATTATCTAAATTTTTATATTCATTTTCAATTATTTCAATAATTTTTTCAATATTTATATTTTTTTGTTCAGCAAATTTATTAATCAGATTAGACCTGAAAACCTCTGCCTTATTTCCCATATTTGAATACGACTTGTTTGGCCATGGCACAAAAATAATTTCTGATTGATTATTTAAACATATTTCAAGATAATCGCCTTTTTGAATATTACAGGCTTCTCTTATTCTTTTGGGAATTGTAATTCTTCCCAAACAGTCCACCTTACGCACAAGACCAAGAGATTTCATTTATTTTCACTTCCTTTATTTTGCTTTTCCAAAATATTACCTTTTATTCTTCACTTAGATTATTAATTTTACAAGATACCTGACTAATGTTTTTACTTGTTTTTTTATTTTGCTCGTTTATATCCTGTGCAACTTTCACGCTTGTTGCTACCAAAATTAATATATCTTTGTTTTGTTCAGAGAGTTTATTAAAAATAGATTGTATATCATTATTTTTACTTGCCATATTAAAACCTTCTTTTTAATTCATCAATTATAGATATTATTAACTTGATAATATCTTAAATGTTGATAGTTGTCAACTGTTCCATGATTTTTTTCTTGCTTTTATTAGCATTTATTGATATTGTATTATAGGAGGTATAGTAATGAACAAACGTATTAAAGAGCTTAGAAAAGCGTTAAAACTTAGCCAAAAAGTCTTTGCTGAAAAAATTGGTCTAAAACAAAATACTGTCAGTTATCTGGAAACAGCCGGTTCTAAAATAACGGAACAAAATATTAAAATCATTTGCTCTCAATTTTCCGTAAATGAACATTGGTTTCGTACAGGCGAAGGAGAAATGTTTTTGGACAACCAGAAAAAGCAGCAGGACCTTTTAGAAATCTTTAATAAGCTTTGTCCTCCTTTGCAGGATTACCTCATTAAAGTAGCTAACGATTTATTAATAGCGCAAAATGAAATGCAATCGCAAAAACAAACTAATAATTAAAATTATTTTATAAATATTTTTCGTATATAATGCAAAATAAAAACCACGGAATTGCTGTCTCCGTGGTTTTTTTATTGCTGCTTACTATTCTAATTTCATAATTTTCTTTTTGTTACTTTTTCTTTTTTAAAAGAAAAAGTAAAAAGTAAAAGAAAGATGGAAATTAAATCTCTTTCACAATCTCCTTTGTAATCTGCATTGAAGTCATATAGTTTTTATCAGTCGCTAGATCCGCAGTGCGGCAGCCCCTAGTAAGCACATTTTCCACAGCCTGCTCAATATCCCTTGCAGCAATAGTTTCGCAAAAGGAATGCCTAAGCATCATAGCGGCGGAGAGAATGGACGCCATAGGGTTGGCAATTCCCTTTCCCGCAATATCAGGCGCAGAGCCGTGAATTGGCTCATAAAGTCCGAACCTGCCGTCACCAAGACTGGCGGAAGGCAGCATGCCAAGGGAACCGGTTATCATGGAAGCCTCGTCTGAAAGAATGTCTCCAAACATGTTTGTAGTCACAATAACGTCAAACTGCCCAGGACTTCGCACAAGCTGCATAGCGCAGTTATCTGCATACATGTGATTAAGCTCCACCATGGGATATTCCTCAGCAACCTCGCTTACCACTCTTCTAAACAGCCGTGAGCTTTCCAGCACATTGGCTTTGTCCACACTTGTAAGCTTCCTGTTTCTTTCCATTGCCAGCTCAAAGGCCCTTTTGGCAATGCGCCTGACTTCCTTTACAGTATATTTTTCCGTATCAAAGGAATACTCATCTTCGCCTTTTCCTCCGCTGCCACGCTCGCCAAAATATATGCCCCCTGTCAACTCACGCACAACCATTATGTCCACTCCGCCTTCTATGGACTTTTGACTCAAAGGGCATGCGCTTTTTAAAGCCTCATACATAACCGCAGGGCGCAGATTTGCATACAGCCCAAGAGCTTTGCGAATACCCAGCAGTCCCGCTTCAGGGCGCAAGTGCCCCGGAAGCTTATCCCACTTTTCGCCGCCAACTGCGCCAAGAAACACAGCGTCGCTCTCTTTGCATTTTGCCACTGTCTCATCAGGCAGAGGAACGCCCACAGCATCCAAGGCTTCTCCTCCCATAAGAGCAGTTTCATATTCTATATCAATGCCATGCTTTTCGCACACCCTATTAAGAACCATAAGAGTGCAGTCCACAATTTCAGGGCCAATGCCGTCTCCTTTTATCAGCGCTACTTTGTACATTTAACCATCTCCTTGGTATATTCTAAAAGACCCCCCGCTTCAATAAGCCTTTTTATAAATTCAGGGAATTTTTCCGCCTCATATTCTTTTCCTGTGGTAATGTTCTTTATAATTCCCTTTTCAAAGTCTATTTCCACCTCGTCCCCACCGTTTATCTCCTTTGCAGCCTGCTTACACTCTAAAACAGGCAGTCCCACGTTTAAGCAGTTACGGTAAAATATTCGTGCAAAGCTCTGTGCAATAACGCAGGCAACTCCGTTTTCCTTTATGACAAGGGGCGCATGCTCTCTGGATGACCCGCTTCCAAAATTACGTCCTCCGACTATAACGTCGCCACTTTTCACATTTTTTACAAAGCTGCCGTCAATATCCTCCATGCAATGTTTTGCAAGCTCTTTTATATCGGCAATTTGCAAATAGCGGGCGGGAATAATAACGTCTGTGTCAACATTGTCTCCGTATTTAAACACTGTCATTTATTTATCCTCCTTTATTTCATCAGTAATATATCCCGCCACTGCGGACATGGCAGCTACACCAGGTGAAGCAAGATACACCTCGCTCTTTGGATGCCCCATTCTTCCCACAAAGTTTCTGTTTGTTGTGGCAACTGCTCTCTCGCCCTCTGCCAGTATTCCCATATGTCCGCCAAGACACGGTCCGCATGTCGGGGTGGACACCGCACATCCGGCATCAATAAATATATCTGTATACCCAAGCTTTATACAGTCCTTATAAACCTGCTGGGTAGCTGGAATTACAATGCAGCGCACTCCTTTTGCCACATGCCGTCCTCTAAGTACCTTTGCCGCAATGCCCATATCTGACAGTCGCCCGTTAGTACAAGAGCCAATTACCACCTGGTCAATTTCAATGTGGTCTTTTTTCGCCTGCTCTATAGTCCTTGCGTTGGATGGCAAATGAGGATAGGCCACTGTTATAGGCACGTTTTCCAAATCAATATCAATTACAGCGAGATATTCTGCATTTTCATCGGGGGTAAACACCTTTGGTTCTCTTTTGCTGTGATACCTTGCATAGGACATTGCAACATCATCCACCTCAAAAATACCGTTTTTGGCCCCTGCCTCCACAGCCATATTTGCAATAGTGAATCTGTCATCCATGGAAAGGGTTTTAACCCCGTCGCCGCCAAACTCCATAGCGGCATACGCTGCGCCGTCCACTCCGATTTTACCTATAATATATAGTATTACGTCCTTGCCCGTAACCCCCGGGTTAAGCCTGCCCCTAAGATTAAACCGAATTGTCGGCGGAACTTTAAACCAGCACTTGCCCGTTGCCATTGCGCAGCCAAGGTCAGTGCTGCCAACGCCTGTGGAAAAAGCGCCGAGAGCGCCATAGGTACAGGTGTGAGAATCTGCACCTATAATTAAATCCCCGGGCACGGCTAAGCCTTTTTCTGGAATTATGGCATGTTCAACCCCCATGCAGCCCACCTCAAAAAAATTAGGCAGCTCGTATTCCTTTGCAAAATCACGCATTTTCTTTACCTGCATTGCAGAAGCAATATCTTTATTGGGTACAAAGTGGTCGGGCACAAGGGCAACCCTTTCCTTATCAAAAACATCCTTAACCCCTGTCTTACGAAACACATCTATTGCAAGGGGCGCAGTCACGTCGTTTGCCAGAGTAAGGGAAACGTCACAGCTTAAAATCTCACCCACATTAACCTTGTCTCTTTTGCTGTAATGCGCCAGTATTTTCTGCGTCATAGTCATCATTTTATTTCTCCTCCTTGTCCAGTTTGTATTCGATACTGTCAGTAAGAGCAATATAGCTTGCGGTAATAACGTCGTCAGACACGCCCACAGTGCTCCATGTATCCGTGCCGTCCGTGCTTTCAATAAGCACCCTTACCTTTGAAGCGGAAGCATGCCGTGAATCCAGCACTCTAACCTTATAATCAGTCAGCACAACTTCTTTAAGACACGGAAAGAATACTTCAAGAGCGCTTCTCATAGCTTTATCAAGAGCATTAACAGGACCGTTGCCCTTTCCTCCCGTAATTTTAACCTCTCCGTCTACTTCCGCCTCAACTATAGCATATGCAACCCCCATACCTCTTTTCTTCGGCTTGTCGGTTACGACCTTAAACTCCTTAACCTCATACCAGTTCTTTTTTAAGCCTGCAATTCTTTTTATCTCCAGCTCAAAGGATGCGTTTGCCTCCTCGTAAACGTAGCCTTTGTTTTCAAGCTCTTTCAGCCTATCCAGTATTTTCACAGCTATAGGGCTGGATTTTTCAATGCCTGGAAGTATGGACTTTGCCTTATCTATAACAGCCACGCGCCCCGCAACCTCGCTTAAAATAAACTGTCTTGACTGACCAACCATATCCGGAGATATATGCTCAAAGGAAAGAGGATTTTTATTTACAGCGTCAATATGCATTCCTCCCTTATGCTTAAAGGTGTTTTTGCCCACGTAAGGTGTCTTCGCGTCTAAACTTATATTTGCTATCTCGCTGAACTGGCGGCTGAATTTTGTAATTCCTTTAAGGGCTTCCCCGTCAATGCAGGAATAACCCAGCTTAAGCTGAAGGCTTGGTATAATAGTGCAAAGATTACAGTTGCCGCAACGCTCGCCAATGCCGTTAATAGTCGCCTGCACCATTTTTGCGCCGCTTCTCACTGCCGCAATGGAATTGGCATCCGCCATATTCGTGTCATTATGACAGTGAATTCCTATTATATCCCCAAAACGCTCCACCACTGCACACGTAATTTCGCTTATCTCATGGGGAAAACAACCGCCGTTGGTGTCGCAAAGCGCCAGTCTGTAGGCGCCGGATTTCTCAGCCGTTTCCAGCACCTTTAAAGCATAATCACTATTATTCTTATACCCATCAAAAAAATGCTCCGCATCAAAAAACACCTTTTTCCCTTTACTGCAAAGGTACTTAATAGTATTGCCAATAAGTTCTAAATTTTCCTTTGGACTTATTTTCAATATTTCTGTTGCATGAAAATCCCAAGCCTTTCCAAACACAGCAACATACTCGGTATCTGCGCTCAAAAGCGCCTTTAATCCCTCGTCCTCCTCAGGCTTTACGCCTTTTCTGGCAGTTGCTCCAAAGGCAACCAACTTTGAGTTTTTCATTTCATGTTTTTTTATCCTGTCAAAAAACTCTTTATCCTTGGGATTTGAGGATGGATTTCCCGCCTCAATAAAAGGTACGCCAAGTTTATCCAGCATAACCGCTATTTTTATCTTATCATTAACGCTAAAGGATGCCCCAACCCCCTGGGCGCCTTCCCTTAATGTTGCGTCATACATCAACACATTCATAATTTATCACCTCTCTCTTCTTCTTTTTCTTTTAGAAAAAAGAAAAAGAAGCAAAAAGAAAACCTTATTCCATATAAACACTTTAATAAATATATTTGTTTATTCAGGCAGTCTTTATTTTTTCCATTTCTCTTTCATCTTCTTTTAAAAAAATAAAGGAGCAAACGAAAGTCTTATATATTTACCACAATACACATTGCTATTAAGTTTCTTTGGCGTTACCTTTCTTTTCTTAGAGAAAGGTAACAAAAGAAAAGTAAAAGAAAAATCCCCAAAAAGTTTTCAGCTTTTTAGGGATTTTGGATACACTTAACAAAAGCTATGTTAAAACAGCGCCTTCACTGGCAGAACCTACAGTTCTTGCATATCTGCTTAAATAGCCTTTTGTTACTCTTGGTTTAAACTCCCCAAAAGCTCTTTTCTTAAGCTCATTTTCATCTACGAGCAGATCAAGCTTTCCGCCCGGAATGTCTATTGAAATAATATCTCCTTCTTTAACAAGCCCAATAACGCCGCCGTCTGCCGCCTCAGGGCTCACATGACCGATTGCCGCTCCTCTGGTCGCTCCGGAGAACCTGCCGTCAGTAATCAGTGCAACTGTCTTGTCCATACCCATACCGGCAATGGCTGAGGTCGGTCCAAGCATTTCTCTCATGCCCGGTCCCGCTTTTGGACCCTCGTACCTAATTACCACCACGTCTCCGTCTTGTATTTTCCCATCGTAAATAGCCTTAATTGCTTCTTCCTCGCTGTCAAACACCCTTGCCTTTCCCTTATGCACAAGCATTTCAGGGGCAACGGCTGCGCGTTTTACAATGCTTCCCTTTTGCGCCAAATTGCCGTATAAAGCAGCAAGCCCGCCTGTTTCACTGTAAGGATTTTTAATACTGCGTATAACCGTGCCGTCTGCACCTTTAGCGCCTGACAGGTTCTCTTTTATTGTCCGTCCCGAAACAGTCATAAGACTGGTATCCAAAAGACTTTCAATCTCTTTCATAAGAGCCCTAACTCCTCCTGCGGCGTCCAAATCCTGAATATGATGATGTCCGCTTGGAGCAAGATGGCAAAGATTAGGCACTCCTGCGGATATATTGTTTACAACGGATAAATCCAGCTTAATTCCGCATTCCCTTGCAATAGCCGGAAGGTGAAGCATGGAATTGGTAGAACAGCCAATAGCCATATCCACCTTTAATGCATTGTCAAAAGCAGCCTTAGTCATAATATCCAGCGGCTTAATATCCTTTTCAACAAGTTCCATAATCTTCATTCCAGTTTCCTTTGCGAGGCGAATTCTCGCAGAATACACAGCAGGAATTGTGCCGTTGCCGTGCAGCGCCATTCCAAGAGCCTCGGTGAGACAGTTCATGGAATTTGCGGTAAACATACCTGAACACGAGCCACAGGTAGGACATGCGCAATCTTCAATTTCAAGCATTTCTCCCTGCTCCATCATACCTGCCTTAACGCTGCCCACAGCCTCAAAGCAGCTGTTTAAATCAAGGGCTTTACCCTTTCTGTTTAGAGAAAGCATAGCGCCTCCGCATACAAAAATTGAAGGTATATTCAGTCTTGCAGCTGCCATCAGCATTCCCGGCACCGTTTTATCGCAAGCAGGAATAAACACCATACCGTCAAGAGCATGAGCCTTTGCCATTATCTCACAACTATCAGCAATAACCTCCCTTGATACAAGAGAATATTTCATGCCCTCATGTCCCATGGCAATCCCGTCGCACACAGCAATGCCCCCAAATGCAAGAGGCGTTCCTCCCGCCATATAAACCCCCGCTTTAACGGCTTCCATGATCTTGTCAAGGTTGATATGTCCGGGAACAATATCATTTTGTAAATGAGCAATGCCGATTAAAGGACGTCTTATCTCTTCGTCAGTAAGTCCGCTTGCTTTTAAAAGGCTGCGGTGCGGAGAGCGTTCATCCTTTGTTTTCATTTTATCGCTTATCACTGTTTATCACTCCGGTTCATAGCGCTTCTAAGCTCCTTACCTACAGTTTCAACCTGGTGTTCGCTTTCAATTCTTCTTTTTGCATTAAAGTAAGGTCTGTTTGCTTTGTTCTCTAAAATCCAGTTTCTTGCAAAAGCGCCCTCTTGAATTTCTGTCAAAACCTTTTTCATTTCCTTTTTGGTTTCATCTGTAATAATTCTATCTCCAACAACGTATTCGCCGTATTCAGCAGTATCGGAAATTGAATAATTCATCATGCCAATGCCGCCTTTATTTACAAGGTCAATAATAAGCTTCATCTCATGAACACACTCGAAATACGCGCTCTCCGGCTGATACCCTGCTTCAACAAGGGTTTCAAATCCTGCCTTCATAAGTGCGGTAACTCCACCGCAAAGAACAGCCTGTTCGCCAAATAAATCTGTTTCTGTTTCCTCTTTAAAAGTGGTTTCAAGGATACCTGCTCTTGCGCCGCCAATAGCAAGGGCGTATGCCAGAGCAAGCTTTTTAGCATTACCTGTTGGGTTCTGTTCCACAGCAATAAGACAAGGTACACCAAATCCCTCCTGGAATTGAGAACGCACTGTGTGTCCCGGACCCTTTGGAGCAACCATAAACACATCAACGTCAGCAGGCGGCTTAATCTGTCCATAGTGAATATTAAAACCATGAGCAAAAGCAAGAGCGTTGCCCGCTTTTAAGTAAGGAGCAATGCTTTCCTCGTAAATTGCCGGCTGCTTTTCGTCGTTAACAAGCATCATAACCACATCTGCCCACTCGGCAGCCTGTGCAGCTGTGCCAACCTTTAAGCCGGCTTCTTCAGCCAGCTTCCATGATTTACTGCCCTCATAAAGTCCAATCATAACCTCAACGCCGCTTTCATGCATGTTAAGAGCATGTGCATGTCCCTGGCTGCCATATCCGATAACGGCTACCTTTTTTCCCTTAATGTCGTTTAAATTACAATCCTTTTCATAGTATAATGTTGCCATTTTATCTATCTCCTTAATAATAATTTTAATATGCTTCTTACATATTTTCTCCTTACCTTTCTTTTAAAAAAGAAAGGTAAGACCAAAGAAAACCAGTTGCATCAATATGTGGGCTTCCTTAACACATTATTTAAAATATTACTTAATTCCCTCATCCCTTTTATTTCTCCGCTTGCCCTCCTTTAAAAAAGAAAGGTAAAACCAAAGAAAACTAATTACGTTTAATCCAACTTTCTTTATTTATATAATTATAAGTTTCAATGTTCTCCGAAATGATCAAAAGCTTCGCTTTTGCAAGCATTTCGTGAGGTTATTATAACACATTTTCGTCTTATAATCATTAAATATACTGCTGCTTTGCCAGAGCAATAACCCCCGTCCTTGCCAGCTCCAATATTTTATGCTGGCTTATAATAGACATAAATGCAGCTTCCTTTTCCAAATCACCTGCGAACTCTATCATCACTGAATCTGCCGTCGCTTCAATTATCCTTGCTTCAAATATATTGCAAATTCCAATTATATCGTTTCTGTTTTGTGCATCCGCCTGCACTCTTAAAAGCATAAGCTCTCTTGATTTGGCAGTGCCTTTATCCAAAACAGTAATAGATTTTACGCAGTATAGCTTGGAAATCTGGTCAACCATCTGGGTTACCGTTGCCTCATCACAGGATACCACAATGGTTATTCTGGAAAGAGACGGTTCCTGCGTTGTTCCCACAGCCAGGCTGTCTATATTAAAGCCTCTCCTTGCAATAAGCCCGGAAACCCTTGTCAGCACACCGGCGCTGTTATCAACAATTAAAGATAATGTTGTCATTTCTAGCACCTCCTAATCCAGAATATATTTATCGGCAGTTCCGCTGCCGCTTACCATAGGAGCAACATTTTCATCCTTGCCTATAATGCAGTTAATAAGCACAGGACCACTACTCTTTATGGCGTTTGCGTAAGCATCTTTAAACTGTTTTTCATTTTCTGCCTTTGCATATTGCAGTCCATATGCTTTTGCCAGCGCTTCATAATCCGTTGTTTCGCCTAAATCCGTATGTGAATAATGACGGTCGTAAAAAAGTGTCTGCCACTGACGCACCATCCCAAGAACGCCATTATTCATAAGGCATATAACAATCGGCACCTTGTACCTTGATACAGTTACCAGTTCATTGCAGTTCATACCAAAACACCCGTCTCCTGTAATAAGGGTAACGCTTCTTTTTTCATCTGCCAGCTTAGCGCCTATTGCAGCGCCAAGACCGTACCCCATAGTTCCAAGTCCACCGGAAGTAAGGAGCTGTCTGTATCTTTTAAAGTTGAAATACTGAGCCGCCCACATTTGATGCTGACCAACGTCAGTAACCATTGTAGTATCCGGGTTTAGTTCTTCAATAGCTTCCATAATCTCCTGAGGAAATATTTTTTCACGTGTCTGCACCTTCAACCTTACTTCTTCCATAAACTCTGTGTTTTCTCTTTGCTTAAGCTTTGGCAAAAGCTCTTTTAACACCGCCTTTGCATCTCCCACAATATTGTAGTGAGAGATTAGGTTTTTATTTATTTCTGCCTTATCAACGTCAATATGAAGTATTTTTTTATTCTTTCCATAGCTGCCTGAATTAGAGGCCACCCTATCGTTAAATCTGGTTCCCACAGCAATAATTAAATCGCTTTTAACCAGTGAAAAATTCGCAGCTCTTTTCCCGTGCATACCAATAAGTCCGAAGAAATTCTCTTTATTATAGCTTCCAAGCCCCATTAGCGTTGAAACAACAGGGGCGTTAAGAGCACTGCTTAATTCTTCAATCTCTTTTTCGCAGCCTGAAATGCCGCAGCCCCCTCCAAGCAGGATTACAGGGCGTTTGCTGGCACCAATTATCTTTGCAGCCTTTTCAATATTTTCATCACTAAAAAGATTTCTGCATCTTGGTTTTTCAGGTGTTTTAGCTTTAAATTCCCCATCCATTTTTAAAACGTCGCTGGGAATATCTATAAGCACAGGACCAGGCCTTCCTTCCTTTGCAATGCGAAAAGCTTCTCTAACCGTGTCCGCAAGCCTGTCTATATCCCTGACTATCACATTATGCTTGGTAATGGGAAGGGTAATCCCTACTATATCCACCTCTTGAAATGCGTCTGTTCCTATAAGATTTCTGGGAACATTTGCAGTAATAGCCACCATTGGCACAGAATCCATATATGCTGTTGCTATTCCCGTAACAAGGTTAGTTGCCCCCGGGCCCGATGTGGCAAAGCACACCCCAACCTTACCTGTAAGCCTTGCATATCCGTCTGCCGCGTGGGCTGCCCCCTGCTCATGAGCAGTGAGAATATGACGAATTTTATCTTTATACATATAAAGCTGGTCGTAAACGTCCAAAATCTTACCTCCCGGATATCCAAAGCAGGTATCAACCCCCTGCTCCAAAAGAGCTTCAATGAGTATTTTTGCTCCTTTCAATTCTTTAACCTCCAAACATAATTTTGTCTGATTTTTCTTTTATAAAAAAGAAAATCAGTAAAAGAAAACTAACCTATAGGCTTTTTAGGTAATATATATTTAGAGCCGGCACAATAAAAACAAAAAACGGATTTATCTCGTTAAAGGACGAAATAAATCCGCGTTACCACCTAAATTCACATAATAAAATGTGCGCTTAACACAGTACAAATAATACTGCTCCTCAATAACGGGAGGTCCCGGCGCAGCCTACTTTAAATTTCAGCCTTGCTGTTCAGGGGTGATGACCGATTTATTTTAGCCTCACGAAAATTTACACCAACCATTTTCTCTCTTTACATCAGCTAAAACAGGTTTCCCCATCAATACATTTACCTATCAATTTCTTAGTATTATACTTACAAACAAAACTTTTGTCAACAAGAAATTTTTAAATAGCCAAACCGCCGTGTAAAGCATTTAAAACGTTGCCGTTAATTGCATTGACCAGCTCAATATTATTGTTTGAATAATCAATGAGCCAATCTTCTCCGCTTTTGACGACGGAGACGGCAACCGCTTTATTCACGGTTTCAGGCTTTGTATCAGCCATTTTTTCAATTATCACTTTAAGGGCTTGACCGCTGTTCATACCATTATTTGTTTCGCTAATCCCTTTTGCAAAGGCAGCAGAATAATCAGGCACAGTCATAAAAACCATAACTGTGGACCTGCTTGCATCATTTCCCTTTACGGATTTTTCAATGGAATATTTTATTGAAGTATACTGGTCTGTAAATTTCTTGGTTTTCTCCTCATCCATTCCAAGCCTTTTTGCAACGGTTGTAAGGGATTCATATTCGCTTGGGTTAACAAGGCATGCCCTTGCTTTATCACTGTCGTCCTTGGCAACAGCCGACAAAAACTGCTTAACAACATCCTCTCCGCCTTCTCCTTCCTTAAAAAGAGAAATAGAAGAGCATCCCGCAAGAGCAATACACATTGCAGATACAATACATATTAAAATTATCTTTTCAAATTTTTTCTTTTTTCAAGACATTATTTTTTGCTTCATAAAAAAGTTTTACCATTTCGCAAAGTTTTAAATATTAATAAATATATTTATTTGTAATCATAAAAGTTACACTGCCCTAATGCCGTGATAAACGTAAATTTACTCATTTATCTATTTTTAATCTAAAATATAATAATTTCATCAAAACAATACTTCTCCTAAATATTTATCATGTGGAACTATTAAACACTTTTCCATAGACTTCCAATAGCTGTCGTAAAGATTTTTTTGAGCTGCTCCGTAGCTTTCTTTTGTGGCAAATTCCCAATAAAGCATATACTTAACACTTTTTACAATTCGAGTAATTTTAAGCGGTGGAAGCCCTTCTTTAATTTGCTCCATATCTATGCGATATCCTCGTTTAATAAACCTAAGCGAAAGAAGTCCCTCTTGCTTTTCCAGAAAACTTTTAGCTTTAAGCATTAATGTTTCAAATTCCTCTGTTTTTTGCGGCTTAACTTGATATACACATATTTCAGTAAACGGCATATTTAATTCCTCCTTATTTACACTTTAGCGTTATAAATGTGACGCAAGCACATCATATTTTCCTCTTTATTTTCTCAAAATTCCAGCTTATGGATTTGATTATAAAATAGTTATTTAATATTGACAATGTATATTTATAGGCTAATTTTAAACGGATGCGCAATTTAAAGTTAGACTTTTTTAAAATTTCCTTATTTATGTTAATTTTTAGCAGCAAAGCTTTTATAGCTTTTTTTTGCCGCTTAAGCTATAATAAAAATAACACTATTTCAGAAAGGTATTTTATTATAAATGTCCAAAAAAGGTAAATCAATTGTTTTAAATATTTTGTTTGTTATTTGCGCATGCGTTTTTATAGTCAGCTCTTATATGCTTTACAAAGAAATTATGGTTTATAAAAAAGGCAGTAATGAATATTCTTCATGGGTTGATTTAGCGGTGACCTATGAAGACGGCGATACAAACAATCCCCTTAAGCGGGTTATAAATTTCGACGAGCTGAAAAAAACCAATCCTGATGTTATCGGCTGGATATATATTCCTGATACTGTTGTGGACTATCCTGTAGTACAGTGCGACAACAACGATAAATATTTACACACCCTGTTTTCCGGAGAGAACAACAAAGCCGGAGCTATATTTGTTGACGCCCGAAACACTATGAATTTTACAGATCAAAATACTATTATTTACGGTCACAACATGAAAAACAAAAGTATGTTTCACGTTTTATCGGAATACGGCTCCCAGGAGTTTTATGATAAACATAATGTAATATATTATTACACTATTGACGGCGTTTACGAACTTCGCATCTTTTCCACTTACACCGTTCACGCTAACGACCCTTATACAAGCATTAATTTTGGGGAACAAAGAAGCGACTTGATAAATAAGTTCGTTGAGCGTTCTGCCGTTAATTCCAGCTTTACAGTGGGTACAAATGATAAAATAGCGTCTCTTTCAACCTGTGCATATAATTTTGAAGACGCTCGTTTTGTAGTTCAGGCAACTGTAAACAAAATGCCTTAAACGTAAATAAGCAATGGGGTTAACACAGTTTTTACCATTTGTAATAAAAAAACAGGAGCCATGTTTATGAAAAAAAGCTTACGCATCATATCTCTTTTACTTATATTTATTCTTGCTCTTACAGGCTGCCAGGAAGTTAAACAAACAAGCATCACAGCAGCAGATCATCTTCCGCCTGAAAGCTCCTCACAAAATGCTTTACCAAAAAGCGACGTCCTTACTGTTAAATATATTGACGTAGACCAGGCAGACTGTATGCTTATAACCCAAGGTGGATTTTCCATGCTTATTGATGCCGGAAATAATGCTGATGGTGAAATGGTTGTGGAATATCTTAAAAATCTTGGAATATCAAAACTGGATTATGTAGTAGGCACTCATCCCCACGAAGACCATATAGGCGGCCTTGATAACGTGATAAATGAGTTTGAAATAGGGCAAATAATCATGCCAAAGGTCAGCCATACTTCAAAAACATATAAAGACGTTTTAACAGCAGTCCAAAAAAAGGGGCTTAAGATAACCGCTGCAAAGGCAGGGCAAAGCTATAGCATAGGCAGCGCAACCGCCCACGTGCTTTCCCCTGTTAAAGATAAATATGACGGACTAAATGAATATTCTGTGGTCATCCGTCTTACTTATGGAGACAATGCTTTTCTTTTTACCGGCGATATTGAAAAGGTAAACGAAAATGAGCTGTTATCATCAAAGCAAACACTTTTGGCAGACGTGCTTAAAAGCCCTCACCACGGCTCCAGAACTTCCAATACTCAAGGCTTTATAAATGCTGTTCAACCCAAATATGGCGTTATTTGCGTCGGCAAAGATAATTCATATGGTCATCCTCACAGCGAGGTACTCAAACGTCTTGAAAACCATATGACCGTTTACAGAACAGACAAAAACGGTACAATAACCGTTACAAGCAACGGCACTGATATTAATATTGAAACGGAAAAACAGGAGTAAGTATGAAATATATAATTGACAGATTTGAAGAAGACCTTGCAGTTCTTGAGGGAGAAAACAAAGAAATGTTAAATGTGCCCCGCGGTTTTCTGCCTGATGACGCAAAGGAGGGTGATTGTCTTAGGAAAAAGAACGGCATATACACCTTTGATAAAGAAGCGACAGCCCTTCTCAAAAAAGATATAGATAATCTTATAGACGATTTATTTATATAAATATTTTTAGCTATACAGGATTTACGTGAACCATAATATGCTTTACGTCACTGCAAATTCCCTCAACATTATCATGCACTTTCTCTGCAATGCCGTGAGCCTGCCACGTGGTTATGTTGCCGTCAACGGATATTTCCACATCTACAAAAAGTTTTTTAGAATGAAGTCTTGTCTTTAAATCATCTATCCTAACAACTCCGTTTATTTCCATAACGGCATTTTCAATTATTTCAACGGTCTCTTTATCTGCGGCTTTATCTAAAAGCTGGTCTATAGAAGTCCTTCCAATATCAACAGCTACCTTAGCTATAATTGCACAAATGAGTATTGACACAAGAGGGTCTAAAAACGTCCATCCAAGCATTGCTCCTCCTATACCTATAAAACTGCCCACCGATGACATAGCGTCACTGCGGTGATGCCATGCGTCAGCCATAAGCGCAGGAGACTTGATTTTTTTTGCTGCCGACCTTGCATACCAATACATAGCTTCCTGGCTGGCAATAGATGTAACCGCTGCAATAAGCGCAAGTCTTCCCGGAACCTTTATACTAACTCCGCTGCCCAGTGCAAACAGGCTTTTTATTCCTGCATATCCTATGCCAAGCGCAGTTATCATAAGTATTACCGCCATAACCGCACCTACCAGACTTTCAATTTTTTCATGACCGTATTGGTGATTATCATCATCCTTCATTGCGGAAAGATTAACGCCAAACAGCACCATTATCGTTGTGAGCACATCTGTAGTAGAATGCACAGCGTCAGATATCATAGCCCCTGAGTGAGCAATTATACCTGCCGCCAGCTTAAAGCATGAAAGGGTAATATTAACTATAAGAGTAACCACCGAGACTTTATTTGCAATATATTGGTCGCTTCTTTTATCCATTTTAATTTTCTCCTTTTGTTTCCTTTGGCTAACTGCCTGTAAATTAAAAAACCCCTATTCTATAGAATAGGCATTTTTACAAAAATCAATAATATATAAATTTATTTTATTTCCCTTGTTTTTATATAATATTATCATAATTATTAATTTGTGTCAACTTATTTTTGATTTAAATCCAAAAACAAAAGTTACCCAAAACCAACTACTTAAAGTGTTAGTCACAGGTAACTTTATATGGTTCACTATATTTATTTATGATTATTTATTCATTTATATGCATTTTATTCACCCTTGTATATATATATGGCAGGGTCAGCAAACATCCTATAAGCGCATCCAACATATCAAAACAGGTGTCGGAAAGCCCTCCAGCCTGCATATTAAGTCCCAGCAAATTATCAGCGCCAAACTCCAGAATTTCCCAAACCGAAGCGCAGCCCATAGTGAGGAAAAACACAAACAGCATTACAAACCATTTCTTTTTTGAATTAAGAGGCTCTGTTGGTTCAAGCAAATGCTTTGTGGCAGCAAATCCCACCTGACAGCAAATAATCCCTGACCAAAGATGCAAAAAATCATCATACCACCTTATAAGGTTATAAAAGTCAAAACAAGATCCAAGAAAAGAAGCAAAGAAAACAAAACCGCACAGGGTAACATAAATTCCATCGTCAACCGGCTTTATATTATGGCTGGCAAGAAAATACATTATAAAAGTAAATGCAAGGCAAAAGGCTATTACAGATAAGTTGTGGAACTGCCCAAGTTTTATTATATATGCCCCTCCAATTATAAAGGCTAGTTCAAGCAGTATAAAGGTTATCTTTTTCCTCATAAATCCTCCCTTTTAAATAAATTCACCGGACATATAAAAGCCCGGTGAATATCATAATTATTTACGAAGTGACAACATCTCAAGAGAATAATTAAGTCTCCTGAGAGTCTCCTCTTTGCCGAGCAGCAACGCCGCTTCAATAGCTCCTCCCGGAGTTACTGCAACCCCTGTGATTGCAATTCTTATGCTGTATAAAAACTGTCCCTTTTTATAACCAATAGTCTCTGCAATAGCAACAAGATAGTCATAAATAGAGTCATGAGTCCAATCTACATTATTTAATCCTGAAATGGCATAAGCAATGGAGTTCTTTGCAATTTCAAAGTTAGTCTTCATCTTTTTATGCAGGAAAAGCTCAGGATCATAATTTCCAAAGTCAACCAAAAAGCTTATCTTGCTTGAAATATCAGTCAACACTTCGAGCCTTGGCTGAAGTATTTCACAAAGAATATCCCTGTTAAATTCTTTTTCTCCAAACACCTGTTTAAAATAAGGCTCGCAAGCTGCTAAAAATTCATCCTTTGACATGGCCCTGATATACTCAGCGTTCATCCAGCGCAGCTTTGCCTCATCAAATATTGCCGGGCTTTTGTTTATTCCTCTAACGTCAAAAGCGTCTGTTAACTGCTCTAATGTAAATATTTCCTGGTTGTCCCCGGGGCTCCAGCCAAGAAGAGCTATATAATTTATAATCGCTTCCTTTAAATATCCCTTTTCAAGCAAATCCTCATAGCTGGCATCCCCGTTTCTTTTGGACAGCTTATTGTGAGCGTCCTTCATAACGGGGGGCAGATGGATATACGAAGGCACGTCCCAGCCAAAGGCCTGATACAGCAAATTGTATTTTGGCGTGCTGGAAAGATATTCGGTTCCTCTGATAATATGGGTTATTCCCATAAGATGGTCGTCAATTACATTGGCAAAATTATAAGTCGGCATACCGTCAGACTTAATCAGCACGTTATCGTCTAAATCGCTTGCAGGCACAGTTACCGTTCCAAACACCATGTCCTCATAGGAAATCTCCCCTTCTGTAGGCATGTCCTGTCTTATAACATAAGGCACACCATTTTTTAAATTTTCCTCTATCTCCTCTGCTGAAAGACGTTTGCAATGCTTGTCATATTTAAAGGTAGGATCTTTTTCTCTCATTTGCTCCAAACGTTCTTTAGTACAAAAACAGTAATAAGCCTTGCCCTTTTTCACCAGCTCATCCGCATATTTTTTGTATATATCCATGCGCTGAGACTGAATATAAGGTCCGTTAGGACCACCAACGTCAGGACCCTCGTCATATGTCAGGCCCGTATCCTTTAAGGTGCGGTAAATCAGGTCTGTCGCCCCTTCAACATATCTTTCCCTGTCTGTATCTTCAATACGCAGCACAAATTTTCCTTCTCGTCCCTTTGCGTAAAGCCAAGAATAAAGGGCAGTTCTAAGACCGCCTATATGCAAATATCCGGTAGGGCTTGGTGCAAATCTCGTTTTCATCTATTTCCCCTCCGTATTATTTTTATTCATCTTGGCCCAGGTATCCCTAAGGCCAACAATTTTATTAAAAACAAGTCCGCCGTTTTTAGTATCTCTTACAAAATAACCGTGGCGCATAAACTGAAACCTATCCCCTCCCTTGCTAAGAGCAAGACCTTTCTCCACTTTAACATTATTATGCACAGTCAATGAATCCTTATTTATTCTGCTTAGCAAATCTCCTTCACCTTCAAGAAGAAGACTTGAATACTCATTAACCACCGCATTATAGCAGTAATCACAAGGCAGCCAGTGAATAGTGCCTTTAACCTTGCGTTCACACTCCCCTGAGCGGGTAGCGGGATCATAGGTGCAGTAAACCTCAACAACCTCTCCGTTTTCGTCTGTCTTATAATCTTCACACTTAATTATATAAGCACCTTTTAAACGCACCTCTCCCCCTGGTTTTAACCGGTGGAATTTTTTCGGCGGGTCTATTTCAAAATCAGTTTTTTCAATATACAGCTCTCTTGTCAGTTCTAACGTCCTCGTGCCTGCGCTTTCGTCGTTAGGGTTGTTTTCCAGCTCAATTTCAAAAAGCTCATCCTCAGGCATATTGGTAATAACCACCTTTAAAGGATTTATAACCGCCATAGCCCTTGGCGCCTTTTCTCCAAGGTCGTCTCTCAGGCAGGATTCCAGCATGGCGTAATCCACTTCGCTGTTCGCCTTTGCAACGCCTATGCGTCCGCAAAAATCCCTTATGGATTCCGGCGTAAACCCTCTTCTGCGAATACCGCAAATAGTCGGCATTCTCGGGTCGTCCCATCCATCTACCAAATTACTGTCCACAAGCTGCTTTAAATAACGCTTGGACATAATTGTGCCTGTTAAGTTAAGTCTTGCAAACTCGATCTGTTTTGGCGGAGCTAAAAAATCAAGATGGTTTACAAACCATTCGTATACCGGGCGATGGGCCTCAAACTCCAAAGTACAAACGCTGTGAGTAACTCCTTCAATGGCGTCGCTTACAGGATGGGCATAGTCATACATAGGATAGATACACCATTTATTCCCTGTTTTATGGTGCTCTTTATGCATAATGCGGTACATGGCAGGGTCCCGCATATTCATATTTGGGTGCGCCATATCAATTTTGGCTCTTAAAACCTTTTCCCCGTCCTTATATTTGCCGTTTTTCATATCCTCAAACAGCTGTAAATTCTCGCTTACGCTTCTGTCCCTGTAAGGTGAGTTTTTCCCGGGCTCAGTCAAGGTGCCTCTGTATTCCTTAAGCTCCTCAGCACTAAGGTCACAAACGTATGCAAGACCGTCTTTAATAAGAAAGACCGCGTATTCATACAATTTATCAAAGTAATCTGAAGCATAGTAAAGATTTTCCCAGCTAAATCCCAGCCAGCTTATATCTTCTTTTATTGCATCAACATATTCTGTATCCTCTTTTATTGGATTTGTATCGTCGAAACGGAGGTTGCATATCCCACCGTATCTCTTTGCAAGTGAGAAATTGAGAACTATGGATTTTGCATGACCTATATGCAAATATCCGTTAGGTTCGGGAGGAAATCTCGTTTGCACTCTTGAGTCGTATACTCCTGTTTTATTATCCTCGTCTATTATGTCCGTAATAAAGTTATCAGCTATCAATTTATTTCCTCCTATATTACATTATATATTTTGGAACATCTGTCCCTCTTTAATACCTCAACGCTTATATCTTTAGAGGTAATACCTTCATTTTTAAGAATTTCCGTTATAGTTAAAAATGCAAGTTCTTCTGTGTTATTCTCTTTGCTTAAATGTCCCAGCATGACAGAGCGCACCTTGTCTGCTATAAGCGCCAATACCTTTCCGCAGGTTTCGTTGGAAAGGTGCCCCTGCTTTCCGGATATTCTTCTCTTTAGCTCATATGGATAAGCCCCGCTGTTAAGCATATTTAAGTCGTGGTTAGCCTCGAGAAGAAGCACATCACAATCCTTAACATTTTCAAAAACCTGCTTTGGCATAAAACCAAGGTCTGTGCATATTCCCACTTTTTTCCCTCTGCTCATAAAATTATATGCAACAGGATCCACTGCGTCATGGGGGATTGAATACGGGGAAATATCTATATTCCCTATGTAAAAGTCTTTATTTGCTTCTATCTCTATAAGATTTTTAAAAGAAACCTGACCAATTTTAGCAAGCATTGCTTCCTGCGTTTTAGCCGTTGCATATATGGGAATATCCAGCTTTCTGGAAAGCACTCCTGCTCCCTGAACATGGTCTGTATGCTCGTGAGTTACAAGTATCCCATTTATCTCCTCAGGCTTTACTCCTATTCCCTCAAGCGCCTTAATAACCTTCGAACCGGAAACTCCTGCGTCTACCAGTAGTTTAGTTTCGCCTTTTGCAACATATATACAATTTCCACTGCTTCCGCTAAACAGTGAACATACCTCCATAAAATTTTACTCCTTTATGTTTTCCTTAAAAAACGCCTATTGTTTATTTTAAAAAACAACTCTATATGCCCTTTATCTTTACATTATTTTATTATTATATAGGGTTTTTGCATATTACTCAATAGTTTTATCGTCAAAGTCCTCAGGGGATTTTTGCAAAAGGTTGTTTTTCTGTGCCGCTTCAATCATGTATCTTAGGCTTTCTCTGTTCATCCTGCCTGTGCTGGCATAGGAAAAATAACCATCGTCGCCAATAATAATATGATCGTTTAATGTTATTCCAATAGCTTCAAGAGCAATGCGAAACTTTTCCGTAACCTCGTCATCCTCCCTGCTGGGGCTGCATTCCCCTCCCGGATGATTATGAGCAATTATAACTGTATATGCAGTGTGCCTAAGAGCTGTTTCCACAACCTTTCTTGAATAGGCTGGCACCTGGTCTATAACTCCTTCACAAATGTATCCGTCTGCAATAACCTTACCTTTAATATCAAGGCATATGGCATATAGGCATTCGTATTTTTTATCCAGAAAAAGGGTTTTGCAATAAGTAACCGCCTGACTTGTATTGGTTATGCGGTAGCTTTCGGATATTTCTGTTTTAATAACGCTTCTTCTCAGCAGTTCTCCCACAATATTAATTAGCATAGAGCTTTTCTCTCCAACGCCGTGAATTCCTTTAAGGGCAGAAGCGTCGGCTTTGAAAACGCCGTTAATACCGTTAAATTCATTTAAAAGCCTGTGGGCCGCTGGGTTTGTGTCTCCCCTTGGAATTGCATAATAAAGCAGCATTTCAACTAGCTCATGATCAAAAAATGTTGATGCACCATCTCTCTTTAACCGTGTCATCATTCTTTTTCTGTGTTCCTTATGAGCATCGTCCACCTTTATCACCGCCTTCGCCTTAATTAGTAATATTATAACATCATTCGCCCTTAAAATTAACATACATTTATTATACCTGAGTCAATACTTATAACAAATATATTTAAGGAGCAAATTTATGAAAAAATATACTTTAATTTTGTTTGCAGCAATCTTAATGTTTACAGGCTGTGCAAAAGAAGAAGCCGCAATAAATTACCAGCCCACCGGTCAATCTATAGAAATCTCCCAAAGCTCAGATACATATTTTATTGACGGCGTATTGGAAAACAACGCCTTTACCGCCACTCAGCGTATAAACTATGTAAACAAAGAACAGCAGCCGCTAAGCGAACTGTATTTTCACCTTTATCCAAATATGTATCAAAATAAAAACATGGTAGAGCCTGCATATATGAAAACCATGTATCCCGGTGGCTTTAACAAAGGCGGTATAGAGGTATATGAAGTGTCTGTTCTCGGCGTTAAGCTGGATACGGAAATAAAAGACAGACTGCTTAAAATAAATCTCGATAATCCCCTTGCACCAATGGATTCCCTTATAATTACTTTTAAATATAAAACCAGCCTTCCAAACAGCCTAGGACGCATGGGATATTATAACGACTGCTACAATTTAACAAGCTTTTATCCCGTTGCTGCCGTATATGATAACGGCTGGCAAATAGACGATTATAATTATATAGGCGACCCCTTTTTCACAGATATGGCAGACTATCACATCACTCTGACTCTTCCGGAAAATTTTACAGTTGCCGCCACCGGCGAATACACTACAACCTCTGAAAACGGAATGAAGTCCCTTAAAATAGATGCTTATAACGTAAGAGAAGTTGCTGTTGTTGCCAGCCCTCATTTAAAAATGTTTGAGGAAAATGTAGATGGTATCAGCGTGCGAAGCTATGCTATAGATGAAACCTACGGACGAGAAGCCCTTTCCTATGCCAAAGATTCCATTTCCTTTTATAATAATACCTTTGGTAAATACCCATATTCTCAAATCAGCGTTGTTGGCAGTGAGTATTTTGGAGGAGGCATGGAATATCCTAATCTTGTATTAATAGCAGGAAACCTATATGACGAGGAAAGCAAAACCGACTTGGAATGGACCGTAGCCCACGAAATTGCCCATCAGTGGTGGTATGGGGTTATAGGCAGCAACCCAATAAAAGACCCTTATGTTGATGAAAGCCTGACAGAGTTTTCCACCCTTATATATACCCGCTCTAAATATGATGAAAACACCTTCAACCAGCTTAAAAACCAATACATCTTATCCCCTTATGCAAAATATAAGCATTTGGTATCTGATGGCAAGGTTCATAAAAACACTCCTAAATTCAAGTCCAGTTTAGAGCTGTCTATGCTTGTATACATTAAAGGCAGTATGATGTATATAGATATGGAAAATATAATGGGCAAAGAAAAGCTATGCGAAATTTTAAAAAGCTATTATGAAAAATACGCTTATTCCATAGTATCGTCAGATCAGTTAAAAAACCACATTAAAGAATCCTATGAATACGATTGGGATGCTTTCTTTAATAAATGGCTTTACAGCACAAATGTATAATAATTTTTAATTTCTATAATCCTAAAAAAACAAAATCCCATCTATTAAGATGGGATTTTGTACTACACAAAACAATTTTAAATATTGCATTTTAAAACCTAAAAACAAACAATAACTCCGCCGTCATTGGCATACATTGTTCCAAGTCCGCGGTTTTCCACAAGCAACACTTCAGAAAAGTCATACATCTTTTCCAGCTTTGCTTTAATGTCCATTCCCCTTTCAAGGTTGTTGCAATGAGTAACAAAAGCACGTTTACCGGAAATGGAAACACCCATTTTCCCAACAGATTCAACAAGCTTATTAAGGGCCTTCTTTCTGCCTACGCACTTTTCCAAAATGCCGATTTCTCCATTTCTGTCTCCCATTAAAATAGGATGTATAGAAAGCAATGAAGCAACCGAGCCTGCGATTTTAGACATTCTGCCGTTTTTCACCATATTGTCAAGACTTCCAAGAACAAAAAGCGTTTGTAAATCTTTTATATATGCTTCAGTTATCTCAATTATCTCTTCAAAGGATTTTCCCTCTTCTATACAATCTTTAATTTTTAAAAAAACCAAAGCTTCTCCGGCAGCAGCAGACTTGGTATTAAACACATAAATTTTTGCCTCAGGGTGTTTTTCCAGCACATCCTGTCTTGCCATGGTAGCGCTTTCATAGCATCCGCTAAGAGCTCCGGAAATGGTTATTATAAAGGTTTGTTTTTCCGGGTCTATTTTTTCTGCAAAATCAAAAGGAGTAGGGCATCCGGATTTAGCGCAGTTGGGACTGTTTTTCATAGCCTCAATAAAAGCCTTGTTATCAAAATCTTCACTATCAACAAACACAGTGTCATCCACCGTCATGGAAAAGGGAACAAATTTTAAATCCATATCACCTATCATATCCCTTGTAACTTCGCAACAGCTGTCTGCCACCACTCTGAAATTACTCATTTACAGCTTACCTCCATCTGTAATTATACACCAATCATACTAGTTTTTTATTATAATTACAACAGTAATATTTGTCTATTTTTCTTTTGTAGCCTAAAGGCGTGTCTTTTTATTATTATATTCTTTATATAACATAGCAACCACACCGCTAAGGGCGCTAAGTCCTATAAGGTTAGGAATAACCATAAGTCCGTTAAACATATCTGATAAATCCCAAACAAGGGATACTTTTAAGAAAGAGCCAAGAAGAACGAAACCTAACACCAAAATAGCATATACAGGAACTGCCTTTTTACCAAAGAGATATTTAACATTTGCTTCACCAAAGAAATACCATCCTATAATTGTGGAAAAAGCAAAGAACAAAAGACAAATAGCTATAAACACATTACCAAAGCTTCCAAAATATTGGGAAAATGCAGCTTGGGTAAGATTAATTCCTTCAAGCTCCGTTCCAACATTAAGTCCTGAAATAATAACTACAAGCGCAGTAAGAGTAAGCACAACAAAGGTGTCAATAAACACACCAATCATAGCAACCGTACCTTGCTCACAAGGATGGTCAACCTTGGCAACAGCGTGTGCATGAGGTGTTGAACCCATGCCGGCTTCATTGGAAAATAAGCCCCTTGCAACGCCAAAACGCATTGCCTTTTGAACCGTTATACCGATAAATGCACCGCCGAGGGCCTTAGGAGAAAATGCACCCATAAAAATCTGCTGAAAAGCATAACCGATTTTATTAAAGTTCATAAATACTATAGCAAGAGCGCCAACTATATAAAGAACAGCCATAAGAGGAACTATTTTCTCAGTAAAAGAAGCAATTCTCTTAATTCCTCCAATGAATATGAACCCTGCAACCACAGCAACTATAAGACCTACAATCCATGCCTTAACGCCAAAAGCTGTTTGAAACGCACTTCCAATGGAGTTAGACTGAACCATGTTCCCCATAAAGCCAAGAGCAAAAATAATAAGAATAGAAAATATCGCAGCAAGGAATTTCCCAAAGCCATTATCATTAAAAGCAGCTCTTATATAATAAGCAGGTCCGCCTGTCACCTCTCCGTCAACAGTCTTTTTAAATTTTTGGGCAACACTTGCCTCAGCAAAAATAGTAGCCATTCCAAAAAAAGCAGAAAGCCACATCCAGAATATAGCTCCTGGACCGCCGGATACAATAGCGGTAGCTGCTCCGGCAAGATTTCCTGTACCTATCTGGGCTGCAACAGCAGTGGCAAGCGCCTGAAACGATGACATTCCATTCCCGTCTGCATCTGTTCCAAAAAGCTTAATACCGCCAAACACCCTTTTCATTCCTTCTCTAAACCTTGTAACTTGAACAAACTTCAACCTTATTGTGAAATATATTCCTGTTCCGCATAATAAAAACAGCAGCAAATAATCCCAAAGCCAGGAATTTGTTGTTGCTACAAACGTTTCTATAAATTCCATGAAACTTATCCCCCTTAAACAACACTTGTGTTTTTTATACTCTACTAAGATAAAGTATTTTCTACAGTATACTTTATTAATATGTTATCCGTCAACAAAAAGTTGCTAAAAAGCTCCTTTTTCTTCAATATACTGTAATTTTGAAAATATCAGGCTGTTTTCTTGATAAATTTTATACTGTTAAAAGCTTTTAAATGTTTAAACATTTTTATAATAAAAACGTTTCCACAATAATCAGGAAACGTTTTTAAATATTCACCACACATTTATATTATCTATTTTTGTTAAAGCTTTTTAAATTAAAACCAAGTACGTTTTAAAATGAAGTATATTGTATAGTTCCGTGTTCCACATCAAGGGTAGCTCTTGCACCGTCTTTCAATATTTTTGCTGCGTTATCCACACCTATTATTATAGGTATATCAAGAGCTATTGCAGTAATCGGTGCATGACCGTTAATATCCCCGTCTTCAACAACGATAGCCGAACACTGCTTCATAATAGGAAGCATTTCATGAATGGTATATTTAGTAACTAATATGTCTCCCTCTTTAAAATTTTTGACTGCGTCGTCAATGGAAGAGGCCACGCAAAGGTTCCCAACAACAATTCCTGAGCCTATTCCAAGACCGTGGCATTCAATATCACCCACAACCTGCACTTTAAGCAGATTGGTAGTGCCGGACATTCCTATAGGCAATCCTGCAGTTATAACCGTCATATCCCCTGGTTCCACAATTCCCGTTTTTATAGCGCTGTTTATGGAATCAAGTATAAGTTCGTCAGTAGAAGTTTGCTGGGAGGATAAAACAGGAATAATGCCAAAGGAAAGCTGCAGCTGTCTTTGCACCTTTTCCTTTGATGTTACAGCAATAACAGGACACGACGGCTTAAAGCGAGATATCATTCTTGCCGTTTTCCCTGATGTGGTAACAGTTATAATAGCTTTGGCATTTATATTCATTGCTGTAAAGCAAGTTGCAAAGCTAATGGAATCTGTCACGCTCATAGGCATTTTCTCAGGGTTAAACCACTTTAGTTTTTGCCAGTAATTTATAGTTGATTCTGTCTGCTTTGCCACATTAGACATGGTCCGCACCGATTCCACAGGGTATTTGCCCATCGCAGTCTCTCCCGAGAGCATAATGGCGCTGGTTCCTTCCACAATAGCGGTAGCTATATCAGCAACCTCAGCTCTTGTTGGCCGAGGATTTCTTATCATGGAATCAAGCATTTGGGTAGCCGTAATAACCACTTTACCTTTTGTGTATCCCTTTTTTATTAAGTCATGCTGAACAAAAGGAACTTCTTCATAAGGTATTTCAACGCCCAAATCCCCTCTGGCTATCATGATACCGTCGGCAACAACAATAATATCGTCAATGTTGTCAACGCCTTCTCTGTTCTCAATTTTAGCAATAATGCGTATGTCTTCTCCGCCGTTTTTCTTAAGAATTTCCCTTGCCTGAACTACGTCGGTTGCCTTGCGCACAAAGGACATTGCAACAAAATCATAATCGTTTTCACAAGCAAATTTTAAATCATCAATATCTTTTTCCGTAAGAGGCGGCAAATTTACCGACACTCCCGGCACATTGACGCTTTTTTTAGTGGATATAAGCCCGTCATTGCATACTTTGCAAACTATATTCTTATCTTCTATTTTTTCCACTGTAACTTTAATAAGTCCATCGTCAAAAAGAATGGCATCGCCGGGGGATACATCCTGGTAAAGCTCTTTATAGGATATACTGCATCCATGCTCGTCACCTACTTTATCATCATAATAGATAGTAAACCGAGTGTCCGTTTTGAGGGTTACCTTGCCGTTAAATTCACCGGTCCTTATTTCCGGTCCTTTGGTATCAAGCAACACCGGCAGCAAAACTCCTTCTTCTTTACATGCTTTACGAAAGTTATCAAGACGCTTTTTATGCTCTTTATGGTCACCGTGGGAAAAATTCATTCTGGCAACATTTATTCCCTCTCTTATAACCGCCCTGAGAGTATCAATATTATCAGTGGCAGGACCTAATGTTGCCACAATTTTAGTCTTTTTCATTATTTTGTTACCTTCTTTCAAATACTTTTAAAATCATTCCCTATTTTAAAATTGTAAACCACACCAATATAAATTGCAATTTGTTCGGTAAAAAATTACAAATATTTTAATTTTATTACAGAAAATTTTTAGCTTGACACAGGGCAATAAAAAGTATAAAATATATAAGCACACAAAATAAATGTACCTGTAGCTCAGCTGGATAGAGCGTCTGGCTACGGACCAGAAGGCCGGGGGTTCGAATCCCTC
>CAJUEF010000003.1:90629-92003 GCA_910585035.1 uncultured Christensenellaceae bacterium | reverse complement strand
ACCTTTATAAAAAAGAACGGAAATGAATCCGTTCTTTTTTATTTTATTGTTATTAATATAAATAGCAAACGTTAAACACAGCGCATCTTACTGTCTATAAAAAAACCTGACTTATTGTCGGTAAAAAACTATACTGTTTACGTTAACAATAAAGGAGGTAAAAAAATATATGGGTGAGCAAAAACGAAGAGTTGGAAGACCAAGAACGACAAATGCAAAAAATATGCGGGTGGATGTGCGCCTGACTAAAGATGAACTTGATATGCTTAATGAATACTGTGAAAAAATGAATGTAACCCGTCCTCAAGGGCTGAGGGATGGAATAAAAGCTTTAAAAAAATGAAGCGATGTCTTATGGGGAGAGAGACATCGCTTCGTTAAAATCCAAACTTAGGATAAGTACATTATTAGTATACAAGATGTATCCTAAGATTGCAAGTGTTTTTTAAAAAAATTTGTTAAAAATTGTTAAAAAGGTAAATAACAGGCTTATTTCTATTCTTTTTTGTTTTTATTGCAATATATAAGTCGAAAAATAAAAAGTTATTTAATAATTATTGGAGATAAAAAAGTTCTTGACTAATTGGCGGTAACCAACTACTATAAAACCATAGGCAAACGATGGGAGGTGAAAACACTGCCAAAAAAGATGGGTCGTCCATTTTCCGAAAACCCAAAAAGTATGCGGGTGGATGTTCGTTTAACAAAAGAAGAGATGGAAAAACTTGATAAATATTGTGCAAAAATGAATGTAACGCGTCCGCAGGGGTTAAGAAACGGTATAAAAGAGCTTGAAAAAAGGTAAAAAAAAGAAGCGGCAAAAAAAAATAACATATTATATGGGAAAAGCCGCTTCTTTGATCGAAAGCCCCTTCCCACTAAGTAATGGGAACCACTAAGTAATGGGAAGACGCATAAATATTATACTATATGCGTTTTTCCATTGCAAGGAATTTTTTAAGAGAAAGGACAATTAAAATGAACAAAATGTTAGAAAAGCTGGCAGAAGGTTACTTTTGCCTGGAACCTTGTGAAGAAAAGCGCAGCAAAGAGCAAAAAGAGGCTTGTAATGCTGCATATACAATGCTTGAAAAACTAAGCGGTAGGATTAAAGGCGAAGAAAGAGAAATGCTGAATAAAGCGGTGGAAGCCATTGGAAGCGAAAATTATTACTGCACTAAGGAAAAGTTTATTGAGGGCTACTGTCTTGGTGCGCTGCTTATGCTGGAAACTCTGGAAAGCCGTAAAGATTTTTTTGCAGACGGAATTTAAGGTATAAGCAATACATATAAGTTTTTATAAAAAGCGTAAATAAAAAAGATGGGCTTAAAATATAAGCCCATCTTTTAAGTTTTATTTTGATATTGTATAAGG
>CAJUEF010000003.1:73929-90619 GCA_910585035.1 uncultured Christensenellaceae bacterium | reverse complement strand
AATAGGCATGGTTTGAAGAATTATTTTGCCAGGACCTGTAATAACGGTGTTAAAAATTCCTTCACCGCCAAGAAGCATGTTTTTAACTCCCGGAACTGCTTTAATATCCATAGAGCAGGAGGAGCTCATAACAGCAAGGTAGCCGGTGTCTATAACCATTTGCTGACCTGCCGCCAATTCATATTCCACTGCATGGCCGTCAATTTCAACAAAGGCAATGCCGCTGCCGCTGAGCTTTTGCATAATAAAGCCTTCGCCGCCAAAGAGACCTGCGCCAAATTTTTTCTGAAAGAACATAGACAGCTCAACGGAGGTTTCACTGGCAAGAAAAGCGGATTTTTGAACTATTATCTCATTGCCAGGGTTTATTTCTATTGCCATAATTGAGCCCGGAAAGCTGGAAGCAAAGGTAATCTCACCATCGGCGCCCATTGCTGTATATCTGTTTTGAAATATGGATTCGCCGGAAAACATTCTGCCAAGGGCTTTGCCAATGCCGCCGTTGGTGCTGGTTTCCATTTTCATATTCGGAGTCATCCAGCACATTGAGCCTTTTTCGGTTATCATTGTTTCTCCTGCGGAAAGACGACAAGAAACAGCAGGCAGCTGTCCGCCTATTATTTCGTATTGCATGTTAATCCCCCTTAAAATAATTCATATAATTTTAACTTTATTATATATCATTGTAAATACCTATTACAATAGAAATATAAAAAAATATGCGCCATTGTTTTTTGCTTTTACATTAAAAAATTTTGGTGTATAATAATCTAACAAACATTTTTTGAGGTGAATATGGAGTTTAAAATTCATTCTAAATACAAGCCCATGGGAGACCAGCCCCAGGCTATTGAACAAATTTCAAAAAGCATTAAAGCGGGCAACCGTTTTCAAACGCTTCTTGGGGTTACGGGAAGCGGAAAGACCTTTACAATGGCGAATATCATTGAAAAGGTACAAAAACCAACTCTTATAATTGCTCATAACAAGACCCTTGCAGCCCAGCTTTGCAGCGAGTTTAAGGAATTTTTTCCCGAAAATGCAGTGGAATTCTTTGTGTCCTACTACGACTACTATCAGCCGGAGGCGTATATAGTATCTTCAGATACTTATATTGAAAAGACATCGAGCATAAATGAGGAGATTGAAAAGCTCCGCCACAGTGCAACTGCAAGCCTTAGCGAACGAAGGGACGTTATTATTGTTGCAAGCGTAAGCTGTATATACTCTCTTGGAGATCCAAAGGAATATCTGGATTTGGGTATTTCCATGCGTCCCGGTATGGAGAAAAGCAGGGACGAGGTTATAGGCAGGCTTGTTGATATTCAGTATCAGCGCAGTGATATTGACTTCGAGCGCGGCACCTTCAGGGTGCGGGGAGATACGGTGGAAATATACCCTGCCAGCTATGGGGAAAAGGCGGTGAGAATTGAGTTTTTCGGGGATGAAATTGACAGGATAAGCGAAATAAACACGGTTACGGGAGAGGTGTTAAGTCTGCTTTCCCACATTGCCATATATCCTGCCAGCCACTATGCCACATCCCGACATAAAATCGACAAGGCGATTATGAACATTGAAAACGATTTAATGGACAGGATAAAATATTTTAAAGATAATGACAAGCTCATTGAAGCCCAGCGCATTGAACAGCGCACATATTTTGATATTGAGATGATGAGGGAAATAGGCTATTGCAGCGGCATTGAAAATTACAGCACGTATTTTGACGGCAGAAAGCCCGGGCAGCCGCCTTTTACCCTGCTTGACTATTTTCCCGATGACTTTCTGGTAATGGTGGACGAGTCCCACGTTACTATTCCTCAGGTACATGCAATGTACGGCGGCGATCATTCAAGAAAAGAACAGCTGATTGACTACGGCTTTCGCCTGCCTGCTGCTGCGGATAACCGCCCTCTTATGTTTGAGGAATTTGAAAAGCGTGTGCCCCAGGCGGTGTTTGTCAGCGCTACTCCCGCAAAGTATGAGCGGGAGCATTCCTCCACCGTTGCCGAGCAGGTTATCCGCCCTACAGGTCTGCTGGACCCGGAGATAACTGTGCTTCCTGCATCCAACCAGGTGGACAGTGTGCTTGGTGAAATAAATAAGACCGTTGAAATGGGCGATCGGGTGCTTATTACCACTCTTACCAAAAAGATGGCGGAGCATCTTACGGATTATCTTTCCAATATGGGAGTAAGGGTACGCTACATGCACAGCGACATTGATACCCTTGAGCGCATGGAAATAATAAGGGATTTACGTCTTGGTGAGTTTGACGTGCTTGTTGGCATAAACCTTCTTAGAGAAGGACTGGACTTGCCCGAGGTATCCCTTGTGGCTATTATGGACGCAGATAAGGAGGGCTTTTTAAGAAGTGAAACATCCCTTATCCAGACTATTGGACGTGCCGCAAGAAACGACCACGGACGGGTTATAATGTATGCGGATACTATGACGCCAAGCCTGAAATATGCTATAGATGAAACGGCACGGCGCAGAAAGATTCAGCAGGAATACAACAAGGAGCACGGCATAGTTCCAAAGACCATTATTAAGGAAGTCAGAAGCGTTCTTGAAATAAGCAAGAAGGCGGAAAGCCAGCTTAGCGAAAAGGAGATAGCCGTTAAGATAAGCCACATGGAGGACGAGATGAAGCAGGCGGCGGACAGGCTGGATTTCGAGCTTGCAACCAAAATAAGAGACGCTATCTTTGCCTTAAAGGGCGAGGGCAAGCAGGATAAAAAACGGATAAGGAGGAGGGAGAAGTTAAAGCATGGCAAGTAAAGATAATAAAGCCATAAAGGCTGATGACAGCATAGTAATTAAAGGGGCTAGGGAAAACAACCTTAAAAATATAAACCTCACTTTGCCAAGAAATAAAATGATAGTTATGACAGGCCTCAGCGGCAGCGGAAAATCGTCTTTGGCCTTTGACACCATATATGCCGAGGGACAGCGCAGATATGTAGAATCTCTTTCATCATATGCAAGGCAGTTTTTGGGGCAGATGGAAAAGCCGGATGTGGATAAAATCGACGGGCTTTCTCCCTCTATATCCATTGACCAGAAAACCACCAGCCACAATCCAAGGTCTACCGTGGGCACGGTTACCGAGATTTACGACTATCTCCGTCTTATGTATGCGAGGGTCGGCGTGCCTCATTGCCCTAAATGCGGCAGAGAGATATTCAGTCAGACTATTGACCAGGTTGTGGATGCGGTTATGTCAAGAAAGGACGCAAAGCTGCAAATAATGGCGCCTGTTGTGAGAAGCCGCAAGGGCGAGCATATAAAGCTTATTGAGGACCTTGGCAAACAGGGCTTTGTGCGCATTCGTGTGGATGGGGTCATCCATGAAATTGGAGATGAGCTGGGGCTTGATAAAAAGAAGAAACACAGCATTGATGTTGTGGTGGACAGAATAAAGGTGAGGGAAGGCATTGAATCCCGCCTTGCGGATTCTCTTGAAACCGCCTTTAATCTTGCGGATAACTTAGCCGTTGTAAACGATGCGGATACAGGGGAGGACACCCTTTTCAGCCAAAACTACGCATGTACTCACTGTAACATCAGCATTGAAGAGCTTGCGCCGAGAATGTTTTCCTTTAACAGTCCCTTTGGGGCTTGTGAGCACTGCCTTGGTCTTGGAATTATCAACAAGATTGACGAGGACTTAATAGTGCCTGACAGAAGCAAGAGCCTGAGCGGCGGGGCAATTCAGATTACAGGCTGGAATGTTGCGGGAGACGGCATGGCGAGAATATACCTTGAAGCTCTTGGCAAGGAAATGGGCTTTGATTTGGATACTTCCTTTGACGAGCTGCCTGAAGAGGCGCAAAAAGCCATCCTCTATGGCTGGGATGAAAAGAAGATAGACGTCCGCATGGAAACCGCTAACGGACTTTGGCAGCACAAGGTTAAGTTTGAGGGAGTTATTCCAACTGTTGAGCGCAGATATAACGAAACCAATTCCGATTCCATGAAGCAGTATTATGCTGATTTCATGTCAGGCGTTGAGTGTTCCCACTGTCACGGCAAGCGTCTTAGCGATACGGCTCTTTCCGTTACTGTTGGCGGAAAGAATATAGACGATGTGTGTTCAATGTCCATTGAAAATGCCAGGGATTTTTTTGAAAGCCTTGAGCTGAGTGAAAAAAATTCCATAATTGCAAAGCCGATTTTAAAGGAAATCAGGGAAAGACTTGGCTTTCTTTGCGGAGTTGGTCTGCACTATCTTACTCTTGGGCGCAGCGCAAGCACTCTTTCCGGCGGTGAGGCTCAGAGGATACGCCTTGCCACCCAGATTGGCAGCGGTCTTGTAGGTGTGCTTTATATACTGGACGAGCCCAGCATAGGTCTGCACCAGCGGGATAACCGCAGGCTGCTTGACGCCCTTAAAAGGCTTAGGGACCTTGGCAACACTCTTATTGTGGTAGAGCATGACGAGGAAACAATGGAGGAAGCGGACTATATTGTGGATATAGGTCCAAAGGCTGGAGTGCACGGCGGCGAGGTTGTGTTTGCCGGCAGCGTTGAGGACATTAAAAAGTGTGAAAGTTCTATTACAGGTAAGTATTTATCCGGCAAGCGCGCCATTGAAACTCCAAAGGAAAGGGTAAAGCCTGACGGACGCTTTCTCTCTGTAATCGGAGCGAGGGAAAACAACCTTAAAAATATTGACGTGGATATTCCAATAGGGCTTATAACCTGCGTGACGGGAGTTTCGGGAAGCGGAAAATCCACCCTTGTAAACCAGATACTTTATAAAACCCTTGCAAGGGATTTAAACCGTGCCAGAACAAAGCCGGGAAGGTATAAGAAGATTAACGGTCTGGAGTATTTGGACAAGGTAATCGCCATTGACCAAACCCCCATAGGCAGAACCCCAAGGAGTAACCCTGCAACCTATACAGGGCTGTTTGACAAAATCAGAGAGGTCTTTGCCGCAACTCCCGATGCGAAAATGCGCGGCTATAAAAACGGCAGATTTAGCTTTAACGTCAAAGGCGGACGGTGCGAAGCCTGCAAGGGCGACGGTATTCTTAAAATTGAGATGCACTTTTTGCCTGATGTATACGTGCCGTGCGACGTGTGCCACGGACACCGTTATAACAGGGAAACCCTTGAGGTGCGTTACAAGGGCAAGAATATATATGACGTACTGGAAATGACCGTTGAAGAAGGGCTGGAGTTTTCCGGCGCTCTGCCGTCTCTTAAAAACAAGCTGCAAACCCTTTATGACGTGGGTCTTGGATATATTAAGCTGGGGCAGAACAGCACCCTGCTTTCAGGCGGCGAGGCCCAGCGGGTCAAGCTTGCCACCGAGCTGTCCAAGAGAAGCACAGGCAAGACCATATATATTTTGGACGAGCCTACAACAGGCCTTCACAGCGAGGATGTGCGCCGTCTTGTCGGCATTATTCAGCGTCTTAGAGAGGGCGGAAACACCGTTGTTATAATTGAGCATAATCTGGATGTTATAAAGACTGCCGATTATATTATTGATATGGGTCCCGAAGGGGGCAATGGCGGCGGAACAGTTATTGCAAAGGGCAGCCCCGAAGAGATTGTTAAGTGTGAAAACAGCTATACAGGGCAGTTTTTGAAAAAGTATTTGTAGTTTTGGGTTTTACTTTTTCTTTTCTGAAGAAAAGAAAAAGTAACAAAAAGAAAAAACTTTTATTACGATAAAAAAACCTTATCTAAGAGATAAGGTTTTTTTAATAAAATTTTATAGTAAAAATCGTTTGTAACTTTAAATAAAAAAGTCCCAAAAATTAACTAATAAGTGGATTTTGGGAAAAAATTACTATGGACATAGTTACTATTAACAAGGGAATTGTTATACGTTGTATTTATGTTATTATTATTTTGAGGTGATTATATGTCTAATAAAATAACTTTAAGCGTAAAAATGGAAGAGGAGCTTTTGGAAAAGGTAAGGACTTTGAGCAGTAATGAATACCGCTCTATGAGCATGTATGTAATGCGTCTTATTGAAGCCCATGTAATGGAATATGAAAAACAGCACGGAAAAGTTGAGGTGTAGAAATTACTTTACAATGTATAGAAATAAAAATATAATTATATCATAATAATGATATGAGGTGGTCGGTGTGATTATAAAAGCGTCAGCAGCGCTTAGAAACGATTATACAAAAATCTCAAATATGGCAAAAGAAACACAGGAACCGATTTATATAACAAAAAACGGTGAAGGTGATTTGGTGCTTATGAGTATAGACGCTTTTGAAAAGCGGGAACAGGTGCTGCAGCTTCGAGCAAGTGTGCTGCAGGCAGAGGAGGAACGGTTAAGCGGCGGGGAAGCTGTTGGCATTTTAGAGGCCAGAAAGCAGCTGAGAGACAGAATATACAAAGCTGTGTCCTTGTAAATTTTTGTGTATGTAATTAGTTTTCTTTTTGTTACTTTTTCTTTTTTAAAAGAAAAAGTAAAGAAAAAATTTAATGGTGTAACTTTTAGATTGACGAAATAATAAAACTGGAATATAATAAAAAAAACAGGGAAACTTCCGCAAGGCGGTTAGCCCTATGACACCATTAAAAATAATCGCACCGTTAGGCTGGAGGGGCGATTATTTTTTTATTTCTTTTATAAACAAAGTTAATACAATAGTTAAAAGCAAAAGTATGTAAACTTCTGACATAATTACCACCCCCTTTAAAAGAGAGTGGCTAACCGCCCACTAGTTTCCCTGTTGTTAGTATTATAATTTAATGTTTAATGTTAAGTCAAGAAACTTATAATTTTAGTATCCCAGCTCTTCACCAACGAGAATAACAGTGTTATCCGCTGTTCTTGGAGGACGCTCGGTTATAAGAGTGTTGCGGCACATACGCTGGGGTGAATTGCAGTCTGCGCATTTTCCGTTTATTCCGCAGGGAGTTTGAAGCCCAAGACGCTTTGCGTTTGGCGGACAGGCGTATTCTTTTATACGTTTTATAGCCGTCTCCAAATCCTTGGTAAATTTGTTTTTGCCGATAATATAAATAACGTGCCTTGGACCGTAACACATGGCGGCAATGCGGTTGCACACGCCGTCTGTATTAACCATTGTGCCTTTTTCCGTTATGGCGTTGGAGGAGCAGAGAAAGTAGTCTGCATTAAGGGCTTTCATGCGGGTTTCATGGGGGTCGTCATTTGGGCGGAGACTGTGGCTGTAAATTTCGTGTCCTCTTTTTATAAGCCCGTCAGGCAGGCCAAGGGAATTAACCGTTACCGAGCCGCCCATGCCTATAATTGCGCCTTGTTCAATTATAGAAAGCACGTAATTGCCTGCTTCTTTGCCTGTATCAAAGTAAACTGCTTTGTATCCGATTTTTTCAAGTATTGCTGTTAAATCTTTAAATTCCATGGTAATCACCTCAAAAATCTCTTTTTAAATATCCTTTATTATGATATTATAAAGCATATGACCAGATTATAAAAGGGAGGCATAACGTGAACCGTTTAGACCTAATTCGCAATTTTTGCATTATAGCGCATATAGACCACGGAAAGTCCACTTTAGCCGACAGGCTGCTGGAGATGACTGAAACGGTGGAGAACAGGAACGACACAGACCAGATGCTGGATTCTATGGATATTGAAAGGGAACGGGGAATTACAATAAAAGCTTCTGCCGCAACAATCCACTATACACATGAGGACGGCAACACCTATGAGCTGAACTTAATTGATACGCCGGGGCATGTGGATTTTACCTATGAGGTATCAAGGGCGATGGCGGCGTGCGAGGGTGCTGTGCTTGTTGTGGACGCCAGCCAGGGTATTGAAGCCCAGACAATTGCAAACACTTATTTGGCGCTGGATAATGATTTGGAGATAATCCCCGTGCTTAATAAAGTTGATTTGCAAAGCGCCGAGCCGGAAAGAGTTATTGAACAGATTGAAGATACTATTGGTATTGAAGCCCAGGAAGCGCCAAGGATTTCAGCAAAGACAGGGCTGAATGTTGAGGATGTTTTAAAGGCTGTGGTGGAGAAAATTCCTGCGCCAAGGGGCGGAGAGGGAGAGCCTTTAAAAGCGCTTATATTTGATTCGGTTTATGACAGCTATAAAGGCGCAATATCATTTGTTCGTATTGTGGAAGGCAAGGTTAAGGTTGGGGACAAAATTGTTATGATGCACAGCGGAAAGAAGTTTGACGTTGTTGAAGTTGGAAGATTTTCTCCGACTATGACCCCGTGTAATGAGCTGCTTTGCGGTGAGGTGGGATATATTGCCGCAAGCATAAAGAACGTTGCCGATACCCAGGTGGGCGATACTATTACCAATGCAGAAAACAAGGCAAAGGAGCCTCTTGCAGGATACAAAAAGGTTAATTCAATGGTATATTGCGGCATATATCCTGCCGATGGTGAAAAGTATGAGGATTTAAAGGATGCGCTGGAAAAGCTTCAGCTTAATGACGCCAGCATAAGCTATGAGCCGGAAACCTCCGTTGCTCTTGGCTTTGGCTTTAGATGCGGATTTTTAGGTCTGCTGCATATGGAGATAATTCAGGAAAGGCTGGAGAGGGAATTTAATTTAAGCATAGTTACCACTGCGCCAAGCGTTGCCTTTAAGGTCAAGACTACCGACGGCAACGAAACTATGGTATCTAATCCAACTAATCTTCCCGACCCGTCAGTTATTGACTGCATGGAAGAGCCGATGGTTAAGGCGGTTATTATGACCCCAAGCGAGTTTGTGGGAAGTATTATGGACGTGTGCACAGAAAAGCGCGGCATATATGAAAACATGCGGTATCTTGACTCTAACAGAGTAGCGCTGGATTACAGGCTGCCTTTAAGCGAGATTATTTATGATTTCTTTGATATACTTAAAAGCCGTACCAAAGGCTATGCCTCATTTGATTACGAGCTTGACGGATATATGCAAAGCGAGCTGGTTAAGCTGGATATTCTTCTTAACGGCGATATATGCGACGCATTTTCCCTTATAGTGCATAAGGACAAGGCATATGCAAGAGGACGTAGTATTGCGGAAAAACTAAAAGAGGTTATTCCAAGGCAGCAGTTTGAAATACCTATTCAGGCGGCTGTGGGAACTAAGATTATTGCAAGGGAAACAGTTAAGGCTCTGCGTAAGGACGTGCTTGCAAAGTGCTATGGCGGCGATATTACAAGAAAGAAAAAGCTGCTGGAAAAACAAAAGGAAGGCAAAAAGCGTATGCGCCAGGTGGGCAGTGTGGAGCTGCCGTCCGAAGCATTTATGTCTGTGCTGAAGATGGATTAACATGAGCAGCTTGTATATACATGTTCCGTTTTGCTTGAAAAAGTGTAAGTATTGCGACTTTATTTCCTTTGAAAATTGTGACAGCGGTATAAAATCGGCATATGTAAACGCTGTTATAAGGGAAATAAACGGGCTTCCAAAATCCACTTTTGAAACGGTGTTTATAGGCGGAGGAACGCCGACTGCTTTGGAAGCTGAAAAAATAGAGAAAATATTAGAGGCTGTGATTATAAGGCACAGCCTGCCTTATAACTGTGAAATCACTGTTGAAGCCAATCCTGAAACTATTACTGATGAATATGCAAAGATACTTTATCATGCTGGAATAAATCGGGTAAGCATGGGGCTGCAATCGGCAAAGTATGACGTACTAAAGGCTATTGGAAGGGTACACAGCTATGACAGGTTTTTAAAAGCATATGACAGCTTGAGGGCGGCAGGGTTTGACAATATAAATGTTGACCTAATGTATGGGCTACCAAAGCAAAGTAAAGAGGATTTTGGAAATACCATAAAACAGGTGCTGTCCCTTAATCCTGAGCATATTTCTGTCTATTCCCTTATTGTCAGCGAAGGCACGCCTATATATAAAGAAGTAAATAATGGTTGTATTAGTCTGTCAGACACTGAAGATATGGAAGAAGAACTGCTTTTAATTGAAGAAAAATACCGGAAATATGAAGTATCTAATTACTCATTAGCGGGAAAAATGTGCAAACATAATATAAATTACTGGGATAATGGTTATTATTTTGGCGTTGGCTGTGGCGCTCATGGATGTATAACACCCCGGCAGGCAAAGGAAATGGGAATAGTGACGAAAGAAAATACCGTTGCTGTAAGAACTGAGCATACCTCTGTTTTAAAGGATTATATTAATGGGGATAATATGAGCTGCGATTTTATAGCAAAGAAAGAATCCATGTTTGAAACGGTTATGCTGGGGCTTAGAATGGTGCAGGGGATAAGTGAGGATAGATTTAATAAAAGGTATGGAGTGGATTTGTATTCCGTAATAGGAAAATACATTGATGCTAATCCTTTGCTAATCCTAAGGGATAAAGGATATATTTATCTTACAAGAAGGGGAATGGACATTCAAAATACAGTGCTTGTAAATTTGATGGAGTATTTTTAGGATTTAATAATGACTGTATTGGTTGCACATATATCAGATTTATATGTTTTTTGTTACTTTAAATTGTGCTATTTATTTTATTCTGCTTACGCTGCGCAAAAGTATACCATAGCAATATTGTCACAAAGGATATTGACTGTGCAATAGCTATTCTCACAACCATGAGTTCGTCCGCATCTGTGCTTGATACAACATGCAGTATATTTACAATGGTATTGTTTACAAAATGGTGTGCCATTGCCATGTATAAATTGTTTGTTAACTTAGTCATAAGCGCCAGTTGAAAACCCATTAAACCTGATGTAACAACAAGCAGTATAATATTTGCAATAAGGCTATTGCAGCCCATTGTGCCGTCATAATAACCTCTGATTGGAGCTATAATATGCCACAGCCCAAAAAGACATGACCCAATAACAGCAGATACAATAAATGAATATTTCTGTTCAAGCATATTTTGGAATAGTCCTCTGAAAATGCCTTCTTCCATTATTACATTTATAATATTCCCGGTGATGCAGATAACAAAGAACAGAACCCCGGTCTGATTTCCAATGACGCCGTTAACTGAATAGGAGCTTACATACAGGCTAAGCCCTGTAAATCTGCCTTGCATTATAGTGAGTATAATTTCGGCTGAATATGCAGGTATAAATAAGCTAAACCTTTAAGACAGCCGTTCCATATTCTGTTTTTTGAAAATCCTATATTTGAAAAATTTAAGTTATAATATCTTGCTGCAATAAAGAGAATTAAAATACCAATGAGTTTGTGTACAAAAGCTTCGCCCCAAAATGTTTGGTCAGTGCGCAATAAAAAATATTCAATAAACCGAAAAACAAAACAAATAAAATAAATAAATATTACGCCTGATAGCATTCGCTCTTTTTTGTTTAACATACAAGCATCCCCCCATAATAGCAAGCACGAAAATTATTTTTAATTGTTATTTCTGTTTTATTTTAAGAGAAATCATATTTTTATTTATATTATAGTATTTTATTGCAATAATATCAAGATATTTAAGTCATATTTTAATACTTAGAAATAGAAGGAAATTAGCAAAGAATTATTTTATAAAAATGATGCAGATTGTTTGCTTTTATTTATTATGATATATTAAAAAAGTATTTTGTTGTTTACTAAGGAGAAAGATTAATATGAGCCGTTTACTTTCCATAAGCATAGATGTGGCGTCAGCTGCTGTTATTTTAATACCCCTTATGCTTGTTGTGCAAATTCCCGAATTTAAAAAAACATCTAATAAAAAGAAACTTGCGGCAATTATTTTTGCTTTGTATTTATCGGCTGTTTTTTCTGCTGTCGGCGTTACAAGCATAAATTATCTGCGTTTTCATTTGTCTGTAAACTTTATTCCACTGGCAGGCATAGCTGATTTTACCGAGCCTTTATTAAATGTTATTCTTTTTATTCCGGTGGGATTTATGCTTCCGGTTATTTGGAAACAGTACCGCTCTTTTAAAAGTGCAGTACTGTTTGGGTTTATGCTTTCATTATTTATAGAAATATTTCAAATTTTTACTTTTCGCTCAACTGATGTTAACGACCTTATAACAAACACTCTTGGGTCTGCCATTGGTTATGTTATTGCTGTATTTATAAATAACAGGGGCTTATGTAAATTATATTTAAGGAAAAATAAACAATATAAAAATGAGCCGGTTTATATTTGCCTTACAGTATTTTTGGTCATGCTGTTGATTTCATGCTTTATTTCCAGTTATGTCTGGGGTATTATATTAAAATAATTATGCATTATCAGGTCATTGATTTGATGTTTGTATAAAGTTCCAACTGTCGCGGCACATATCATCAATGGTACGGGAGGCTTTCCAGTTAAGCTCCTTTTCTGCTTTGGAAGGGTCTGCATAGCAGGAAGCAAGGTCACCGCTGCGCCTTGGGGTAATAACCCTTTTAAGCTCTTTTCCGCACGCCTTTGAATAGCTGTCAATAAGCTCCAGCACAGAAAAGCCGTTACCTGTTCCCAGATTATAAGTAAGTACGCCAAAAGAGTTTTCAGCTTTATCCAGCGCTTTTACATGACCGATAGCAAGGTCTACCACGTGAATATAGTCACGTACGCCTGTTCCATCCGGGGTGTCATAGTCATTTCCAAATACATTTATATGGTCCAGTTCACCAATTGCAACCTTGGCAATATAAGGCATAAGATTATTTGGAATGTCCTTTGGATTTTCTCCGATAAGTCCGCTTGGGTGAGCGCCGACAGGATTGAAATACCGCAGCAAAACAACGGAAAACTCATTATCGCTCACATATACGTCACGGAGAATCTGTTCTATCATGACCTTAGTCCATCCATAAGGGTTAATGGCTGAAGTCTTCATATCTTCGGTAAGGGGAGGGGCGTTATCAATGCCGTAAACAGTTGCGGAAGAGCTGAAAACAATTCGCTTGCAGCCATGCTTTTTCATTGCTTCCAGCAGCTCTATAGTTCCAATAAGGTTGTTACTATAATACATAAGAGGTTTTTCAACGGATTCGCCCACAGCCTTGTAGCCGGCAAAGTGAATAACGCTGTCAATATTATTTTCGGTAAATATCCTCTCTAAAAGCTGTTTGTCTAAAATAGAACCTTTGTAAAACTTTGGCTTTACGCCTGTTATCTTATCAATTCTGTCAATAACGTCTTCACTGGAATTGGATAAATCGTCAACAATAACAATCTGTTTTCCTGCATTAATAAGTTCTACAGCAGTGTGACTGCCAATATAGCCGGTTCCCCCTGTAATAAGTATCATATCTGTATCACAACCTTTAAAAATCAAATTATCTTTAGTTTTATGTAGTATATCATTTTTTTTTTATCATTGCTAGATGATTTTAACCATTTCTTTTTTAAGTCTGGAGATTATTCTTTTTTCCAGCCTAGATATATAACTTTGAGAAATTCCCAGCATATCGGCAACCTGCTTTTGGGTTTTTTCGGCTTCTCCCATTAGGCCAAAACGTAGCTTCATTATTTCCTTTTCTCTCTCGGGAAGCTTTTCAACACAATACATAAGCAAATCTTTTTCAACGCCTGCTTCAAGGGATTCATAAACTATATCTTTACTTGTGCCGAGTATATCGGAAAGTAAAAGCTCGTTTCCGTCACTGTCTGTATTAAGAGGTTCATCAAAAGAAATTTGTGCTCTTATTTTGTTGTTGCGGCGGAGAAACATTAGTATTTCATTTTCAATACACCTGGAAGCATAGGTTGCAAGTTTGATGTTTTTGGTTGGGTCGAAGGTGTTTACGGCTTTTATAAGCCCTATAGTGCCGATTGATATAAGGTCCTCAATACCAACTTTTGTATTTTCAAATTTGCGGGCTATATAGACTACAAGACGGAGGTTGTGCTCAATAAGGGTTTTTTTAACCTCCATATCACCCTTACGAAGACGTTCAAGACAAAGACTTTCATCTGCTTTTGAAAGCTGGCAGGGCAGAGTTTCACTGCCGCCTATATAGAAAACTTCTTTGGCAAAGAATTTTTTGAAAAAGTTTTTAATAGTCCAGATAATGTTCATGAAATTACCACCTTTAATTTAATAATCTTTAATCTAATAATGCAGGATTTATAAGACAGGGTTCCCCTGCAAAGTCATGATCTAAAAGAGCTATGTAAAGGCACAGCTCTTTTATTTTACTGCCGCAGGAAATGACAGCCCTATCGCATTTAAAGCCAGGAGCGGTGTGTATTTCGCCCCCTGCTGCTCTATATGGAATATACACAATATTTATATTGCAATCATCTTGGGAAATATTACCCTCAATGATATTTTTTGTGTTTTCATCTAGAGCCAGGCTGTTTTTGTCAACAAATGCCACAGGCTTTCCAAAATAACTGCAGGTGTTTCCTGTGTCGCTGTAGCAGGACAGGGTAAAAGAGCTTTTAAAACAGGAGATATAAAGGGAAATTCCCTGCTTACAATATGTAAGTAAAGAGATAAGATGTAAAAGCCTTTTTTTCAAAAAATGTCCCGAAAGAAGTATAAGCAATGCAAAGCGCAGAGGGATGGGGAGAAAGAACATTGTTCTTATAAAACTGTCTGCGGTTGTCATGTAAAAAAAAGCCATAATTATTCCTGCAAACACAAAAGAAAAGCCGTAAAAACAAAGAAGCAGTTTAAAAAATGTGTTCTTGCTCGGTCGATAGCTAATATACACCATTATCACAGACAAGATAATTTTTAAAGGAAGAATGTTTAAAAAGGTATAACCTGTCAGCTGTAAAAAACCGTATATTGCTCCAAGACTTGCGGAAACAATTCCGGGTATGGTTTTTATACGCAGGCGGAGAACTGTTCCGGAAAGATAAAGAAAATAAAAATTAATAAGAATATTGTCGATAAAAAACAGCTCAATATAAACAGTTTTCATAATTACCAACCCCTTTTAATTCACATTTAAAACAAAAATAGAGCAGCACTAAAGGCGAAATGCGTATTTGAATTGTAAAACAAAACGGGGGCAGAGATTGTCGCTTTTAACGGGTGAAATATGGGGAAAGGCAAAGAATACCTTAAACGGCAAAAAACAATTAAACAGAATATAAATTTAATGAAATGGCAAGGATAATGAGAGGATAGGGTAAGACATTTTAAGGGGAGCAATCAGATGAACAAAGTTATTATTTCAGGTATGGACACATCAAAATTACCTAATTTATCCGGCAACGATTTGGAAAATATGTTAAGACGCATTAAAAACGGAGAAAACGATTTGCGTCCGGAGTTTGTAAAGTGTAATCTAAGGCTTGTGCTAAGCGTTATTCAGAGGTTTTCAAGGCGCAGCGAGGAGGTTGACGATTTATTTCAGGTGGGCTGTATTGGACTGCTCAAGGCAATTGATAATTTTGACTTTAAATATCAGGTAAAGTTTTCCACTTATGCAGTGCCTATGATAATAGGAGAAATGAGAAGATATTTAAGGGATAATCATCCTCTTAGGGTATCCCGTTCATTAAGGGATCTTGCTTATAAAGCTCTTGCGGCAAAAAATGATTTGGTAATAAAACTGGACAGAGAACCGACAATAGATGAAATAGCCGCCGCAATAGAGGTTCCAAGTGAAAATGTGGCATTTGCCATGGATGCAATTCAAGATCCTGTTTCCATGTTTGAGCCTGTCTATAATGAAAGCGGAGACAGCATTTTTGTAATGGATCAAATAAGCGACAAATCCATGGATAATGAAAAATGGGTGGAGGATTTATCTTTAAGGCAGGGAATGGATAAGCTTAACCCAAGGGAAAAAATGATACTATATATGCGCTTTTTTAAAGGCAAAACCCAAGTGGAAGTTGCAAATGAAATAGGTATAAGCCAGGCCCAGGTATCAAGGCTTGAAAAAACAGCGCTTAAAAATATGAGAAGGCATATAGAATAATATATAATAAACAATTTGCAGCATATTGACCTTTATAAAGTTAAAAAATATATTAAAAGAGACGCCCAAAAGCGTCTTTTTTGTTTACATAATAATTACTGCAAAGTGTAACAAATATTGACTTTTTACAACATATTTTATAAAATAAAAATAACAATTTAATAATTACCATTTTTATAACAATTAAGATATATAGTGTTATATAATTGCGGCTTACGCTATTTAATAATTTGTCGAAATATATCAAAAATATTGTTGTAAAAGGTTTGAGAATTTTAAATACAAAACTTAAAATATGTCTAAAAGGAGAATTCATATGGGAATAAAAGCACGTAAAAAAGTTGCGGCAGCAGTTGTAGCTATTGCGGCGGCAGTGGCAGTTATGTTTGGTGGAACACTTGCGTGGCAGTCTATCAGCCAAAAAGCAAAGAATGAAAAAGACTTTTATTCAAATCCGGGAGGAAGACTGCACGACGATTTTAACGGTGAAAATAAAGACGTATACGTAGAGAATTTCACTGACCCAGATGATAAAGGCGTGCCTATTTACGCGAGGATTCGCCTTTATGAATATATGGAAACCGGTACGGGTGCAGGAAATCCGCTGGCAGCAGATAGAGATATTACAGTAATTGGCAAAGCTGATGCAAATATAAACGACCCAAACACTTGGGCTATTCACATTCCGGGGGATGTGTCTCAGGAAGATACACAAATGCACAAATATTGGAAGTGGGAAATGGGCGGAAAAACAATTTATATGCCGACCTTTAATAAGGACAAAGATAGTCTTGAAGCAGACATAAACGGTACGCTTGAAGGTCCTGATGGTAAAAAAGGTCCCGATGCTGTTAGCGGAATAGACGACCAGTTTG
>CAJUEF010000003.1:61599-73919 GCA_910585035.1 uncultured Christensenellaceae bacterium | reverse complement strand
ACATAGAATATAAACTAAATGATGAAAAAACGGATGACGCAGTTTACAGCGCCGATAAAATAGAAAATGAAACTCATTATGCAAAGGAAACGAATACGGCGCAGGTTTTAACTATGAGTGACTGGAAGGCAATGGGAGCTCCAAAAGGCAACTACTGGGTATATGATACCGATGGCTGGGCGTACTGGGCAGATGCAATTCAGCCGGGTGAGACGACAGGTTTGCTTTTGAGCAGCATAAAACTTGAGCGCCAGCCTGATTTGGAGGGTTATTATGCAGTTAATGTCGTAGGGCAGTTTGCTACGGCAGGGGATTGGGGAGAAAAAAACCCTGATGGCAGCGGCACAGGCTTTTATGAAGACGGTATTACAGACGATGGGCTTTTTGTATTAAATCAGGCAGCAGGCAGATTGCCTAATGTATTAACTATGAAGCCTAAAAACGGCTATAAACAGTATGTAAAGGCGGGAGAAACTTTAAATCTTGAAGTTGAAGTTGATATTGAATATCCTTCAGGAAAACCTTCAGAAAGCTATGTAACATGGAAAGCCGAGCCGGACACTACCAGTCTTAACGGAAATCAGTTTGCTCCTATTGATAATATGGTGGGACAAACCTATAAACTTACGGCAACCAGCGCATATAATTCTAATGTTACCACATTTGTAGAGGTTTATGTTTACCCGAGAGAAGCTGTGGGTGTAGTAAACGGAGAAATGGATGGCAAGGTCTATGTAGACTATGGGGATAATACCTTTAAAGAGATAAAAGAAGATGGCAGCCTTGGAGAATTTGTTTGCGGCGGAGCTGATGAAACCATAGGCAACGGTGATGACAGACTTAATGTTGTTGTTATCGATCCTATGGATCCTACTTTTGGAAGCAAGTTTATAGGACCTGATAGCTACGGATATTATTACGCTGTTGGCACTGATAATAAGCTGGGAACAGCCGATGATATTAAGGTTGTAGGTGACCCTTGGCCAAATAATATTTCATCTACACTGGCAGATAATGTTGCGGTTACATCAGATGGTGACCAAACAGAGATTATGGCCGGAAAGCGTTTACAGTTAAATGCAGTTGTTACTCTTAAAGGAAATGCAATACCAAATCAAAATGTTAATTGGAGTGTTAGCGGAAACCAAAGTCCTGATACAAAGGTTGTTAACGGAACTTTAATTGTGTCAGTAAATGAGCCTTATAATACAGCTTTGCGTATTTCGGCAGAATCTCAGGCACAGATGGGATTAAGAGGAAGTATTGTTATTACTGTTGTGCCGTTTTTGTATGAAGATTTGCCTACTATGCCTGTTGGAACTGAACAAGTTGTTGTTATTGACGATATAGAATGGTATGTACTTGCTAAGGATGGGGGCAAGGCTCTCCTTTGGTCTAAAAATGTGGTTGGAGCTAACAGCGTACAGTTTGGCGGCGATAACATATGGCAGACCAGCTCAGCGCGCACTTATGTAAATTCAACATTTCTTGATAGCCTTACTTTCTTAAAAGATAAGGCGATTGAAACTAACATTACAACAAGAAATAACTCAGGCGCATGGAATACATCACAGGATAAAGTGTTTTTCCTTAGCGAGGCAGATTTGTTTGGTACTACAGGCGGAGTGGCCACTTCTGATGGAAGAGATTACACATATAATGGACAAATTATTGCATCTAATGCAAATATTCGTAAAAATGGTCCTTATTGGCTGCGTTCTCCGTTAAATGGTTATTATGTTGCCAGCTGTTATGAGACTGGCAATCTTTCAACAGGCAGTGTGCCGAGCGCTGCCAGCGGTTTGCCTATGCGCCCTGCATTATGGGTTCAAATGCCTTAAAGCTTGTGGGAGATAGTATAAATTAAGTATAGTTTTATACTAAATAAAAAAGCAGAGGAGGTTTCCTCTGCTTTTTGTTTGTTTTTCGTTAAGAAAAGTAAAGTAACAAAAGAAACTTAAGCACAATGTAAGATGGTTTTAAGCAGGCATATGTACGAGGTTTTCTTTTCGTTACTTTTTCTTTTTTCTAAAAGAAAAAGTAATAGAAAACTGGTAAAAAGCTGAGAAAGGAAGTATAATATTTTCATATGATTAATAAGAAAAACTGTTATGAGCACATAATAAAAGATGTGGAGCAAGGCAGCATTGCTTTTTTACTTGGTATTGAGCCGCAAGATGTGCTTCTTGCAATAAACAACAACAAAATAATTGATTTTATAGATTACAGCTTTTTTTCCAGCAACGATACTATTGATATGCTTATAAGGAAAAAAAACGGGGAAACAGTTGAATATACCTTTGAAAAAGATGAAGACGAGCCAATCGGTCTGCAATTTGAAAATGAGTTTATGGACAGGCAAAGACCTTGTAAAAATAAATGTGTGTTTTGCTTTATAGACCAAATGCCAAGGCATATGAGAAAAACTCTTTATTTCAAAGACGATGATTGGAGGCTTTCCCTTTTAATGGGGAATTACGTCACCTTTACTAATGTGGATGATGCAGAGCTGGAGCGCATTGTAGAGAGAAAGGTAAGCCCCCTTTATATATCTGTTCACGCTACTGATAAAGAGATAAGGGAAAGAATGCTGGGAAGAAGCGGCTGTGATATAATGCCGGTTCTTAAAAGGCTTGTAAAGGGAGGAATAACCTTTAACTGCCAGATTGTGCTTTGCCCGGGGTTAAATGACGGCAAGACGCTGGAGAAAACCCTTGAGGATTTATATAGTCTTGGTGAGTTTTGCAAAAGCGTTGCGGTTGTGCCTGTTGGAATAACAAAGTTTAGAGAAAAGCTTTATCCTTTAAATAAGGTAGACTTTAAAATAGCAAATGAAACTCTTGATATTATAGATAAATTTAGGCAAAAGGCTCTTAGTGAAAGAGGAACAAGGCTGGTTTTTGCATCGGATGAAATATATATAACGGCAAACAGGTCCTTTCCGTCTTTCGATGAATATGAGGATTTTGACCAGATTGAGGACGGTATAGGCATGTATGCCATGTTTTCCCATGATTTTATGCAGGCATGTAAAGGCATAGGGGAAAATAAAACGGACGCCGGAGTTATATGCGGAACCCTTATAGCCCCTTACATGCAAAAGCTTTTGAATATTATGCCAAATAAGGGGGTAAAAGCTGTTGCTGTTGAAAACAGTTTTTTTGGCAATACAATAAATGTAACAGGACTTTTAACAGGACGGGATATTTTAAATCATATAAAGGAAAAAGGTGCGCCAAAGCACATATACATTCCAAAAGATTGTCTTCGCAGAAATGAAGAAGTGTTTTTAGACGATATGACCCTTGATGAATTTAAAGAAAAGCTGCCGGAGTTTAAGGTTTATGTTGTGAGCGGCGGATTTGAATTAGTTGAAAAGCTGGCAAAATAGTGTTAATAGTTTATGGAAAGGAACGATAAAGGACAAAGGATAAAAGCTTTGGCGCTTTTTTCCTTGGCTTATATATCGTATGGAAATTAATATGGCAAGACCACTTGTATCAATAATAGGCAGACCAAATGTTGGCAAATCAACATTTTTTAACAGAATGGCAGGTAAAAGAATAGCCATTGTTGACGACCAGCCGGGAGTTACAAGAGACAGGCTTTATGCTGACGTTTCCTGGCTGAATTACGATTTTACAATGATAGATACAGCAGGCATAGACCCGCTGTCGGGCGATGAGATGCTTCAAAGCATGCAGGCACAGGCAGAGCTTGCAATTGACCTTTCCAAGGTTATTTTGTTTTTTGTGGATGCAAGGGACGGCATGACGTCCATGGATAAATATGTGGCTGATATACTCTTAAAATCGGGCAAGCCTGTTTTGCTGGTACTCAACAAGGCTGACAGCGGCAGCGAGCCGGATACTCTTCATGATTTTTATGAACTTGGCTTCGGTGTGCCTTTTCCTATTTCTGCATCTCACGGTCTTGGAATAGGGGATTTGCTTGATGAAGTTGTAAGCTATTTTGATGCTCATAGTGATAACGAGGATATAAAGGCAGTTAAGATTGCTGTGGTAGGCAAGCCAAACGCGGGTAAATCCTCACTGGTAAACAGAATTTTAAATTATGAAAGATCTATTGTGTCAGGTGTAAGCGGTACCACAAGAGACGCAATAGACACGCCCTTTAAGAAAAACGAAAATGATTACATAATTATAGATACTGCAGGCATAAGAAAAAAGAGTAAGGTAGAGAGCGGCACTGTTGAAAGATATGCAATTGTCCGCAGTTTTGACGCAGTGCGCAGAAGTGATGTGGTGCTTGTAACTATAGACGCTACCTGCGGCTTAACCGATCAGGATGTTAAAATTGCAGGATACGCTCACGATGAGGGAAGAGCTGCCATTATCGTTGTTAATAAGTGGGATTTGGTGGAAAAAGACACCTACACGGTAAATAAATTTAAAAAGGATATTCAAAATAAGCTGGCGTTTATGACCTATGCTCCTATAATTTATGTATCCGCCCTTACCGGACAGCGTCTTTCAAAAATAATTGATTATGTTGATTATGCTATGGAGTGCGCAGGCAGGCGGATACCAACAGGGCTTTTAAACGACTGTCTTGGGGAGGCAACGACTGTAAGTGAGCCGCCAAGCAAAAACGGACGCAGGCTGAAGATTTATTATGCAACCCAGGTGGCTGTGTCACCGCCTACCTTTGTGTTATTTGTAAACGATACGGAGCTTATGCACTTTTCATATCTTAGGTATTTGGAAAATTATTTTAGAAAATCCTTTGATTTTACAGGAACGCCAATACGTATTCATGTTAGATTTAAAAACGAAAAGGAGATGCGGTAAATGAATATATGGTTATGTCTGCTTTCTGCTGTGATTGGCTATTTTATCGGAAATTTTTCATCAGCAATTTTTTATTCCAAAATATTTGCTCATGAGGATGTGAGAAACCAGGGAAGCGGAAATGCAGGAGCAGCCAATATGCTTAGAAACTACGGAATGAAAATGGGTTTTGCCACCTTTTTCACTGACCTGTTAAAAGGAATGCTTGCCGTTCTTGTCGGAAGGCTGATAGGTGGTGAAATTGCAGGATATTTTGCTGCTGTTGCCGTGGTAATCGGTCATAACTGGCCGGCGCTTTTAAAATTTAAGGGTGGTAAAGGTGTTTCAGCTTCTATCGGCGTTGTGTTTATGGTGAACTGGCAGGCAACTCTTATTATATTTGTTATATCCGTTGCTTTTATATTTATTACAGGATATGTATCCGTTGCATCTATAATTGGATTTTTGTCTGCGCCTGTTACAATTGCTGCGCTTTATTGGGGAAACTGGCCTCTTATTATAACCGTTGCCATTATAAGCTGTATTGTTGTGTTATCTCACTCCGGAAACATTGGAAGGTTAAGGAGAGGAGAGGAACGTAAGGTGAGCTTTAAACGCGGCGGGGAGAGAGGCAAAAGAAATCTTAAATAACACTTTTATTAATTGTTTTTTTGGATAAAATAAATTAAAAGGTTTATTAAAATAAAAAAATTAATAAAAATAAAAATAATAACAATTATTACTTGATTGTTTGTTTTTAAGAATATATACTCAGAAAATAGAAATATTTACTAACATTAAAATAAGAGGAGGAAATTATAAAATGGGTAAAAAATCAGTAAAAATTGCTAACCTGGATGTAGATAAGCTTATTGAAATGCTCAATGCAGCATTATCTGAGGAATGGCTGGCATATTATCAGTATTGGATTGGCGCAAGAGTTATGGAAGGTCCTATGAGAAGCGAGGTTGAGCCGGAGCTTTTAGTTCATGCAGATGAAGAGCTTGGGCACGCAGTTTTGCTTGTTGACCGTATTATTCAGCTTGGTGGAACCCCAGTTTTAACTCCGGAGGATTGGACTAAGCTTGCGGGATGCAAATATGCAACTCCTGATGATTACTATATAGAGGCTATTCTTGATCAAAATTTGGATGGTGAAAGATGCGCTATTGAGCGTTACCAGCAGATTGCCGCATATACTGAAGGCAAGGATTATTCAACATATCAAATGGCTGTTGGCATTCTTAACGATGAGCTTGAGCATGAAGAAGATATTGAAAGCTGGCTGACAGATATTGAAAGACTTAAAGAGGATATTAGAAAATTCAGAATGTAATTTAATTAAAAAAGCTCCAATGAATTTCATTGGAGCTTTTTTATATTATTTATCTAAACAATAAATAAATACAGCGATAAAAATTTTGATACCGTCTTTGCAGCAAAACGGTGTATTAAATTTGAAGTATTAAAGTTTAATTTGTTTAATAGTTAGGATGATTAGAAAAGCTGTATTATTTATTTAGATAAAGCTTTTTTTATAGCAACTCCTGTTACAGCAGTAGCAGCAAGAATACTTATTATTGCAAATACCAGCAATATAGAGATGTCGCCTGTTTTAGGGGATTTTTCATTGCTGTTTGCAGTAGAAGCTGTTGTTGTGGTTGCAGGATTTTGTTCATTACCTACATTTGTTGAAGGTCCTGCTGTTGGCTCTGTGCCAGGCTCGCTTGGAGCGTTTGTGTTTGGTGTGTTTGTAGGGTCAGTAGGGTCAACAGGCTTAGCTGTGGGGTCGGTAGGAACAGTAGGATCAGTTGGTTTATTTGTAGGGGCTGTAACTGCCTCTGATGCTACTGTAGCAGTTCTGGAGACGGTTCCCTGAACACGTGTTGTTGCGTTTCCGTCAACGTCACTGCCGTCAATATTGCTTAATGTAAAGCTAATCTTGGAACCAGGCTCACCGGTAACAGTATATGTATAAGTAATGGATTTACCGCCAAGAGCAGGAATAATTACAGCTTTATTTTGAGTGCTGCCCATGTTGCCTGCACCTTCAACCCCAACAAACTTAAGACCGCTTGTTGATACAGATGCGCCAAGACCGCCTGCTTGTATTAGGGTCTTTGTCATCAAGAGTTATGGTGTACTTAACTGTGTCGCCCTTTTTTGGCGCAGTGCTTGTTGATGTTACAGTTGGGGCAGCAGCGAAGGCAGGAATGCAAAAGCAAGCTATCAGCGCTGAAGCTGCCGCAAGAGACGTCAGTTTCTTAATTGTTTTAAAATTTATTTGTATTTTATCCGCCTAAAATTTTTTGAGTACAAAAGTTATTTAGTTTTGTGGTCTTGCTACAAAAGTATTTGCAGCTTTAACAATATCGGCTAAATCAATTTCGCCGTTGTTGTTAACATCGCCTATAAGTGTTTCCAGCTCATTTAACACATTTTCACCTTGAACATAAGCGTTTGCAAGCTTAGTTAAATCGCTTATTTCAACAACGCCGGACTTTGTGAAAGCGCCAGGGATAATAACAGTGTATCTTCCTGCTTCTGTACCGTCTGCCTTTAAAAGAACGATTTCACAGCCGGAATATACCTTTTCATCATCTGTAAGAGCTATGCCGTCCGGATTTTGCATTTAATAAAGTCATTGGTTTTTTGCCTAGAATATCAGTTTCTGCTCCAATTTCAGTAAAACTGACATTTGATGGCTGTGCCGCCAGGGCAGAAAAAGGCAAAGCAGATACGCTTATTGTTTCTGCCATTAGTAATGCGACTAATTTTTTGTTCATAAAATCTCTTCCTAAGTTTTTGGATTTTTTAACAGTTTTCTCAGTTTTTACTTTTAAAAGGTGTACTTTTTCAAAAGTAGTAATATTTTCTTAAAAGGGTATTGAAAACAGATAAAATATGTAGTATAGTAATTAAAAAGAGATTTTCTTACGTTTTGAAAAAGTACACTTTTTCAAAATCATTTTTTATTTTCGTCCATCTTTTTGGCTTTGGAATAAAATGTACCCATCGGCATTTCACAAGCTTTTGCAGCTTGCTGAAGTGTTATTTTTTTGCTTTTCCACGCAAAATAAATTTCATGGAAGTTTTCCGGCAAAGGCAGAGGCGGTCTCCCAAAGCGCACTCCCTTAGCTTTTGCCGCCGCTATTCCTTGCTGCTGTCTTTTGCGAATGTTTTCTCTTTCGCTTTGCGCAACAAAGGATAGAATTTGCAGAACTAAATCGGCAATAAAGGTTCCCATTAGATCCCGGCAGCGCCTGGTATCCAAAAGGGGCATGTCTATAACACATATATCCGCTCCCTTTTCCTTTGTTAAAAAATGCCATTGTTCCTGAATCTCCAAGTAATTCCTACCGAGGCGGTCAATACTCAAAATAAAGAGCACATCGCCGGCTTTTAACCGCTTAATTAATTTTTTATATCCCGGTCTGTTAAAATCCTTTCCTGATTGTTTGTCAATATATAGATTGTTTATTGGAACGGATTTTTCACTCATTGCGGCCAGCTGCCTGTTCTCATTTTGGTCGGCAGCAGACACTCTGATATATCCGTATACTATGAAGCTCACCTCCCTTGTCATTTGGCTTAATGGTAGTATCTTTATTTTATAATGGCTTTACTCACATATTTTTATCATTGTTAAACCATGTTTTTAACATTTTGAAAAATGTGGGTGTAATAAGGGAGGAGAGGGGATAAAATTTTTTCTTTGCTTTTTCTTTTGGAAAAAAGAAAAAGCCACAAAAAGAAGATTAATTGAAAAATATTTTTTAGGAAATATGAGATTTTTTGTTTGTTAGAAGGTGAAAAGTTAAGGCTTTTAAGTATTTACTGTCTTAATTCAAATTTTAAAATTGCTTTAAATTTATTTTTTAAAGAATTATATTTTTTTAAATATAAAAGTTTATTTAATATGGTTTTTCTTTTGTTACTTTTCTTTTTTTCAAAAAAGAAAAGTAAGAATAAAAAAACAAAAAAGAAAAAGCCCTTATCCAAAAAGGACAAGAGCTTTTTTGCTTTTAATTATTAATCCTGTGTTGAAGTAACACCTTTTGAAGATGCTTCCCACTCGTCAAAGCCTTTCATAACTTTGTTGTAGGTTTCATCTGTGATTGAAGGCATTTTTCCGCCCCAAGCTTCTTCAGCATCTTTAAAGCCTTTTTTAACAGCGTTTTTAAGTAAGCTTATTTTAGATGGGTCTCCGCCGGAAAGGGCTTTTGCCATATCGAGTATTCTGCCTGCTACAGCGTCTACAGAATATTCTCCGCCAGGAGCTATTGCTTTAGCGGCTTTAGCAGCATCAGCTTCTGAAACAAAAAGCTTCATATTGTTAAGAGTGAGGTTGGATGTTTCTCCCTGCTTAACAAGCATCTTCGTAATCATGTTGTTAAAGTTTTGCATACGAGCTTCTTCAGACTGTCTGATATACTCTAAAGTTGCAGCTTTATCATATGTGACAGGCTTCTTTGTGTCTTCGCTTTTAACGAATTCAACGCCTTCCAATTTTTCGTTAGCAGCTCCAGCAGCTGAAGTGTTAGCAGCTGCCGCACCTGTAGCTGCAGAATTTGAATTAGCCGGTTTTTGCTCAACTGTGTTTTTGTTCAGATAAGAAGCAATACCAGTATTTACACCTTGTACATCCATGTAAAATCAACCTCCGTGTTTAAAATTATTATCATCAGTTTACTAATAGTTGCCTGTAAAACTAATGACATCCATCCTTGGATATTAATAATATCGAAAGATGTTAAATAAAATTAAGTAAAAAAGCACAAATTCATTATTAAAATATGAAACTGTGCTTTTTTATAATACTAATTTTTAAGGCTGTGAAGAGGAGCGGGGATAAGACCGCCTCTTAAAATAAAATCTGCGGAAGAATATTTATTTACAGGCATAATAGGCGCGCTGCCAAGAAGACCGCCAAACTCAACCGTATCGCCTACGGATTTGCCAGGGGCAGGTATTAACCGCACGGCGGTTGTTTTGTGGTTTACCATGCCTATTGCTGCTTCGTCTGCAATAATAGCTGAAATGGTTTCCGCCGGAGTATCTCCCGGAATGGCTATCATATCAAGACCAACAGAGCATACGCAGGTCATAGCTTCCAGCTTATCCAAGGAAAGCCCGCCAACGTTTACTGCGTTTATCATGCCTTCGTCTTCGCTTACAGGGATAAAAGCGCCGCTAAGGCCGCCAACGTGGGAAGAAGCCATAACGCCGCCTTTTTTAACGGCATCGTTGAGAAGGGCAAGGGCGGCGGTTGTGCCGTGAGTGCCGCACACTTCAAGACCCATGGCTTCCAAAATACGTGCAACGCTGTCACCTCGTTCAGGAGTTGGGGCAAGGGATAAATCTACGATGCCAAAGGATGTATCAAGGCGTTTTGAAGCTTCCTGAGCTACAAGCTGTCCTATTCTTGTAATACGAAAGGCAGTCTTTTTTATTGTTTCCGCAACCTCGTCAAAGGTGCCTTCCTTGACATTTTGTAAAGCGGCATGGACAACGCCCGGTCCGCTTACGCCAACATTTATTACGGTATCCGCTTCACTTACGCCGTGGAAAGCGCCTGCCATAAATGGATTATCCTCAACGGCATTGGCAAATACCACCAGCTTTGCGCACGCAAGACCGTCGGAAGCTGCTGTTAGCTCTGCCGCTTTTTTTATTACTATACCCATTTCTTTAACTGCGTTCATATTTATGCCTGCGCGGCTGGAAGCCACGTTTACGCTGGAACAAACGTGCTCCGTTTCGCTCAGGGCTTCAGGAATGGATTTTATAAGGTTTAAATCTGCATTTGTGCAGCCCTTTTGAACAAGGGCGGAAAATCCGCCTAAGAAGTTTACCCCTGTATTAACAGCCGCTTTTTCAAGGGCCTTTGCAAAACACACATAGTCATTGGTTTTGCTGGTTCCGGCAACAAGAGATATTGGGGTCACAGATATACGCTTATTAATAACGGGAATGCCAAACTCCTTTTCAATGTCACAGCCTGTTTTTACGAGGTGTTCCGCCTTTTTTGAAATCTTATCATAAATTTTTGTGCAGGCTATCTGCTCGTTTTCATGGGTACAATCAAGCAGGTTTATTCCCATGGTAATTGTGCGGATATCCAAATGCAGCTTATCTATCATTTGTATAGTTTGAATTATTTCATTTTGGTTTAACATGTTTCACCTCATTAAATACGATGCATAGCAGTAAATATTTCTTCCCTTTGAATGCGGATATCAAGCCCCATTTCTTCGCCTTTTTGCTGAAGGGCGCTGCTTAAAGCTTCAAAGGAAGCGGAAACTTTGGAAACGTCTACTATCATCGTCATTGTGAAGATGTTATCCAGTACGTTCTGGGTCAGGTCTACTATGTTTACGTTGTGTTCCATTAAAAGTGTGCTTATTTTGGCGATAATGCCAACACAGTCCTCACCGATAACGGTTACTATTGCTTTCATTTGAAAATTCCTCCGATTAACTTTTATATAAATTATATTAAATTTTGACCTTTATTTTATATAATAATAAAAATCTAAAGTTATAGCAAGGTTTTATTTACTTTCATAAATTATTATGTTGACGGCTATAAAACAATAAGGTAAAATTTAATTATAAAGAAAGGGGATGGAGCACGTGGATAAGTTATCTTTTAGAGGTACGAATACTCAGATTGCAAAGGGAGTGGCTGTGCTTTTGCTGCTTTGGCATCATTTGAGATTCGGTCAGCTTGTGGCAAATCCGGTGCCTTCGGGTTTTGGTGTGCTTGTGGCGTTTTACGGAAAGGTTTGCGTTGCAATTTTTCTGGTTTTAAGCGGTTACGGGCTTTGGATGAGCTATAACAAAAAAAGGTCTAAGTATTTTGATTTTCTGGCGAAAAAAATCCCAAATCTTATGGCTCCTTACTGGATTAGTTTTATAATCTTTGGCGCTGTTGGTGCAATGTTTTTCGGAAGAACGCTGAATTATCTTTACGGAGGCAGTGTTTTTGATGCGTTTATAAATTTTTTGGGTCTTAACATGTATTTTAAATCCGGAAGCATGAATGACGCATGGTGGTTTATAAGCCTTATACTGCTTTTCTACCTTCTGTTTCCACTGGCATTCCAGTTCTTGGATAAGATTCCTGCGTTATTTACGATTTTAACTTTTGCATCTTTGCTGTGGAGAAGCAGCTATTTTGTTGTTGACTGGATTTTCCCATTCTGCATTGGTATGGTAATTGCCAAATACAACTTGTTTGTAAAAGTAAAGCAGTGGGATAAGCTTCAAGTGAGGCTGCCTCTGGAAGTGGTGTTCCTTGTTCTTGTTATGTACATAAGGTATCTTATGACTACGCATACATATTATTCTTATCTAAAGACAGACGGTTTTATTGCAGTTCTTGTAATTCAGATAATGTTTGAGCTTTTTGAATATCTTGGACCTGTTAATAAAATATTGGAGTATTTAGGCAATCATTCATATAACATTTACCTTACTCACTCGTTCTTTATGTCGTATTTCTTCTTTAACTTCGTATACGGCATGC
>CAJUEF010000003.1:56706-61589 GCA_910585035.1 uncultured Christensenellaceae bacterium | reverse complement strand
TTGTATTAATTGCGAGCATTGCTTCTTCCTATGTAATTGATTTTATAAACAGCGCTGTAAATAAGGGGATAGCAAAGGTGAAAAATAAACCGGCAGGGGCAAGATAAGCTTATTGTTTAAAGCTGTTGCGGCAGGCGTAATACCTGCCGCTTTTCTTTTTTAATATTTGAATTATAAAATAATAGAAATAAACTTAAATATGTGCTATGCTTGTACTGCAATATATTTGGCGGGTTAATAACAAAACAGGAGAAATATATGGACTGGAAAAAAATAAGCATATATACAGACGATATAGAAAGAGTGTCCACATCTCTTTATATGATGGAGATTTATGAATTTGAAGTTGTGGACAGTTTTGAGGAAATAAAAGCGGAGCTGGATAAAAGGGCAAAATACTGGGATTTTATTGATGAAGAAAAAATGCGCAAACAGCTTGGAGACGAGCGCATTGTAATATACGTTCAGGCAGAGGATGACGAGCTTTATAAACGTGTAAAAGAGGGGCTAAAGGATGTTGATTGCGTAAAATCCATTGTATCCGGTGAAATGAAGGATGAGGACTGGTTAAACAGCTGGAAAAGGTTTTTTGTCCCTATTAAGGTTGGAGATAATATAATGGTAGCCCCGTGCTGGCAGGAAGATGTTCCCAAGGATATGACAGTTATCCGCATTGACCCGGGAATGATATTTGGAACAGGAAACCATGAAACCACAAGACTGTGTCTTGAAGAGATTGAAAAGCACATTAAAAAAGGCAGCAGCTTTTTAGACCTTGGTTGTGGCAGCGGAATACTTTCAATAGGGGCTTTACTGCTTGGTGCAAGGCAGGCTCTTTGTGTTGATATTGAGGAAAATGCCAGGGAAGTTGTTAAAGAAAATGCAGAGCTTAACGGAATAAACAGTGGCATAGAAACGCATGTTGGCGACTTGCTGGAGGATAAGGAGCTTATTTCACGACTGCTGGAAAATCAATATGAATTTATTGCGGCAAATATTGTTGCGGGAGTGATAATAGGCATTTTGCCTATGGTAAAAAGATGTCTTGACGATTATGGAATTTTTGTGTGCAGCGGTATAATTGACGATCGTACGGATGAAGTGAGGAATGCTCTTTTGGAAAACGGTTTTAAAATTATCAGTGAGAAGAACGAAGATAAGTGGACGGCGTTTACCACTGTAAAGGAAAGATAATGAACAGGTTTTTTGCGAAGGAAATACAAGACGGCAAGGCATTTTTGGAAAGCGATGAATCTTATCATCTTGCGATGGTGCTGAGAATGGAGATTGGACAAGAGATAGAGGTTGTTTTTGATGGCAGGCTTTATCTTGCAAGGATTAAGAATAACGATAAACGGCAGGCAGAGGCTGAAATAATTTGTGAAAAAGAAGTGAATAGTGAGCCTAATATAAATGTTACGCTTTTTCAGTCGCTTCCAAAGGGCAGTAAAATGGATTTTGCGGTGCAGAAATGCACGGAGCTGGGGGTGTCTTACATAGTTCCGATTATTACTAAAAGGTGCGTGGCAAAGGCTAAGGAGGGCAAGGAGGACAGATTAAACCGAATTGCCTATGAAGCCTGTAAACAGTGTAAAAGAGTAAGCGTTCCCCATGTGAATAAATGCAAAAGTTTAAAAGACGTGGATTTTTCCTTTTATGATTTAGCCATAGTTGCTTATGAAGATGAAAATGCGGTTAGTCTTAAAAGTGTGTTGGAAAAAAGGGAAAAACTCAGTAAAGTTGCTTTAATAATCGGTCCTGAAGGCGGATTTGAAAGAGAAGAAATTGACGGCCTTAAGGCTTCCGGAGTTATGTGTGTTTCCCTTGGCAGGCGTATTTTGCGCAGTGAAACTGCGGGTATGGCGGCGCTTACGGCGATTTTATATCATTATGGAGAGATGGAAATATGAGGGCGGCTTTTTGCACTCTTGGATGTAAAGTGAACAGTTATGATTCAGCTATGATGGCACAGTGTCTTAAAGACGCGGGATATGAAATAGTGGATTTTGAAGAGAAAGCAGACGTTTATATTATCAATAGCTGTACTGTTACGGGAACAGGGGATAAGAAATCAAGGCAAATGGTTAACAGAGCGAGGAAAAACAATCCACAGGCTATTGTTTGTCTTGCCGGATGTATGGCGCAAGTCAACACTGAGGACGTTAAAAAACTGGATGCAGACCTTATTTTAGGCACTGCTCAAAAGACTAAAATAGCTGAGTTTATAGAAAAGGCAAAGGAAAAAAAGGTTGTTGCAACCTGTGAAGCGGAAAATTATGAGGATTGTTTTAAAACGCTTCAGACAGAGAGAACAAGGGGATTTCTAAAAATTCAGGACGGCTGCGACAGATTTTGCACCTACTGTATTATTCCTTATGCCAGAGGAAAATCCAGAAGCAGGGATATGACTTCCATTATTTCAGAAGCTAAAGAACTGGTAAGGGACGGATATAAAGAACTGGTGCTTACGGGAATTCATATTGCGTCTTACGGTAAGGAGAATGGCGGCAGCCTTTTGGAGGTTATCCAAAATGTTGCGAAAATAAAAGGTGTAAAGAGAATACGCCTTGGCTCTCTTGAACCGATGATACTTACAGAAAAATTCTGCATGGAGCTTGGAAAAATAGAAAAGGTGTGTCCATCTTTTCATATATCCATGCAAAGCGGCTGTGATAAAACCTTAAAAGCCATGGGCAGGCGGTATACGTCCCAGGAATATGCAGGATATGTTTCGAATGTAAGAAAGGCGTTTTGCGGCTGTAACATTACCACGGATGTAATCGTTGGGTTTCCCGGAGAAACAGAGGAAGATTTTTTAACTACTCTTAGTTTTGTGGAAAGCATTGGTTTTGGGAAGTGCCATGTGTTTCCTTATTCGAGAAGAAAGGGTACTCCGGCAGATAAGATGGACTATCAGGTGGAAAAGGCTGAGAAGCATAGAAGAGCTAAAATAATGATTGACCTTTGCAAAAAAAAGGAGCTGGAATATATCAGGGAAAGCATTGGCAAGGAGGATGAGGTTCTTTTTGAAACAGAGGTTGAAAAGGGGCTCTTTTGCGGTTATACTAAAAAATATATAAAGGTTTATTCAAAGGGAGAAAATCTTTTTGGAAAAATCAGAAATGTAAAGCTTAAAGAGCCGTTTAAAGACGGAGCAAAAGCCGAAATAATTTAAAGGAGGGTTTAACTTATGGATTGTCTTTTTTGTAAAATAGCAGCAGGAGAAATTCCAAGCGATAAAGTTTATGAGGACGAATATGTTTATGCTTTTAACGACATTGAGCCTGCAGCTCCTGTGCATGTTCTGGTAATTCCCAAAAAACATCTTCAGTCTGTTTCACATATTGAAGATGCTGACGCTGAAATAATAGGCAACATTTTTCTTGCAATAAAAAAGATTGCCGCTAAATTAGGCATTGATAAAGACGGATATAGGGTTGTTACAAATATTGGTGAAAACGCCGGACAGACTGTTCCTCATCTGCACTTTCATGTGCTTGGAAAACGCAGCCTGCAATGGCCTCCCGGTTAATATGGAAAAAATTATTGACAAGTTTTTACTTATGATATATAATTAACTAACGTGATTTGTTATTATTTTGCTCTGGCGGAGGGAGGGAAGAATATGTCTGAAATTAGAGTTGGCGAAAATGAATCTTTAGAAAGCGCACTCAAGAGATTTAAAAGAAAATGTGCCCGTGCTGGCGTTCTGCAGGAAATCCGCAAGAGAGAGCATTACGAGAAGCCAAGTGTAACAAGAAAGAAAAAAGCAGAGGCAGCAAGAAAAAGAAAACATTAATTATTAGGTTTTAAACCGCGAGGATTATCTTCGCGGTTTTTTTATTTTTACTTTTCTTTTTATTTAAAAAGACTTTAAGGATAAATTCTTATTTTAAAAGCTGCCGCATATATATCCATGAATATAAACTTTGGCGGTGGTTGTTTGAGCAGGATAAAAGATATATTGGTCGATAAGCTGGATATGCCTTATGAGCTTTTAAATGATGACGTTAAGCTGACCATGTATGGAAAAAAGAGAATTATAATTGAACGTCATAAAGGCATAGCGGTTTACAGAGAGGACCAGGTTAAGATAGCTTATAGCGGAGGTATGGTATGTATAAGCGGTAAAGGGATGACAATTAAAAATTACGGTAAAGACGATATTATTATAGATGGTGAGCTGTGCGGCGTCACCTATGAGGAAGTATAGATGGTTTACGATATATTTAATTTTCTTACAGGATATGTCTATATAAAAATAGAGGGCACAAGGCTGGAAAGGGCGCTTAATTCGGGAATTACCTTTTGGAACGTGAGTCGAAGCGGATATTCCTGTATGTATGCCAATGTTTCTCTCATGGCTTACAGACGGCTGCTAAAATATCAGGGGCTTCACATTACTCTTATAAGGGAAATGGGGATTTTTTCTTTATTTAAGAGACTTTGGGCAAACAAGGCGTTGTTTTTCGGGCTTTGTGTCTGCACGGCTGCCCTGGCTGTTATTTCAAGTATGGTGGTTGGAATTGAGGTAAGCGGATACTATTCTTTAAAAAAAGAGGATGTTGAAGCTTATGTAAACGAGTGGGGAGTTAAGCCATTTTCTTTTAAACGCTCAATTGATCTTGATGGTTTATGCAATTATTTAAGATCCAAAGACAACATAGCATGGGCGTCTGCCGGATACAACGGGGTTATTTTAAACGTGGTTATTATAGAACAGGTAAATGAATACGACAATACTCCCTGCGATATAGTATCTAGCCGCCAGGCAGTAATTAAAAAGATTGACGTTTATGCTGGTATAAAAAACAAACAGATAGGAGATTCGGTAAATGAAGGAGAAATGCTTGTTACAGGTATTCGCCAAATAGGGGACAGTA
>CAJUEF010000003.1:38165-56696 GCA_910585035.1 uncultured Christensenellaceae bacterium | reverse complement strand
CAGTATTGAACGTATAAAAGCAAGGGCAACTGTTGTGGGCACTGTGTGGGAAACAGGCAGTTATACCATGGAGGCGGCAGGACTGACCATTAAAGGCACAGGCAACACAATACAGGAGAGATATATTGATTTTTGGGGGAACAAGAGCTATATTGAAAAAAAAGAAAACCCCTTTGAACATTATGTTGTCACAAAGGAGGAAAAACCAATAGGGGGTTTTCGGTCTGTTTTGCCGGTAAAATATGTTACTCTTACCTATAACGAGGTTGCAATATCCTATGAGGATAAAGACATAAACGCAGTTACTCAGCAGGTGGGAACTATGGCATTTCAGGCAGCGGCGGCTAAAGCGCCTGAAAATGCAAAAATTGTTGCAACGGATATTAAATATGAAATGAATGAAGGACATATAACGGCAAACGCTATACTTGAGCTTGATATAAACATAGGAATTGATGTACCGGTAAATTGAGTTTTACTTTCTTAAAAATTTACTTTAATTTATTGATTTCAGTATTTTAAAGACGCGGACTTTCGTTTTGTTTTTGCTATTTTTAATTTTGAAAGTGCGTGTCTTTTTTTGCTGTTTAAAGGGCTTTTTGTTTTATTTAAAAGATTTGCAGAGTGCTAAGTAAAAATTTATTATTAGGTAATTAAGTTTTAATTTGTTTATTTTTATTTTTAAAAGAAAAGTAAATGCTTGAAACTTATATTTCGGGATACTATAATAAGAGTTAGATTATACTTGCGGTATTTGTAGGTAAATTTGGATGACACATACAGGAGGTACTGTTTGGAAACAGGTCATGTGGAGTTTGAAAGCTTAGACCAGATAACGGATATATTTGGTCCTCACGACAGTTATGTGGAAATAATTGAAAAGGCTCTTGGCGTTAGGGTTAAGCAAATAGATACGGGAATTGATATTACAGGAGAAAAGGAAAGTGTTAAGGCGGCGGCAGACACCTTTGAAGCTTTGAAAAAAATTAGGGAAAACAGTGGTAGTTTGTCTGTATGGACAGCCAACCAGGCAGTTGAATTTGCTAAAAAAGGTAATGCGGATGATATAGCAGATGCTATGGCAGACGTGGTTGCGGTTACTTCCAAGGGAAAGCCTGTATCATGTAAAACCGTCAGGCAGAAAAAATATATAAATGCCATAAGAGAAAACACAATTACAATTTGTACCGGACCGGCAGGAACCGGCAAAACCTATCTTGCCATGGCGCTGGCGGTAACTGCGCTAAAGAAAAAAGAGATATCTAAAATTGTGCTTACACGTCCTGCGGTGGAGGCAGGGGAAAAGCTGGGATTTTTGCCGGGAGATTTACAGGAAAAGGTGGATCCTTACTTAACTCCCCTATATGACGCACTGGGAGAATTTTTGGGAGAGGACAAGTATACAAAGCTGGAAGAGCGGGGCGTTATTGAAGCTGCGCCTTTGGCGTTTATGCGAGGACGAACTTTAAAAGACAGCTTTATTGTGCTTGACGAAGCTCAAAACTGCACTATTCCACAAATGAAAATGTTTTTAACCCGTCTTGGTGAAAACAGTAAAATGGTTATAACTGGAGACATTACCCAGACGGATCTGCCAAGGAACGCCAAGTCAGGCCTTAAGCATGCTATTGAGCTGCTTGACGGTATTGAAGATATTGCTATTGCTTCTTTTGGTAAAAACGACGTTATAAGGCATCCCCTGGTGCAAAAGATAATTGACGCTTATGAGAAGGCTTAATCAGCCAAAAGCATATAAGGTCACCGGAGAAATTATATGGATAATATGTTAAAAAGTTTATATGAGGATTTAAAGCATAACAATAAGCGAGCCGCAAGATGGAAGATATTTATTGCTCTGGCAAGCGGTCTTTGTATTTATGCCATGGTTATATATGCTTTGCTGCCTCAAAAGTTAAGCGTGCAGATTGGAAGCACAATGCCGGAAACGGTTTATGCCACCAAAAAGGTGGAAGACGCTGTGTCTACAGACGAGGTTAGAGAGAGGGTTGCCGAGCAGGTTCCTTTCCAGTATTCCAACAGCGAGAGACTGCGAACCCAGCAGGTAGATAGCTTTAGAACCTATTATACGTCTATTGTGAATGCCAGAAACTATGCTTATGAAAATGCTGTAAAAGATGAGGAAGACAACTTGTCTGTATCTGAAAACGTGTTGCAGGGGGCGAATGAGAAATACGGAACAGCTCTTACTTTAGAACAGATAAACCAGCTTGCAGCAGCAAGCCAGGAGGATATTCTCTCTACATTCAGACAAGCGGAAACAGCTTTAAACAGCGCCCTTAGCCAAGGAGTTTATGAAGATGACGTGGATAAAACAAGGGAAACAATTGTTGACCAGATACCTAAAGATAAAACGGTTATGTCATTTTTAATAAATAAAGGTCTGCAAAAATGCATGACAACCAATATGTTATATGACGAGCAGGCGACAAACGCCGAAAAGGTAAAAGCAAGGGAAAATGTTGAGCCAATATACTATTCAAAAGGACAGGTTGTGGCTTATAAAGGAGAAGTGCTCAGTGAAGCTCAGTTTGATATGCTGATTACCCTTGGATTTGTCGGAGAGGGATTTTATTTTGACACAAACATTTTAATAGGCGTTGCATTGCTGCTTATAGTGCTGTTTGGATTTTATTATGTTTATATTTACAATTTTAATTACAATGTGTTTGGCAGAATTAAATATTTTTCGCTCTCCAGCGGAATTATTGTAATTACTATGGGGCTTTGTGTGTTGGCTCTTAATTTTAAAGAGTATCTTATGCCCATATCCTTAGCGGGTCTTTTAACTGTTGCGCTTATTGACAGAAAGGTAGCCCTTATAAACAATATATTTGTTTGCGGGCTTGTTGGAATAATTCAAAGGAATTCCTGGAACTTTTATTCGGTATTTATATTTATAATAAGTACAATGGTAGGCATCTATGTTTTTGACAGAAAAAGGACAAGATTTGGAATTATTTTTGCGGGTTTTATGACAGCATGTATGTGTTTTGCCATAAACGTTGCATATATACTTATTGCGGAAAATCTTGGTGATGTAATTACGTTTATGACGTTTAAAACCGCTTATAAAGGTGTTACCACAGTGGCTATATCCACAGTATTATGCGTTGGAATAACAATTCTTTTTGAAGAGGTGTTTAACGTTTTAACTGATGCAAAGCTGGTGGATTTAAGCAGCACGGAAAATCATGCGCTAAAAGAGCTTATTAAGAAAGCTCCGGGTACATATCATCACAGCATGCTTGTTGCTAACCTTGCTGAGGCTGCCGCAAAGGCAGTTGGAGCCAATGCGCTTCTTGTAAGGGTTGCGGCTTATTATCACGATATAGGAAAGATTGCTCGTCCTATATATTTTAAAGAAAACCAGCATGGAGACAATATTCATGACACTATGAATCCTGTGGAAAGCGCCAGAATAATAACGGGACATACTGTTGAAGGCTTTAGAATGGCTCAAAAGGAGAAATTGCCAAAAGAAATTAAAGAAATTATACTCCAGCATCATGGCACAACATATGCAAAATATTTTTATGATAAAGCTATTGACTTAGGTTATGAAATAAATGAGGATGATTTTAAATATAAAGGTCCAAAGCCCCAGTCAAAGGAAGCGGCAATAATCATGCTTGCAGATGTTATGGAAGCGGTGATGAGAGTGGGATATGACGAGGATAACTCAAGAAATGTTATTAAAAAGGTTATTGATGGAAAGATAAGAGACGGTCAGCTTGACGAATGTGATTTAAGCTTTAAGGATATTGGAAAAATAATAGATGCTTTTAATGAGAGCTTTAAAGGAATTTATCACAAACGAATAGCTTATAAAGAAGATGCACAACTTATGGAAGGGAACAAGGTATAATGATTTATTATGAATGGGAAGTCACTGAAGAAGATAATGTTAAGGAGTATTTGTTTTCTACTGTTACATATATATTAGAGCATTTTCATAAGCCTGATATGGATGTGGAACTGCTTATTGCATATGATGACGTTATAGAACTGCTTAACAAAGAATACAGAAAAGTGGACAGGACGACGGACGTGCTTTCTTTTCCGAATTTTGAAAGCGGACTTGAAAGGATTTCAAGCGGTTGTCTTGGAAGCATTGCAATATCCTATAAAAGAGCGAAAGAACAAGCAGAAGAATACGGGCACAGTTTTAAGAGGGAAGTTTGCTTTTTATGTACTCACGGCATGCTGCATCTTCTTGGATATGACCACATAAATCCGGATGATGAAAAGGTGATGACGGAAACGGCAAATGCCATTTTATCGGATTTAGGAATACATAGAACAAATGAAGAATAATATTGGAGAACATATGTTTAAGTCGGGATTTGTTTCAATAGTGGGCTTGCCTAACGCCGGTAAATCCACGTTTTTAAATGCGGTTTTAAACCAGAAAATATCTATAATAAGCTCCAAGCCCCAAACAACCAGAAGCTTAATTCAAGGCGTGTATAACGGTGAGGGTTATCAAATGGTATTTATTGATACCCCCGGAGTGCAAACCCCTAAAAATAAGCTGGGTGAGGTTATGGCAAAGAGTGTAAAACAGTCTTTAATAGACGTAGATGCCATTGTGCTTATGCTGGATATTAACTATGCCACTTCACAAAAGGAAATGGAGCTTTATAAATCCATAAAGGGTAAAGCGCCCATTGTTGCCTGTCTTAATAAATGCGATACGGCGGATGATGAAAAAGTTTTAAAAGCCATTGGTGCTCTTTCATCCATGGACAGCGATATTGAGATAATTCCAATCAGCGCAAAGGAAAATAAAAATTTGGACAGAGTAGTTAATGTACTTGAGCAGTATATGAAGGAAGGTCCCAAATATTATCCTGACGATATGATAACAGACCAGCCGGAAAGAGTTATTGCCGGTGAAATTATCCGGGAAAAGGCGCTTAATCTCCTTTATGACGAATTGCCTCACGGCATTGGAATAGACGTTATGGGTATTGAAGATGAAGGGGAAAAAGTGGGAGTTTATGCAACAATATACTGCGAAAGGGATTCTCATAAAGGTATGATAATAGGAAAGCATGGCAGCATGCTGCAGAAAATCGGTAAAAGTGCCAGAATGGATTTGCAAAAGCTGTTTGACAAGAGGGTATATTTGGAGCTGTATGTAAAGGTTGTTAAGGATTGGAGAAATAAACAATCAGTTATTTCGGATTTGGGCTTTTAATTTTTTCATCTAAGGGCAAAATAAATTTGAGGTGAGAAAAATGAGGAATAGCTCTGAATTATGGAATATTTTTGAAAGAAGCGGAGAAGTAAGCGACTATTTGAATTTTAAGGACGCACGGGATGGAGAAGGAGTTAAAGACCCTGGGGCTGATTATCAGGACCAGTGACTATAAAGAAAACGATAAAATTGCAACAGTGCTGACAAAAGATTTTGGCAGGCTGGATGTTTCAATAAGGGGATGTAAAAAACAGGGGGCAAAGCTGCAGGGAGCGTCCTCTCTTTTTTGCTATGGAGACTTTTTATTATACAATGCAGGGGGCAGGCTTTCTGTAAACTCCTGTGATATTAAGCACAGCTTTTATGATTTGAGCGAAGATGTGGAAAAGTTTGGCGCCGCTACCTTTGCATGTGAAGTGGCCGCAGATATTGCAACACCTATGGAAAGCCACGGCGCTTTGTTTGCTTTAATAATAAATTTGCTTTCATTTTTGGAAAAAAATGTTCTTTCTCCAAAGGAAGCACTTTTTTGCTTTAGTATAAAAATATGTGATATATTCGGCGTAAGACCTATACTTACAGAGTGCAGCATGTGTGGTGAAGAAAATAAAGTTGGTGGATTTTCCATTGCTCAGGGTGGAATAGTATGTTCTTCTTGCAGTAAAATGGAGAGGGTAAACCCTATTAAACAGGAGCACTTAAATAATATTTTATGGGTGCTTGGCACAAAAAACAGCGGTCTTTACGAGCTGCCGGAAATTGATGATTACAGCTTAAGGCTGATGATGAAATACATGATGGTAAATCTGTCTATAAATAACAATCGGATGACTTTTTTAAAAAAAATAGGTTTAATCAAGTAATCGGGAGATGATAAAATTTGTTTTTTGATAATTCTGTTATATGTAAGGGAAAAGATTACATAAAGGGTAAAGTTGAAGGTGTGCTGTGTTTTCGCGATGAATATGCCATGAGACAAAAAAGGGAGGATATTCCTGCCATTCCGGTCATTTTTAACAACCATAAAATAGGGATTGAAAGCGTTGTAAACTGTGATGGAATAATAGTTTTTGAAGATTGCTTCAGTGACTATTTAAAAGAGCTTATTGATAAATTGCGTGTACCTTGCGTATTAATTTCCAGAAAGGATGCAAGTGTAGACATGGTATCTGTGCTTGTTGGTAAAAAGCTTTCTGCAAAAGAAGGAGAAAGAGTTGTTATAGATGGCAGAAAAGTAATGAAAGCTAAGGTGAACACGGATGTTTAATTATAGCAAATTTGAGCATGAGTTTTTAAGCGAATATGCTGTTAAGAGTGATAATAGCAAGGGGAGAGAGCGCCCTATGCTTCCTTGCAATATCCGCACAGAATTTCAAAGAGACAGAGACAGGATACTTCACTGCAAGTCATTCAGGAGGTTAAAGCATAAAACCCAGGTGTTTTTGGCCCCTTTTGGAGACCACTACAGAACACGAATGACTCATACGCTGGAGGTTTCCCAAATAGGGCGTACTATTGCAAGGGCATTAAGGCTGAATGAAGATTTGGTGGAGGCAATAGCCCTGGGGCACGATCTTGGGCATACGCCCTTTGGCCACGCAGGAGAACGGGTGCTATCTGAGATAATGGGAGGCTTTGAGCACAGTAAGCAGAGCCTTAGGATAGTTAAATACCTTGAAAACGGAGAGGGGCTTAACCTTACTTACGAAGTTATGGACGGCATTGTAAATCATAGAACAGCCGGAAATCCCTCCACTCTTGAGGGAGTGGTGGTGCAGCTTGCAGACAAGATTGCATATATAAACCACGATGTGGACGACGCAATTAGAGCCGGGCTTTTTACTGTGGATGATTTGCCAAAGGAGTGTATTAGCGTTCTTGGCAGAAGCCATGGCGACAGAATAGATATGATGGTAAGGGATATTGTGGAAAACAGCTATAATAAGCCTTACGTGGCAATGACTGATCAGGTGCGCCATGCTACATATAATCTTAGAGCTTATTTGTTTAGAGAGGTATATGACCAGGAGGTTGAGAGCAAGAAAGAAGAAAAAAAGGCTTCAGGTATAATTGCTTCTCTTTTTCAGCATTACATATTAAATATTAATGAAATGCCGGAGGAATATATTAAACGAATTGATAAGTGGGGAGAAAAGGTTGTTGTGTGTGATTTTGTTTCCGGCATGACCGATACATATGCAATAGAAAAATATACTGATTTATTTGTTCCAAGGTTTTGGAATATGTAAGCCGCTTCAATTTTTATTTGTAACTTTTTTAAAAGAACCGCTAAGAAAAAAAGAGGAAAAATAAAAACTTTGACGAAATATATACAGAGTTATCTAGATGACACAAATTTGAAACGGATGACAATCTGCCCGTCAAAACCGTTATTCAAATTTGCGGCATCCGGTTAAGGAGAAATGAATGTCAAGAGGTTTTCCTGAGGAGTTCAGACAGGAACTTTTAAATAAGACTGACATAGTGGATGTGGTATCCCGCTATGTTGACTTAAAGAAAAAAGGCGGTAAATATTGGGGCTGCTGCCCTTTCCATAACGAGAAAACTGCTTCCTTTAATGTTGACGTTAATAAGCAGTTTTTTTATTGCTTTGGTTGTTCCAAAGGCGGTGACGCTATTACCTTTGTAAAAGAAATGGAGCATTTAAGTTATGTTGAGGCAGTGGAATACCTTGCTGATAAAGCGGGGCTGACAGTTCCAAGAATTAGCAATTCTAAGTTTGAAGAGGAAAAGGAAAAGCAGAGAAAGCGCCATTATGAAATTTGTAAGGCGGCGGCAGGTTTTTACTATTCCATGTTGGCGAAAGGAAATAACAAAGCGGCGGATTACTGCACTAAAAGAGGCATATCCTTTGGAATTGTAAAACGCTTTGGTATGGGGTACGCTCCACCCGGAGGAGATTTGCTTTTTAAATACTTGCTGTCACTGGGCTTTACAAAGGAAGAAACTATTAGAAGCGGTCTTGCAAAAGAAAATTCCTCCGGTGGAATCCGTGATTTTTTCTTTGACAGGCTCATGTTTCCCATTATGGATGTTTATGGAAATGTTATAGCTTTTGGAGGCAGAGTTTTAGGAGAGGGAATACCGAAATATTTAAATTCTTCCGACTCGCCTTTATACAATAAAAAGCGTCATCTTTACGGACTTAATATTGCTAAAAAGAATAAACAGGCGGACAGGCTCTTGCTGGTTGAGGGATATATGGACGTGGTGACTGTCAGCAGTTTTGGAATTGGAGGGGCAGTAGCGAGCCTTGGCACTTCCCTTACAAAAGAGCAGTGTATATTAATAAAACGCTTTACCCGGGACGTATACATCGCTTACGATGGGGACGGCGCAGGGAGAAAGGCGGCCGTGAGAGCTTCCAAAATGCTTATGGAAGAGGGAATTATGCCTCGGATACTTGTGTTTGAAGAAGGTCTTGACCCTGATGAATACTTAAAAAAATACGGAGCTGATAAATTTGAAGGCTTAATGGACAATGCAGAACTTCCATTTAAGTTTGAGATAGACAAGCTTTCGGAAAACTATGATTTAACCAAAGAGGCGGGAAGAAGGGATTTTGCATCTGCCGCTTTAGAGGTTGCGGCAAATATAAAAAGCGAGCTGGATAAAGAGGATATACTGAAATATCTTGAAGTTAAAACAGGTTATTCTGTCGAAACTTTAAGCAGGCAAACTGTTAAAATGCATAAAATGGAAAAAAATAGCCATAATAGTACACAAATGACAGAGGTACCAAATAAGGACAGCTTTAAAACAAAGGCAGAAGCCCTTGCCATAAAGCTGGCTCTTAACGGATGGCGGGAGAGGATATTGCTTGAGCTGGCAGAAGATGACTTTGACGAGCCGGCATATAAGGAATGCTTTAAGGAAATAAAGGACGGTATGATTTCTGAACATGACTTAATGTCTATGTTTGACAGCGAAAGTATGCAAAGAATGGCTATGAAGGTTGTTGCTATACCTGACGAGGAGGTTTGTGATACGTCTTTTAAGGGATGCATTGATGCCATTAAAAATGAAAAGTTAAAGAAAGAGCTTGATTATTATGAAAGCTTGCTTAAAAATAAAGAGCTTGAAAAGGAAAAACGTATAGAGGCTTTGGAAAAGATACCTCAGCTTCAAAAACGGCTTAAACAAATTTGAAGGGTGGAATAGTTTTGGTAAACAATAAAGCCTTTACAGAAGGAATGACTGAGCTTTTAGAGATTGGCAAGGAAAAACACATTATAACTGTAAAGCAAATCGAGGAATATTTCAAAATAAGCGATCTTGATGAGGAATACATGGAAAAGATGTATGAAACCTTTGAACGGTCTAAAATAGAGGTTATTGACGATTTAGACACAGTCAAATCTTCAAAGGGCATTGAGGATGACCTTGAGGTTCCCGAAGGAATAAGTATTGACGATCCAGTTAGAATGTACCTTAAAGAAATAGGCAAGGTTACTTTGCTTACTGCAGATCAGGAGGTTGAGATAGCTAAAAGGATGGAACAGGGAGATCCTGAGGCAAAGCAGCAGCTTGCCGAGGCAAATCTCCGTCTTGTTGTAAGCATTGCGAAACGTTACGTTGGAAGAGGTGTGCTTTTCCTTGATTTAATTCAAGAGGGTAATTTAGGCCTTATTAAAGCGGTGGAAAAATTTGATTATCAAAAGGGATATAAATTCAGCACCTATGCAACTTGGTGGATAAGACAAGCCATTACAAGGGCAATTGCAGACCAAGCCAGGACTATTCGTATACCTGTTCACATGGTTGAAACTATAAATAAGCTTATTCGTGTATCACGTCAGCTTTTGCAGGAATACGGCAGGGAACCACGCCCGGAAGAGATTGCAAAGGTTATGGAGATAAGTGAGGAAAAGGTTAGGGAGATTCAAAAGATTGCTCAGGACCCTGTTTCTTTGGAAACGCCTATTGGAGAAGAAGAGGATTCCCATTTAGGCGACTTTATTCCTGATGACGATGCGCCTGCTCCTGCAGATGCAGCGGCGTTTATGCTTCTTAAAGAACAGCTTATGGAGGTTTTGGATACTCTTACTCCAAGGGAAAAACGTGTGCTTTTATTAAGGTATGGTCTTGAGGATGGCAGAGGACGCACCCTTGAAGAGGTGGGCAAGGAGTTTAATGTTACAAGAGAGAGAATAAGACAGATAGAAGCAAAGGCTTTGCGTAAGCTCAGGCATCCAAGCAGAAGTAAAAAGCTTAAAGACTTTTTGGACTAAGACATATTGTTAAATTAAAAGTGCTGTGATATGCCGCCGAAAGGCGGCTTTTTAAAATGAAAGGAGAATAACCATAAAACTGGATTTACGACTTAAACGGGTGTTTGAATATGTTATTGGGGATACTGTTTGCGATATTGGCTGCGATCACGGAAAGCTTGGCGCAGAGTTGCTTTTAAGGGATAAGGTAAAAGATGTATATGGCATAGATATTAGTGAAGCATCTTTGGAAAAAAGCAAAAGACTTAAAGATGAAATGGAGCTTAAAGGACTGCATTTGATGGTGGGTGATGGTTTTGAACCCGTTTTAAATATAAATATTGACTGTGGCATTATCTGTGGTATAGGGAGCAATGAGACTATAGGGATTATAAAGCGCAGCCAGGATTTTGCAGGGAAGCTTAAAAGGCTTGTATTGTGTCCTCTTAAAAATACATATACGGTGCGAAAATACTTGTTTGAAAATGGTTTTATTATTGTGGATGAGGACATGGCTTTTGAAAATGGCAGATACTATAATATTTTTGTGTGTAAAGGCGGAGAAAAAGGAAGCTTTGACGATGTGGATATTTATGTTGGCAGAAAGCTTATTGAAAAGAGACATCCTCTTTTAATGCAGTGGCTTAACAAACGTGTAAATGACATTGAAAATAGTATAAATGCATACGATAATGGAGTTAAGACTAAGAGATTTGATAAGAGAGATAATCTTCAAAAAATGTATAACGCATATATAAGGGGGATTGAATTATGCAAATAAAAGAACTTATGAATATACTTGAGGATATTGCTCCAGTAACCCTTGCTGAGAGTTATGATAACCCGGGGCTTTTGGTTGGAGGGGAAGACAGCACAGTCAAGACAATTCTTATTGCTCTGGATTTAACTGAGGCAATTCTTAAAGAGGCTGTAGAAAAGGGTGTTGATACTATTATAACCCATCACCCGATTATTTTTCATCCCGTTAAAAGCATAAACACGGGCTTTGTTGAGGGAAGAATTCTTTGCGGGCTTATTAAAAACGATATTAATTATATTGCAATGCATACCAATATGGATAAGTGCAAAGGCGGTTTAAACGATTACCTTGCAGAGCTGGCAGGAATAAAGAGTGCCAAAGTGATGGAAGATGAAACCGAATGCTATCAAATAAGCGTATATGTGCCTAGTACATACGCACAGGTTGTGAAATCCGCAATGTTTGACGCAGGCGCAGGATTAGTTGGAGATTATAAAGGCTGTGTATTTGAAACAAGCGGAACCGGAGAGTTTGAGCCCATGGAAGGAGCAATACCTTTTACGGGACAGGTGGGCAAAACTGAAAGGGCAGAGGAAGTAAAGCTGGAGGTATACTGTGATACATACAGGCTTGGCAAGGTTATCTGCGCCATGAGGTCAGCTCATCCTTATGAGCGTCCTGTTTACTATGCCTTTAAAAGCAGAAGTTATGGAGAATACGGTTTTGGACGCTATGGAGAGCTGGAAAAAGCTATGTCTCTTAAAGAATATTGTGCATTTTTAAAAGATGCTTTAAATCTGCCTTTTTTAGAATATATCGGTGATGAGAAAAAAATGATAAAAACTGTTGGCGTGTGTTCAGGTGCAGGGGGAGACATGTATGAAACTGCTGTAAAGATGGAGCTGGATGCATTTATAACCGGCGATATTAAGCATAATGTAGCAGTTTTTGCATCCGATAATGATACGGCATTAATTAACTCAGGACATTACGGAACAGAGGTTATATTTAAAAATATATTGTCCAGCCATTTACAAAATCGTTTTAATGAGTTAAAATGTAGTGTAAACATTATTTATAGTCAAGTGGAAAAATCACCATGGAGCTATGTGTGATTTTTTTAATTGTGAAAAATTAAGGAGTTATGTATGGAAAAACTGCTGAAGCTTTATGAATTCCAAAAAATTGACATCGAGCTTTATAATTTAGAAAATACCATTAAAAAATCCGAAAGCAGGAAAAAACTTCTGCGTGCAAAAAATGTGCTGCTTGACGGTCAAAAGACTGCCCAGCAGTATGAAAAGGATATTGAGCAAAAGAAAAATGAAATTGAGGATATTATAAGGAAATACGACAGTCTTAGCGACCAGGTTGCTCAGCTTGTTAAGGAAAGCGCTGATATAAAAGAAGGCGAAGAAGTTAAGGATATGCGAAAAAAAGCTGAAAATATCAACGTTAAGCTTAAAAAAGTACAGGCCAGTATTATCGATGGGCTTAACCAAGTTAAGGATGTTCAAAAAAATATCATGATCTTATGGTAAAGCTGCAAAAGGCGAAGCAGGAGTTTATTGAAAATAAAGAAACTCATACGAAAGAGATAGAAGGTTCTCAAGGCAAAATTGATGAGTTAAAGGCTGTTGTGGCAAAAATGGAAAAGGATCTTGATAAAGAGCTTTATGCTGTTTACAAGGAAAAGAAAAAGAACGGCATGCCAGTTGTTGTTAAAGTAAGCGATAAGGACAGACAGTGCGCAGGCTGTTTTATGGAGCTGCCGTCATCTGTTTTTGAAAACGCAAAAACAAAAGAAGACATAGTAGAATGTGAAAATTGCGGAAGAATTCTTTTATTTGAATAAGCTATGTGAGTAGATTGAGTGACTGCATGGTTATCCCCATGAGGAAAGTCCGAGCTCCGCAGGGCAGGGTGCCGGATAACGTCCGGTGAAGGCGACTTCAAGGCAAGTGCAACAGAGATATACCGCAGTATTTTTTACTGTAAGGGTGGAAAGGCGAGGTAAGAGCTCACCAGTGGATATGGTAACCTATCCATTATGTAAACCCCACTTGGAGCAAGATTGATATGAAAGCATTTAATGGTTGCCCGCCACGCTTTCTGGAATCGCTTGAGGCTGCTGGTAACAGCAGTCCTAGATAGATGGTCACTTTTAACAGAACTCGGCTTACAGATCTAGCTCACATAGTCGCCGCGGACTTATGTTCGCGGCGATTTTTTCTTATTACTTTTTACCTTTCTTTAAGAAAAGAAAGGTAAAGCCAAAGAAACTTTAGTATAAAGTGAGTTTTACAATAAATATTTATGTATAAAAAATAAATAAGCTTTCTTGTGCTGCTTTTCTTTTTTACTTTTGTTTAAGAAAAGAAAGGTAAAGTCAAAGAAACTTTAGTATAAAGTGAGTTTTACAATAAATATTTATGTATAAAAAATAAATAAGCTTTCTTGCGCTGCTTTTCTTTTTTACTTTTGTTTAAGAAAAGAAAGGTAAAGCCAAAGAAACTTTAGTATAAAGTGAGTTTTATAATAAACATTTGCTTATAAAAAGTAAATAAGCTTTTTGTGCTGCTTTTCTTTTTTTAGAAAAAAATAAAATAGATTAGAATTTATGTATTTAATATAGCTGCAAGTAATTTCAATAAAGAATAATATTTATGAAATGCAAATAAGTTTTCTTTTGTTACTTTTCTTTTTCTTAAAAGAAAAGTAAGAAGGAGGATATATGGGATTTTTACCTGTAACTAAATCAGAAATAAAGGGTCAGCCGGACTTTATTATGATAAGCGCCGACGCTTATGTTGACCATCCCAGCTTTGGACATGCAGTAATAGCAAGGGTGCTGGAAAGTAAAGGATATTCTGTTGCAATAATTCCCCAGCCTAATATAAAGAGTGATGAAGATTTTATGAGATTTGGCAAGCCGCGTCTTGGTTTTTTGGTATCTACCGGCAATATAGACAGCATGGTTAATCATTACAGCGTGTCTTTACACAGACGTAAAGAGGATTTATATTCTCCGGGAGGAAAAAGCGGACTAAGACCTGACAGACCGGGAATAGTTTATACTAGAATATTAAAGAGGCTTTATGCTGATGTGCCGGTAATAATGGGTGGGATAGAAGCAAGCTTACGCCGCTTTGCTCATTATGATTACTGGGATAACGAAGTGAAGCCTTCTATTATATATGAAAGCGGAGCAGATGTTGTTATTTACGGTATGGGTGAGCGGGCGGCGGTGCAAATTGCCGATAATTTGGAAAATGGAATAAATTCCTTTACAGACGGCTGCTGTTATTATACAGAGGATCTTTCTTCGGTAGCAGAATGTGAAATACTCCCGTCATACGAAATGACAAAAGAATATAAAAGTCAGTATAACATTGCGTTTAAAATGCAGTATGAACAGCAAAATTCACCAAAATCCCCTGTAATGGTGCAGCCCCACGGCATTGGCTATGTGGTGCAGATGCCGCCGCAAAAGCCGCTTAGCGAGCAGGAGATGGATGAAATATACAGCCTGCCTTATATGAGAAAGCCTCATCCTATGTATAAAGACGGAGTGCCTGCAATTAAAGAGGTTGAGTTTAGCATAACCGCCCACAGGGGCTGCTATGGGGGATGCGCTTTTTGTGCGTTGGTATTTCATCAGGGCAGGATAATACAAAGCCGCAGCTATGAGAGTATAGTCGGGGAAGCGGAGCAAATTGCCAAAAGTCCTGATTTTAAAGGATATATTCATGATGTTGGCGGACCTACTGCAAACTTTCACAAGCCTGCATGTAAGCGTCAGGAATTTGGGGATGTGTGCAAGCACCGGCAGTGCATGTTTCCCGAGCCTTGTAAAAGTCTTAAAGCAGACCATTCCAAGTGGATGCGTGTGCTTGAGGGGGTGGAAAGTGTTAAGGGTGTGAAAAAGGCTTTTGTGCGCAGTGGACTTCGGTTTGATTACTTGCTTTTGGACAAAGATAAAACCGTACTTGACAGGCTGGTTAAAAATAATATCAGCGGTCAGCTGAAAATAGCACCTGAGCATGTAAGCGATAATGTGCTTTGTGCTATGGGTAAACCGCCTCATAGGCAATTTACGGTTTTTTGCAGGGAATATGAAGAAAGCAACAAGCGTATGGGTAAAAATCAATATATGGTGCCTTATTTTATGTCCAGTCACCCGGGATGTACTTTAAGGGATGCGGTGGAGCTTGCTGTTTATTTAAAAGAAAAGGGCATAAAGCCCCAGCAGGTGCAGGACTTTTATCCAACTCCGGGCACTCTTTCCACCTGTATTTATTATACTGGGGTTAATCCAATTACGGGAGAAAAGACCTATGTAGCTAGGGATAAAGAGGATAAGGCAATGCAGCGGGCGCTTATGCAGTTTTTTTTGCCGCAAAATAAAAAGCTTGTTATAAAGGCTCTAACTCTTTGTAAACGTACTGACCTTATTGGTTATGATGGGCACTGTCTTGTGCGTCCTGATAAGGAATATATTCGGGAGAAAGCAAAAGCCAAGCATAAGGACAGGGCTAAACAAAAAATGAAGAAAAGATAAAAAGGCCGGATAAGTTTTGCTTATCCGGTTATTTTTAGGTAAAATGCTAGATTTTTGTGAAAAGTTTTCGATAGAAAATAATAAGGGTATTAGGTGGATTAAACCTATGGGAAAATAAAAGGAGGGACGCTGATACCTATGAGGGTTTAGGGAAAATCCTCATGCTGTTTTAGCGCTTATATGGGGATTTAGTTTTTTGTGAAAGTCATTAAGATACGAAAGACTAATTTTAGGAGGATTTTATGATGAAAAAGAGAATATTTTCTTTTTAATGGTTGCATGTTTATTTGTAACTATGAGTTTTAGCATTGCGTTTGCTGAAAATAAAAGTGTTCAAACTGTTGATTCTGATGATCCAATAACTGTTTCAAGACCAAATTCACAAAATTATAATGTATCAAATATGAAAAATGACGGTGTAGGTTTAAAAGCAAAAAGCTCTGTTGATGTTAAAGATAAAAATATTAGTTCATCGCCTTCAATTATAAATATGAATGCTAGGGCAAGTGAATTTTCTTTTACAGGAACAATAAAAGCTGAGGGCAAGTTTGCGTGGGTTTATCCTATAAGCCTGGCTAATGGACAGATTGTTCAAGCAATGATGGAATGCCCTAATAATCCAAATTTGGATTATGATTTGTATTTGTTTGAATATGACGCAGAAGCGGGAAATGTTACTGGAAATGCTTTAGCAATTTCAGCTTATAAAACATATTTTAATACATATCCAGGAGGCGTTTCAAAAACTCTTGAAGAGTCACTGGGATATGTTAACGTATCCGGTGAACAAAAAAGCTATGCCCTTGGTGTTTATTCTAAAACAGGAAGCAGCGAAACAGATGAATTTAAACTGCATATTTCCCTTGACTATCCACGGTCAAACGGAGATGGAACCATTAAATGGCCTTATGAGCTAAAAGAATCACAAAATGCATTTAATGTGTTTGGTACAATTAATACCAATTCAACAGTTACCAATGGGAAAGTAAACAGTTTGAATGACAACGACTGGTATCAGATAAATACTCCAAAAGATTTTCATATGTATGCAGAGTATAAAAAAGAATATTATACCCAGGACGACAAGGAGGCTATAAAACTGCTGACTGCTCAGGTAACCCAGGCATTTAATGAGCTGGCAGAAAATATCGCAAATGGTAAAGGAGACAGCATAAAAGCTTTGGAGAATAAAATAACTGTAAAAGGTTATGATGTTACGCTGGCGGAAATACTTGACATAAGTGATGGCTTTAAAGCTGCGATTCAAATGGTTAATGGAAGCCAAAATTCTTTCCCTATATTTACTAATAACAACTACAGATATGCGGCAATGGGGTTAGGTATGTCATATTTAGCAACATATGCAAATAAAAATTTAGGGAACAGTGCTGCTAATCTTGCAAAATCCACGTATAGTGAATTTGTAAATGTTCAAATTGAAAATCATGAAAAGTGGTTAAGCACTTTGGGCGTTCAAAAAGGGACGGAAGAAATACATCCAAATGCTGCATTTAAGGGAACCTATAAAGAGCAAATGTTTAATATATTTGCAAATATTGATACCAGCAGTGAAGAGGCATTTAAGAGAGGCATAAACATTGCTTTGCAAAAGGCTGTAAGTATTGAGTACAATACAATTATAAAAAGAGGTGGGGGGCATGACTTTGCAAATGGATGCGCTCAAACCACTAAAATGTTTATAAATGAAGCTATTAGCAGAATGATATCTTTTGATAAGGTGAGTACAATAAAATAGGTGAGCTTCACAAGTTTAAAAACGTTTGTAGCCTTTAAGCTGCAAACGTTTTTTATATTTGTTTTAAAGATTATAAAAATTGTTTGGTTGTTGCATTAAAGAGATTTTTATGATATTCTAAATGGTATAGTGTACATATAGAAAATTCATGTTTAAGGGGGAAACCGATAATGGTATTAGGTGTTGAAAAAGGAGAAAACAGTGTTGTAAAAATAAGGCTGGAGATTTCCAAGGAGGCTTTTAATGACGGTATGTATAAGGCATATCTTAAGCAAAGAGGAAAGTTTAATCTTCCAGGCTTTAGAAAGGGCAAGGCACCTAAAAAGATTATAGAGAATTATTACGGCGAGCAGATTTTTTATGAGGATGCTGTGGACGCTGTATTTCCTGAAGAGTATAAAAAGGCGGTTGAAGAAAATAATTTAGAGCCTGTTGAACGTCCTGCCGTTAAGGTTGAACAGGCGGGTTCCGATAAAAACCTTATCGTTGTTGCTGAGGTAACTGTTCGCCCTGAGGTTAAGCTTGGCAAATACAAGGGAGTTACCATTGAAAAGCCGGAAATAAAAGTTCTTGAAAAGGATGTTAAGGCTGAGATAGAAAAGGCAAGAGAAAATGCTGCAAGATATGTTGAGGTTAAAAGAAAGGTTAAGGACGGCGATCGGGTTAATCTGGATTACAGCGGAAAGATAGACGATGTAGCCTTTGATGGCGGAACTGCTCAGGGTCAGCAGCTTGTTATAGGGTCAGGAACTTTTATTCCGGGCTTTGAAGAGCAGATTGTTGGCATGGCTGCCGGCGAGGAAAAAGATATTACAGTGACTTTTCCAAAGGAATATCATGCAGTAGAGCTTGCAGGAAAAGAAGCTGTATTTTCCGTTAAAATTAACGAGATAAAAGAAAAGAAGCTGCCTAAGTTTGATGACGAGTTTGTTAAGGATGTCAGCGAATTTGACACAGTTGATGAATACAAAGCTGATATTAGGGCAAGACTTGAAAAGAATG
>CAJUEF010000003.1:28111-38155 GCA_910585035.1 uncultured Christensenellaceae bacterium | reverse complement strand
CTGCAAAAGCAGAAAGCGAAGCGCTTTCCAACAACGCTCTTGATGCTGTGATGGAGAATGTGGAAGTTGACATTCCAAAGGTTATGGTTGATAACGAAATTGGAATGCTTCTTCGTGATTTGGAATACAGACTTAGATATCAGGGTATTGACATGGGCACATATCTTAAAGCAACAGGAAAGAGTGTGGAATCCATTATGGAGGATTACAGACCTGATGCAGAAAGATTCGTTAAAGCAAGGCTTACTATGGAAGAAATTCAAAAGCTGGAAGATGTTGAGATAACAGATGAAAAGCTTGAAGAATATTTTAAAGAAAAGGCAGAGGAAGCCGGAAAAGATATTGAAGAATACAAAAACATGCTTGGACAGGCAAATCAGGACAGTATTCGCAATCATTTAAAATGGCAGGCAACCATAGACCTTATTATTGACAATGGTAAAATTAAAAAAGCTGCAAAGAAAAAAGATGAGACTGAAGATCAAGATCATGAAGTTGAAAGTAAATCCACAGCTAAAAAAACTGCAGCAAAAAAGACTGCGAAAAAGACAGATGAAGAAAAGCCCGCAGCTAAAAAGAAAACAACAAAAAAGGAAGATTAAAAGGCTAAACAGGTTTTATTTGACGCAGTTAATATAACGGTATAAAAAAGGAGATAGATATGAGTTTAATTCCAATGGTCATTGAACAAACAAACAGGGGCGAAAGGTCTTACGATATTTATTCCCGATTGTTAAAGGACAGGATAGTTTTTCTGGGCGGAGAAGTTAATGACCAAATGGCAAATGTAATAGTAGCCCAGCTTTTGTTTTTGGAAGCTGATGACCCAGAGAAGGATATATTCCTTTATATTAACAGCCCAGGTGGTTCAATTGTTGCCGGAATGGCAATATATGATACAATGCAGTATATTAAACCGGATGTAAGCACTATTTGTGTAGGAATGGCTGCGTCTATGGGTTCGATACTTTTAACAGCAGGAGAGAAAGGCAAGAGAAAGGCGCTGCCAAACAGTGAGGTTATGATTCACCAGCCTCTTGGCGGGGCACAGGGACAGGCAACGGATATTGCCATTCATGCTGAACACATTATTAAAACAAAGGAAAAGATGAACCGTATTCTTGCCGAGAGAACCGGTCAGTCCCTTGATAAAATTGCTCAGGATGTGGAAAGGGATTATTATATGAGCGCAGAGGAAGCGCTTAAATATGGAATTATTGATGAAATTATAGGCTTTGAAAGTTAGGTGAAACATGAATAGAGAAGAAAACAACGAAGGCATAAAGTGCTCGTTTTGCGGAAAGACCCAGGAGCAGGTTAAAAGGCTTGTTGCCGGTCCTGATGTTTATATTTGTGACGAGTGCATTGAACTGTGTCAGGATATAATTGACGATACGGATTATGAGGACAGCAATATCGAGTTTGACAGTTTGCCAAAGCCAAATGAAATCGTGGAATTTTTAAATGAATACGTGGTTGGTCAGGAGGATGCGAAAAAAGCTCTTGCTGTTGCTGTGTATAATCATTATAAAAGAATATCTTGCACAGATAACAGCAGTGATGTGGAATTGCAGAAAAGCAACGTTTTAATGCTGGGACCTACAGGCTGCGGAAAAACTCATATTGTACAGATAATGGCAAAGATTATGAATGTTCCTTTTGCCATTGCTGATGCTACTGCTCTTACGGAAGCAGGATATGTGGGTGAAGATGTTGAAAATGTTTTGTTAAAGCTTATTCAGGCTGCTGACCATGATATTGAAAGAGCGGAAAAGGGCATTATTTATATTGACGAAATAGATAAGATTGCCAGAAAAAGCGAAAATGTTTCTATTACCAGGGACGTATCAGGTGAAGGCGTTCAGCAGGCGCTGCTTAAAATAATTGAGGGCACTGTTGCAAGCGTGCCTCCACAGGGTGGGCGTAAGCATCCTCAGCAGGAGCTTATACACATTGATACTACAAATATTTTGTTTATATGCGGCGGCGCTTTTGAAGGTATTGAAAATATTATTGAAAAGCGTACAGGCAAGAATATGATGGGATTTGGAACCGACGTTCGTGCAAGAAGCAAAAAAAATCTTGGTGAAATCTTTAAATCTATTTTACCGATTGACTTTATTAAATTTGGACTTATTCCTGAATTTGTAGGCCGCCTGCCCGTTATTACTACTTTGCATCAGTTGGAACAGTCAGATCTTGAAAGAATCCTTACTGAGCCTAAAAATTCCCTTGTTAAGCAGTACACCCGCCTTATAGAGATGGATGGAGTAAAACTGGTGTTTGACAAGGAAGCTATTGAGGAAATAGCTAAAAAGGCTATTGAAAGAAAAATAGGCGCCAGAGGTCTGCGTTCTATTGTAGAGGGTATTATGCTTCATATAATGTATGAAATACCTTCTAGAGAGGATATTGACGTTTGCACCATTACCGGAGAGGTAGTGAAAAACGGAGCACAACCTATTTATACTCTTAAATTAAAACCAACAGAGCTTCCTGGAGAAACAGCTTAGAATTTTCTTTTTCTTGGAAAACAAGAATTTATGTGATATGGCAAAAGCCCCGCTTTAAAGCGAGGCTTTTAATATTATAACAAAAAATATGTTTTAATCGATTTTTTAAGCAAAAAATAAATGTTAGCACTGTTTTGAATAAACATGATAACTTTTATGCCGGTATTTATATAATGCTTAATTTGTTTTTTCAAAAAGAAAAGCAAAAGACATATTGCAAAACCCGGCAGTATTTAGTAGAATAGTTTTACAAAACATGGAGGGACTGTAAGATTGTATTTAAATAAGGCAAAATTTATTACAAGCATGTCTGGATATAATGAAATGGCTATAGATGAACTGCCACAGATTGCTGTGGTTGGCAAATCAAACGTTGGTAAATCATCATTTATAAATTGTATAACCAATAACAGCAAGTTGTGCAAGGTTGGGCAAACGCCGGGAAAGACAAGGCTTATTAACTTTTTTATGATAGAAGACAGCTTTTTTCTTGTGGATTTACCCGGATATGGTTATGCTAAGCGTTCAAAAAAAGAGTTGCTTGAATGGTCATCTATGATAGAAGGGTATCTTAGAGATAGTTCCAGGTTATTATATATTGTGTTGCTGGTGGATATAAGGCATAAGCCAACTCAGGATGATAAAGACATGCTAAGTTGGATACTCCATTTTGAAAAACAACCTATACTTATATGCACAAAGGCGGAGAAACTTGCAAAGACTAGGCGGGTGCCTACATGCAATGAAATTGGGAAAGCTCTTGGTTATGAAGGAAAAGCACTGCCTATTGACTCTTGTTCTAACTATGGACGGGATGAAATTGTGGGAATTATAAGGGATTTGATTTTAACATAATTTTTGCGGAGGGATCGTTATGAATAAATGTCCTAGGTGTGAATTGAATTACAAAAAAGATGATGAACAGTATTGCCCAATATGTACAAAGGAGATGATGGGCAAGGAAGATACAAGCGACTTTGACGTGTGTATACTTTGCGGTTCACCAAATGTTGTAGATGGTGAAAACCTGTGTGAAAATTGTTTGAATAAAAAAAACAGAGAAGATGAAATGCAAAAACGGGAGGAATTCGAGGTGTCTATAGATGGCTACAGCGACCTTATTGACACGGATATTCCTGATTGCGACCTGGAAACTATAAATGACGATATGGAAGAATATGATGAACAAGATGAATTTGAAGAGGAATAGGTAAAGTTAATGAGCGTATATGCTGTTGGTGACTTGCATCTTTCAGGCTCTCAAAATAAAACAATGGATATGTTTGGTGAAAACTGGGTCGGTCATTGGAATAAAATTCAGGAGAGCTGGCTGTCTGTTGTGGAAGAAGGCGATACTGTACTAATTCCTGGAGATATTAGTTGGGCGATGTATTTGGAAGAAGTTATACCGGACCTTAATGAAATTGGACTGCTGCCCGGAAAAAAGATATTGCTTAAGGGAAACCATGATTATTGGTGGCAATCATTAAATAAAATAAATGCTGTTTTACCCAGTAGTATTAAGCTGCTTCAGAATAATTGTATTGATATTGGTGATGAAATAATATGCGGTACCAGAGGGTGGAGCGTTCCCGGGAGCAGTGAGTTTTTAGAGCAGGATAGGAAGATATATTTAAGAGAAGTGGAAAGATTAAGGCTTTCTATTAGCAGCGTTAAAGAGGACAAGGAAATAATTGTTATTATGCATTATCCTCCTTACAATGATAAATGTGAATTTAACGAGTTTATAAATGTGTTAATGGAATATGATATAAAAAGAGTTCTTTTTGGACATATTCACGGAACGGGACTTTGGAATTTAAAAGAGGGAAACATATTCGGTATAGATTTTTCGTGCGTGTCTTGTGATTATCTGAATTTTAAGTTAAAGAAAATAAAATAGTCTATATATAGTGGTAAGCTATTGGCTTACCACTATTTTTTTATGCAAATGGAGTAAAAGCATAAAAAAAACTATAAAAACTAATAAAAAGTGGTGCAAAGTGGTGTAATGTGGTGTATAATAATTTCAAGAGGTGAGAAAGGTGCTAATTGGATCATATGAACATTCCCTTGATGCAAAGGGCAGAGTGTTTATGCCGGCTAAGTTTAGAGATGAACTTGGTAGTGAGATTGTACTCGTAAACGGCATTGACAAGTGCATATATGCTTTTAGCACTGAGCAGTGGAACGTGTTTTCACAAAAGTTTACCTCACTTCCCGTAACAAATCAGCAGGCACAGAAGATAATGAGAAGATTATATGCGAGCGCTATAGAAAGAGAACCGGATAAGCAGGGAAGAATTTTACTTTCTTCTGAATTAAAAGAGCACGCAAAAATTACTGATGATGTAAAAATAATCGGTATGTCAACAAGGGTGGAAATTTGGAGCAAACAGGAATGGGAGAAATATTCTAACACCGGTGACGAAGAATTTGATGAACAAACCCTTGCGGCTCTTGCAGAGCTGGGTATTTAAGCTATGGGGGAATTTAAGCATATATCAGTTATGCCTCAGGAATGCATGGACATGTTAAGGCCGGAAAATGGCGGAATATATGTTGACGGCACTCTTGGAGGAGGCGGACATACGGGAATAATACTGGAAAAAAGCTCGCCAAAGGGTATAGTAATTGGAATTGACAAGGATGAAGAAGCTCTTGATTTTGCATCTTTAAAGCTAAAGGAATATGGCGACAGGCTAATTACTGTGCAGGGAGATTTTATGGATATGTCGTCAATCATTCCAATGGAATACACAGGGCGAGTTAGCGGAATACTTCTTGATCTTGGAGTGAGCAGTTATCAGCTTGATAATGGCGAAAGAGGATTTTCCTTTATGCATGACGGCAAACTGGACATGCGTATGGACAAAAGCAAAGACTTTTGCGCAAAAGATGTAATTAACAGTTATTCAAAAGAAAAACTTACAGATATATTTTATAAATACGGTGAAGAAAAGTGGTCTAAACGAATTGCAGAATTCATTGTTGAAGCAAGGAAAGAAAAGACCATTGATACCACCTTTGAGCTGGTAGATATAATAAAAAAGGCAGTGCCGGCAGGCTTTAGAAAACAGCAGGGAATACACTTTGCAACAAGGGTGTTTCAAGCTGTCAGAATTGAAGTAAACGGAGAGCTTGACAGACTTGACAAGGCTCTTTGGAGTATGCTGGATGTGTTGAAAAACGGGGGTAGAATTTGCGTTATAACCTTTCATTCACTGGAGGACAGAATAGTTAAACAGACTTTTAAAAAAATGGAAAATCCATGTGAGTGTCCTCCAAAGGCTCCTATGTGCGTATGCGGAAAAACGCCCATGGGAAAGGTTGTTACCCGAAAACCAATAATTCCAGGAAACATTGAAATAAACGAAAATCCACGAAGCAGAAGTGCGAAACTTAGAGTATTTGAAAAAATAAGTAATTAAAACAGGAGGCGGATAATATGTTAGAGTATAGACAGCTGGGCAATACTGCTATGAAACCACAGGTAGAATACGAACCGGAATATGAGCCGCAGCAGAAAACTCAAAAACAAACGCCGGTTAAGAAGAAAAAATTAGAGGGAACTAAAGAGGTTCCGCTGCCTATAAAAATAAAGATAATTTCAAGAGTGCTTTTGGTAACGGCTCTTGCCCTTTTAATGGTGGCGCGCTTTGCTGCTGTTTCCATCGCTAATATTGGTCTTGAGGAAGCAAAGAAAACAGTTAAAGAGCAGCAGGTTAAAAACACGGATTTAGAATCTATTTTAGCAGGCAGTATGCAGCTTGATACCATTCAGGAAAAGGCTATGGCTCTTGGAATGTCATTCCCAAGCAGTGACCAGATGGTGTATATAAATCTAGTGCCCTACAGTGATTTGGTTTCTAAAAATAATGCGAATATTAAGCAGAACAAAAAAAGTATATTGAGCCAGGTAATTGACTAGCGGGGCTAATAGGAGAGATTTTTTTGAGCGTTAATGCAATGGAAACAAAGAGAAGAACAATGGCAATTTTTATATTTATTATTGCCGTTTTTCTTATAATCACCATACGTATATTTGTAGTTCAATTTATTCAGGGACCTGAGCTTCAGAAAAAGGCGCTTGACCAATGGGTAAGAGATTTGGAGGTTGCCCCAACAAGAGGCAGCATTACAGACAGAAACGGAAATGAGCTGGCGAAAACAGTAACGGCAGACACGGTTTTGCTTCGTCCGCAGCAAATTAAAAAAGCTAATAATGCAGATGAAGTGGCTGATAGGCTGTCACAAATATTAGAGATGGACAGACAGGAGGTCTATGAAAAGGCAACAGCTAACAAAAGTGAGGTTTGGCTGAAAAGACAGATTTCAAAAGAACAGTATGATGCAATTAACAATCTATCATTACAGGGAGTTGCCTTTACAGTAGATGCCAAAAGATACTATGTTTTTGGCGATTTTTTAACTCAAACCCTTGGTTTTACTTCAATAGATGGCGAAGGGCTTTCTGGAGTTGAAAGCATATACAATAAATATTTGGCAGGTGAAAAGGGTAAAATAACCACAGAGACAGATAAGGATGGCAGAAAACTGCCTTTTGCTCAGGAGGAGGTTGTTCCGCCTGTAGAAGGCTATGATGTGGCTCTTACCATAGATTACGCTATTCAAAGCTTTTTGGAAAATGCACTTGTTGACGCTGTTACTGCCAACAAAGCATCCAGCGCTTCGGGAATAGTCATGAACCCTAGAACCGGCGAGATACTTGCCATGTCAACAAAACCAAGCTATGACTTGAATAACGTTCCAAGGGATAACAGCGAAGTGCTTTCAAAGCTTTCCAGAAATAAGATTATAACGGATACATATGAGCTTGGCTCAATTATGAAAAGTATTACTTTAAGCGCAGCTTTGGAGGAAAACACTGTAAATGAAAGCAACACGTTTACATGCACGGGAAGCAAGGTTGTTGCAGGGGAATCCATTAAATGCCATAAAAAAGGCGGACACGGAACTCAAACTCTTCCGGAAGCCCTGGCGCACAGCTGTAACCCTGCATTTATGGAAATAGGTCTTAACCTCGGAAAAGAAAAACTTTATTCTTACTATGAAAAATTCGGATTTACTTCAAAGACGGGTATTAATTTTCCGGGGGAAAGCACAGCGATTTTTTTGCAGTTAAACCAGGTGAGAGAGGCTGATCTGGCGCGTATAGCTTTTGGTCAGTCAGTTGCCGTTACTCCAATACAGTTTGTGACTGCTTTTAATTCAATAGTAAATGGCGGTAATTTGTATAAGCCTTATTACGTTAAGGAAATACTAAATGAAAATGGCGAAAAGGTTGAAGAGAATTCCAGTGAGCTAATCAGAACAACAGTTTCAGAATCTACGTCAAGAAGAATGATGGCGATGATGAAGAACGCCATTCAGCCAAACAATAATGCGTATATACCCGGATACAGAGTAGGCGGTAAGACAGCTACGGCGCAAAAATATGAGGATGGAAGAATTGCAGAAGGCAAATATATAACATCCTTTGTTGGTGTTGCTCCTGCAGATGACCCACAAATTGTTTGCCTTATTATGGTAGATGAGCCCCAGGCAGTTTCACAGGTATACGGAAGTACAATTGCTGCGCCGGTTGCAAAAATTGTTATGGAAGATACTCTTAAATATTTAAACGTTCCTACAATGTTTACAGAGGGCGAGGAAAACGTTCAAAAAGTTGAGGTGCCTGATTTGACAGGTATGAGCGACAGCGAGGCTAAAAGCGAGCTTGGCAAGGCTGGTTTAAAATATCAGGTTATCGGCACAGGAAGGATAGAAAATCAGTTTCCTGCAAAGGGCGCTAAGGTGTTCCAAAACAGCACCATTATGTTATATTGTGAAAATTCAAGCACATATAGCGCAGGAGAGGAATAATAAAGCAAAGGAGCAGTTAAATGCAGATTAAAGATGTAATATGTGATTACAAGTGCAGTTATAATGGTGACTTATCTTTGGAAATTACAGATGTTACCTGTGATTCCAGAAACGTAACTGACGGAAGTTTGTTTTTCTGCATTTCAGGCTACAAGGCTGATGGACACGATTATGCGAAAGCAGCTGCAGAAAACGGCGCTGCCGCTATAGTTGTTACAAGATTGCTTGATATTGATATACCTCAGATACTTGTTGAAGATGACAGGGAAGCTATGGCTGTTTTTAGCAGCAACTTTTTTGAAAATCCTCAGGAAAAAATGACTATGGTTGGTATTACCGGCACAAACGGCAAGACCACTACTACATATTTATGCGGAGATGTTGCGAAGGCGATAGGTAAAAAGGTTGGCATTATAGGCACCATATGCAATTATATAATTGACGAAGAAATTAAAACCAAAAATACCACTCCCGAATCTGTTGAGCTGTTTAGGCTTCTTGATAAAATGTACAAAAAGGGAGTGGATGTGGTGTTTATGGAGGTGTCCAGTCATTCCCTTTATTTAAAGCGTGTATATGGCATTAACTTTGATATTGGTGTGTTTACCAATTTAACTCAGGATCATTTGGATTTTCACAAAACCATGGAGGAATATGCAAGGGCTAAAGGAATTTTATTTGAAAATTCCAAGGTGAGCGTAATAAATGGTGATGATAAGTGGAGTAATGCAGTTTCTAAAAATGCCACAGGCAAAATAGTGACCTATGGTCTTGAAAGCTTTAATGACGTTTATGCATATGATATAAAACATAATGCCTTTAATAACGAATTTAAATTAAAATTATTATCAGAAAATATGGATATTATATTTAATATTCCAGGGAAATTTAGTATATATAACGCAATGTGTGCAGCTGTTATCTGCGATCTTCTTGGATATTCAAAAGAAGCAATAAAAAATAGTTTGCAAAAGACAAAAGGTATTGACGGCAGATGCCAGGTATTAAAGGATAAGCCATACACAATTATACTTGATTATGCTCACACTCCCGATGGCTTAATTAATATTCTAAGTACTTTTAAAGGAATGGGAAGGGTGGTTTGCCTTTTTGGTTGCGGAGGAGACAGAGACCCTATTAAGCGTCCTATAATGGGCGAAATTGCAGGAAATCACAGTGACTTTGTAATTCTCACCAGCGACAATCCAAGGTTTGAAGACCCAATGAGCATTATTGAGCAGGTGGAGGAAGGCCTTAAAAAGACAGATTGTCTATACATTATCATAGAAAATAGGAAAGAAGCAATTAAATATTCTATTGAAAATGCAAAAAATGGTGATATTATCATACTGGCAGGAAAAGGACATGAGACATATCAGGAGATAAAAGGTGTTAGGTATGACTTTAATGAAAAAGAAATTGTAAAAGAGTTTATTTAAAATATTTTTTATTATAGATTAAACATTCATATTTTATGCCGGTATTTTATCAGTGTAAATATGAGCTAAGGATAAAAAGATTTGGATGGGTTAGGAGAACATATGATAACAAAGATGATAAGTTCAGCGGTGGTTGGCTTCATAGTTAGCATTTTACTGGGTATTTTTATAATACCCGGTCTTAAAAGATTAAAATATGGACAAAA
>CAJUEF010000003.1:21852-28101 GCA_910585035.1 uncultured Christensenellaceae bacterium | reverse complement strand
ATGTTAGAGACGACGGGCCAAAGTCTCATTTAAGTAAAACGGGCACTCCCACAATGGGAGGAATAATATTTATGCTTGCTATGATAGCAGTTTGGCTGCTGCTGGGTATGGACAGCATTGTGGTGCTTGTCGGGCTGCTGTTCACCCTTAGCTTTGGGCTTGTGGGCTTTGTTGATGATTATATAAAGGTGGCAAAGAAAAGGTCCCTTGGACTTCGGGCAATTGAAAAGCTGGGCTTTCAGGTTATATTTGCGGTTATGCTTGCTTTCTATGTTTCAAGAAACATGAGAACCAGCGTGTGGATACCTTTTACGGGAGTTTATTTTGAGCTTGGGTGGATGTTTGTTCCCTTTGTTGTTTTTTTTGTGCTCAGCGTGGTAAACGGCGTAAATTTAACGGACGGACTGGATGGTCTTGCTACCGGAGTTAGCTTCATTATATGTGCAACATATGCAATTATATTCTATCATTTAAGCTCAAGCGGAATAATTCCACTGCAAAATGCAAATGGAATGATGATTTTTGCAAGCGGCTTTTGCGGATGCCTTTTAGGCTTCCTTAGATATAACGTGTTTCCTGCAAAAGTATTTATGGGTGATACAGGCTCCCTGGCCCTTGGCGGTGCAATAAGCTATATGGCGCTTATGAGCAATACGACACTGCTCATTCCAATTATAGGCGGATGCTTTGTTGCCAGCGTTGTGTCTGTAATTATGCAGGTGCTTTCTTATAAGCTTAGAAACGGAAGAAGAGTTCTTAAAATGGCTCCTCTTCACCATCATTTTGAGCTTTGCGGAATGAAAGAGACAAGAGTTGTACTCATGTATGTGGCGGCAACGGTGGTATTTTGTCTTATAGGGCTGTTGTCTCTTACACTTTAAAGAAAGAGGATAAATATGAATTTAAAAGGAAAAAATGTGCTGGTAGTTGGGCTTGGAATAAGCGGTATTTCGGCTGCCAGATTTTTGCATAAAAAAGGCGCTGTGGTAACGGTTAACGATTTAAAAAATGAGGAGCAGTTATCAGATGTATTAGAAAGCCTTAAAGGGGTTTATAATAAGGCGATTCTTGGGGTTTCTCCGGAAAAGTGCTTTAAAGGCATAGACCTTATTGTTATTAGTCCAGGTGTGGATTTTAACAGCCCATGGGTAAAAGAAGCTCAGAGCAAAGGAATTGAGCTTGTAAGTGAAACGGAGCTTGCATACTGGTTTATTCCATGTGACATTGTGGCAATTACCGGCACAAACGGAAAGACCACTACAACTACTCTTGTCGGGGAGATATTTAAAAACTCCGGCAGAAAAACTCATGTGGTAGGCAATATTGGAACTGCAATAACTGAAAAGGCAGATGAAATGAAAGAAGGGGATATTGCCGTTTGCGAGCTTTCTTCTTTCCAGATTTTAAACTGCAGGAAGTTTGCTCCAAAGGTGTTTGCGTTTTTAAATTTAACCCCTGACCATCTTGATAAATACGGGACAATGGAGCGGTATGCTGAGTCAAAAGCTATGATGCTGGATATGATGGAAAAGGACAGCCACAGCGTTCTCAATATGGATGACGAAAAGGTTTCTTCTTATGAGGGCAGGGTTAAAGGCGATTTGTTGTGGTTTACCCGCCAAAGAGAGACTAAAAGCGGAGCATACGTTAAAGATGGCAAGGTATATTTTGCACATAACGGCAAAGAGGAATATATAATTGACATCTGTGATATATGTTTAATGGGCAATCATAATTTAGAAAATGTATTAAGCGCCGTTTGCATGACATATATTATGGGAGTGGATGCCAAAGTCATAAGAGATACTCTTATGAGTTTTAAAGGTGTGGAGCATAGATTAGAGCCTGTTGGAACTTTTAACGGCATTACTTATATTAATGACAGCAAAGGCACCAACACAGACGCAGCCATTACAGCGATAAAAGCGATGGAAAGACCGACTGTTTTAATTGCGGGAGGCTACGACAAGGGCAGTGAATTTGACGATTATGTGTCAGCCTTTGGCGATGTTATAAAAGATGTGGTAATAACGGGAGAGACAAGAGAAAAAATTAAAGATTGTGCAAAAAGGCACGGTTATAAAAACTATCATATAGAAAAGGATTTTGATGAAGCTGTAAGGCTGGCGGCAGGGCTGGCGAAAGAAGGCTACAACGTGCTGCTATCGCCGGCGTGCGCAAGCTGGGACTGTTTTAAAAGCTATGAAGAGCGGGGTAAACGCTTTAAGGAAATCGTTAAGGAGTTGAATGCATAATGTTGTTGAAAAAGGAAAATAAGTTAAAACCACTGGATTTTCCTTTACTGGTATGCACCCTTATAATAGTATGCTTTGGAATTGTAATGGTGTTTTCGGCAAGCTATTATTCTGCGCAGATAGAAAGCGGTAATTCTCTTGCTTATGTTACTAAGCAGATATACGGAGCTGTTTTGGGATTTGCCGCCATGATTATGGTTAGCCGTATTGACTATGACTTTCTTAAAAGAAATGCAAAATTGTTTTTAATAATATGTTTTATAATGCTTATTTTGGTCTTGATTCCTGGAATAGGCATTAACAGAAACGGCGCAAGGCGCTGGCTTGGTTTTGGAACAAGTTTTAGTTTTCAGCCGGCGGAGATTGCTAAGTTTGGGCTTATATTGTTTTTGGCAAGCAGCATGAGCAACAGGCAGAAAAAGCTTAAAAAATTTAGAACAGGTTTGCTGCCATATGGTATAATACTTGCCTGTCTTAGCGGACTGATACTATTACAGCCAAACCTTAGTATGGTTATTTGTCTTGGTATTATTTGGTTTGGAATGATGTTTGCGGGAGGAATACCCATAAGGCAAATTGTTTTTATGATGGCCCTTGGGTTTGTAGCCGTGCTTGTTCTTGCTTTTGGGGCGGGATATAGAAAGAGCAGAATGACAACCTTTTTGGATCCCTGGTCTGATGCTTCCAATAAAGGTTATCAGATAATACAGTCACTATATTCTATAGCGTCCGGAGGGCTTTTTGGAACAGGGCTTGGAAACAGCCGCCAAAAGATGCTGTTTTTGCCTTACGGTGAATCGGACTTTATATTTGCTATAATTGCCGAAGAGCTTGGTTTTATAGGAATTATTCTTTATTTTGGACTTTGTTTGTTTTTGTTTTGGAGAGGCATTAAAATAGCTCTTACCTGTGATGACATGTTTGGAAGCCTGGTGGCAACCGGGGTTGTTGCAAGTATATCTTCTCAGGTTGCTCTTAATGTTGCTGTTGCAGTTAAGCTCGTGCCTACAACTGGACTTACTCTGCCATTTATAAGCGCTGGCCTTACGTCTCTTGTGGTTATGATGTGCAACGTGGGACTGCTTCTTAACATATCAAGGCATTGTTCTCCAAGAAGAAGGGACAGCTGATTTTCACATATTTCACCTTGCTGCATATTTTAAAGTATTAAGCAATGCAATTTGGGGTGAAAATATGGGTACATATACTATTTGTGGCGAAAAAAGACTAAAAGGAGAGGTTTATGTCGGCGGCGCTAAAAATGCTGTTTTGCCGATACTTGCCGCATGTCTTTTGTGTGAAGAGCAGGTTGTTTTGGAAAACTGCCCAAGACTTCTGGACGTTTACAACACTGCATCGCTTATGAGAAGTCTTGGCTGCGATGTTAAGCTTGATAAAAACACAATAGAGGTAAACGCAGGAAATTTAAATAAAAATGAACTCCCAAAAGAATATTCTGAGAAAATGCGCTCATCAATATTTATGCTTGGTTCTCTTATATCCCGCAAAAAGCAGGCAACCGCTTATTTTCCCGGGGGCTGTGAAATTGGCATGCGACCTATAGATTTGCATTTAAAAGGTCTTTCACAGATGAATATTGAAATTAAAGAAGAAGGCGGCAAAATAATATGCGATGCCAGGGATATGAAATGTGGGGACGTTGTGCTTGATTACCCAAGTGTGGGTGCTACGGAAAATGTTCTTATGGCTGCAGTTCTTACAGAAGGGCAAACTATTATACATAATCCCGCTAGAGAACCCGAAATAGTTGACCTGCAAAACTTTTTAAACAGCATGGGCGCAAATGTGTCAGGAGCAGGTTCGGGACAGATTATAGTTAAAGGCGTAAAAAAGCTTCATGGAGGCAGTTATAAAATTATGGGCGACAGGATAGTTGCAGGAACATTTCTTGCTGCTGCTGCAGTAACAAAAGGTGAAGTTACAGTTACTGGAATTGAGCCTATGTACCTTCAAAGTGTAATTGCTAAGCTGGAGGAATGCGGCTGCACTATTAAGACTTATGAAGATGCCATAAAGCTGTCTGTAAAAAATGAGCTTACAGAAATATCATCTATTGTTACTGCGCCGTATCCCGGTTTTCCAACAGATATGCAAGCACAGATGTTTGCTTTGTGCTGTGTGTGCAAAGGAACCAGCATTATTATGGAAAATGTGTTTGAAAACAGATTTAAACATGGTGCAGAGCTTACTAAAATGGGCGCAAATGTTACAATAAAAGACAGGATGGCTATTATAAGAGGTGTTGATGTTTTAAAGGGTGCCAGTGTTGACGCAATGGATTTGCGGGGAGGCGCAGCCCTTGTAATAGCGGGTCTTAACGCCAAAGGAATTACTACTGTTAACAACACTCATCACATTCACAGGGGATATGAGGATTTTGCAGAAAAGATAAAGACCCTTGGGGGAGATATTACAGAAGATTAAGGTGATGCTATTTTGAAAGCCAAGACAAGGTTTTACATATTTTTATTATTGATACTTGTGATAGCAGGTATAGTTTGCCTGCTTACTTTACCTGCTTTTCACGCTCAATATATACAGATAGATAATACGGACAGAAAAAATGAATATATAATTAAAGAAATAGAAAAGCTGGTTAAAGACAAGAGTATCTTTTTAGTTGACAGAAGAAAAGTTAAAAGTGAAATTGAAAAGGATCCTTACCTTGTTTATAAAAATATAACCTATAGTATTCCAAATAAAATAGTTATTCATGTTGAAGAAAGAGAGCCTAAATACTATGTCAGTCATATGAACAACTACCTTTATTTAACTTTTGACGGAATAGTAATAAATGCGCAAAAAGAACCGCTTTCAGAAAATATACCGATTGTAGAAGGGCTTTCAATAAACTCCTTTGCAATAAGGGAAAAGATAAATATAGCAGACCCTTACCAGCTTGGGGAAATATCCGCAATTATGGAAAAGATGGTTCCTGTGGGATTTGAGCACCGCCTTGCCCAAATAGATGTTTCAGACATAGTTAATATCAAAATGAAAACAAATGACGGTCATGAAATTATTTTTGGGACAAGTGAAAAGGTAGAGAGGAAAATAGAGTGGCTGTTTGCAATTTTGGATAAGCTTACAAACAGTGAGGGCAAAAAATATTCTATTGACGTTAGCGCACCGGAAAATCCTACATATAAGGAGATACTTTGACAGGTGATGATTTATAAATATTCGGTTGATTTTTGTAGAAAAAAATGATACTATATAAGATATTATGGATTGTCATGTGCTTTATTGTACTGAAAGGAAATAATTTTGATGAAACAGATAACCTCTGTTATTGAAATTGGCACCTCTAAAATTGTATGCGCAATATGTGAATCCAGGGAATATGATTCCTTTGAAGTTATTGGACTTGCCAGCGTGAATTATTCGGGAATAAAAAAGGGTCAGTTTTTAAATCCTGCAAGACTGGCGGATAGCATTTTAGAGGCTGTTGACAAAGCAGAGATACAGGCGAACAAAAAAATAAAGAGCGTTGTTGTTGGCATCCCGGGAAGTCTTGTAAAGGTTGCCTGTAACAGTGCGGATATAACAGTTGGTTCTGATACGGGAATAATTGATGTTGAGGACGTTAACTTTTTAGCCGGAGAGGCACAGAAATTTTTTGTGCCCGAGCGTATGGAAGTATTACATAAATCTCCTATAGGCTTTAGGTTAAATGATGGGAGAAAGGTTGTTTCTCCTGTGGGAATGAGAAGCGAATCCCTTAGCGGTGTGTTTTCATTTACTACCTGTGAAAAGGACAACATAAGTTATCTTTACGATGTATTTCACAGTATCAAGCTGGATGTTGCCGAATTTGTGGGAACGCCTCTTACCCTTGGACTTATGCTGACTCCCCCGGAGGAGAGAATGTCCCTTGCTATTATTTTAGACATAGGATATTATGCCACAGATCTTATAATAATGCAGGGTGACGGTATTTTATATCACAGCGTTATTAACGTGGGCGGATATA
>CAJUEF010000003.1:5507-21842 GCA_910585035.1 uncultured Christensenellaceae bacterium | reverse complement strand
AATGATCTATCCATAATAATGAAAAATTCATTTGCAGATGCGGAGCAAATAAAAAGAAGATATGTATTTGGCCTTGACACTTCTTATATGGGAAGCAACGAGCTTTTCAGAGGAGAATCGGGAAAGGTTAAAAATCATTCAAATGAAACAATTCAGGCGGTAGTGGAGGCGAGAGCCCAGGAGCTGCTTGGACTGATTAATAAAAAGATAAACACCCTTGGGCTTCGGTTTAACAAGAGCACCAAGATGTATATAACCGGCGGCGGTATGTCCATGATGAGGGGCTGCCGGGAATTGTTTGACAATTATTTTGATTATGATGTTAGGATGCCAAAATATGAAACGGCAAAAATAAACTCGCCTAATTTATATACGGCTCTTAGTATAATAGAGTTTGCCAATAAGCATGAACTCGGACCCAAGGAAACCATAGGAAAGAAGAAGAAAAGTGGTTTTTTACAGAAGATAATTGATTTCTTCACTGAATAAGGAGGATAATATAATGTTAGAATTTGATGTTGACTCTCAAAAATTTGCCCAGATTAAGGTAATTGGAGTTGGCGGAGCAGGAAACAATGCTGTTAACAGAATGATTGAGCACGGTCTTAAGGGCGTTGAGTTTGTAGCCGTTAATACAGATAAAATGGCTTTGTTTACGTCTCTTGCGCCAAATAAGATTCAGATAGGCGAAAAGCTTACAAAGGGTCTTGGCGCCGGCGCACATCCGGAGATAGGCGAAAAGGCGGCAGAGGAGAGCAGGGATGAAATTAAAAGAATTCTTGAAGGTGCCGATCTTATATTCGTAACTGCCGGCATGGGTGGCGGAACGGGAACCGGTGCGGCTCCTGTTGTTGCTGAAATATCCAAAGAAATGGGAATTCTTACGATAGGCGTTGTTACCAAGCCATTCCAATTTGAAGGCAAGCAGAGAATGATAAACTCGGAGACAGGTATTAAAAACCTAAAAGCCAATGTGGATTCCCTTGTGGTTATTCCAAATGACAGACTGCTTCAGGTGGTAGGCAGAGGAACAACAATTAAAGACGCTTTCTTGATTGCTGACGATGTACTTCGTCAGGGTGTTCAGGGTATTACTGACCTTATTTCCAAGCCGGCGCTTATCAACCTTGACTTTGCCGATGTCAGAACAATTATGCTTGACCGCGGTATAGCTCATATGGGTATTGGCTCTGCCAGCGGTGAAAACAGAACTGTTGAAGCTACAAAACAGGCTATTTCCAGTCCGCTTCTTGATACTAATATTGAGGGCGCAAGGGGCGTTATTGTAAACTTTTCCGGCGGTATGGATCTTACTTTGCAGGAAACAGACGAAGCCGGCAGCGTTATTTACGAGGCGGTACATCCCGAGGCAAATATTATCTTTGGTGTGGATGTGGATGAATCCCTTGGAGATACTGTGCGCATAACGGTTATTGCTACAGGCTTTGAAGATAATATTAAGGACGGTAAGCGCCCTATGCCAAGTTTTTTTAGCAATACTTCTTCAAATAATACAGGAGGCAGCGTAAGTCAGCCAAAAAAGGATAGCGGTATGCCAATGTCGGCGCCTGGTATGTCAACATCACCTTCCAGTCCGGCGCCAACTGCAAGCGAGCCTATTGCTAAGGAAGTAAACAGCGATTCTTATGCATCTTCACTGTTCAATAAAAGCTCAAATAAGGTAGAGTTTGATTCTGACGACCTGGATGTGCCATCTTTCCTTAGAAAGAAGACCACAAGAAGAATAGACAACATCTAATTTTACATTATTAATATAGAATATAAGGGCTTGGAATAACCAAGTCCTTTCTTTTTCTTTTAGAAAAAAGAAAAAGAAGCAAAAAGAAAATCAATATGGCTTTTAAAAAAAGGATATATGTTTCAGGGGTGTTTTATTTTTCCGCCTTTCTTTTAAAAAAGAAAGGTGGAGCCAAAGAAAACTAATGTGGTTTTTAAATTAAAAAGACGTGTAGTGCAGAATAAAAAACATTGTTTACTTTGTAGCTGTTTTATTTTTTTATATTTATTTTAACAAAAAAAAGATAGAGCCAAAGAAAAATAATCAAAGCATATATGCTAATTATAAGAGGTAATGATGCGTAATATAACGGCTAAGACAATTTTATCAAACAATAATACCATGAATGTATACAGGGGATGCACTCATGGGTGTATATATTGTGATTCCCGCAGTGAGTGCTATGGAATGACATATGAGTTTGAGAATATACAGGTTAAGGCAAATGCGCCTGAACTATTGGATGCTGCTCTTGCCAAGAAAAAAAGCAAATGCGTTATATCAACAGGGGCAATGACAGACCCTTATATGCCTCTTGAAAAGGAAATTGGCATGACGAGAAAATGTCTTGAGATAATAGCAAAGCACGGCTTTGGGGCGGCGGTACTTACAAAATCAGATTTAATATTAAGGGATATTGATTTGCTTAAAAAAATAAATGATGAAGCCGTTTGTCATGTGCAAATGACCATGACCACCTTTGACGAGGAGCTATGTAAAAAGCTGGAGCCGTATGTTTGCACAACCGAGCGCAGATATGAGGTGTTAAAGGAAATGCAGAAAGAGGATATACCAACTGTGGTATGGCTTACGCCCACTTTGCCTTTTATTAACGATACGGAAGAGAATGTCAAAGGTATACTGGATTATTGTATTGATGCGGGGGTAAAGGGTATTTTGACTTTTGGCAGCGGCATGACCCTTCGCAGAGGCAACAGGGAATACTACTATAAAAAGCTGGACGAGCTTTTTCCGGGGCTGAAGAAAAAATATATGCACGCTTACGGTATGTCTTACGGCATAAAAAGCCCTAATTCCAAGAAGCTGGAAAGCATTGTTAAAGCCGCCTGTAAAGAAAACGGAATTGTTTTTGGAACGTCAAAAGTGTTTGAGATGTTATCCACCTTTAAAAGTAGGGAACAACAACTTAGTTTGTGGTGATTTATTTTTCTTCTTCTTTTTCTTTTAGAAAAAAGAAAAAGAAGCAAAAAGAAAATCAATATGGTTTAAAAAAAGGCTATATGTTTCAGGAGTGTTTTATTTTTTCCACCTTTCTTTTAAAAAAGAAAGGTGGAGCCAAAGAAAACTAATGTGCTTTTTAAATTAAAAAGATGTATAGTGCAGAATGAAAAATGCCAATCATTTGAGTGGCATTTTATTTTTTACTCTCTGTTAAATAGATAATCCAAAGATACGTTTAATACTTTTGAAATACCGTCAATCTCAATATCAGTTACAGGACGTTGACCGTTTTCAATTCTGGAAATCGAACCACGGCATGTATAAACAGCAATTAGTTCAAGTCTTGCTGAAAGTTCTTTTTGACTAAGATTGGCGGCATGTCTTGCTTCACGTATTTTTTTGCCGGTTATATTCAATTTTTCAGTATCTATAATTCTTTTCATAAAATGAACACCATAATGTCTTGTTATAGGACATTATTTAGTTTATAATATTAAACACAATATTATGTCTTATTAATAGGACAAACGGAGATGATGTTTTTGAAAATTGGGATTATTGGATCAAGAAATTTATTTGTTGCAAGTTTAGAAAACTATTTGCCGGAAAATACTACTGAAATAGTGTCTGGTGGAGCTAAAGGCATTGATAATTGTGCAAGAGAATATGCAATAATAAATAATATTAAATTGACAGAATTTTTACCGGAGTATCAAAAGTATGGAAGGGTAGCACCATTAAAAAGAAATCTACAAATAATAGATTATTCAGATATGTTAATAGCATTTTGGAACGGTAAGTCCAAGGGAACTAAGCATGTTATTGATAGTTGTAAAAAAAAGAATAAACCTATAAAAATACATATTATAAACTAAAATGTTTAATAAATATAAAAAATCACACTTGTGATAGTGTGATTTTTTTGTTTGCTTGTTTATATATAATTTTTCTTTTTGTTACTTTTTCTTTTTTTAAAAAGAAAAAGTAAAATAAAATCAAATCTTCAAAAGCATTTCTTTTGCGTTTTTAATCTGCTTGTCCACAGAGACTTTGGAAGGTCCGCCGTCTACAATTCTTTTTTCAACGCAGGTTTCAAGGGAGATAGCTTCATAAACGTCGTTTTCAAAAAGGTCGCTTTGCGCCTTAAACTCGTCTAAGGAAAGGGACAGCAAATCTGTTGAACGCTCGATACAATAAAATACCAGCTTGCCGGAAACGGCGTGAGCATCTCTAAAAGGCATGCCCTTGTTTACAAGATAATCCGCCACGTCGGTTGCATTGGTAAAACCCCGAAGAGCAGCATTTTTCATGTTTTCCACCTTAAATACAGTGGTCTTTAGCATCCCTGTAAATACGGAAAGACAGCCGGTGACGGTTTCAAGTGCGTCAAAGGTCATTTCCTTATCCTCCTGCATGTCCTTGTTATAGGCAAGGGGAAGGCTTTTCATAACCGTCAGTATTGAAATTAGGCTGCCGTATACTCTTCCTGTTTTACCCCTTATAAGCTCGGCAACATCAGGATTTTTCTTTTGCGGCATAATGCTGGAGCCTGTGCTGTAACCGTCATCCAGCTCGATGAATGAAAATTCATTGCTTGCCCAGAGAATAAACTCCTCACAAAAACGGCTGAGATGGGTCATTATAATTGAAAGACAAGAACACAGCTCAATAACAAAGTCCCTGTCTGAAACGCCGTCAAGACTGTTTTTTGTTATACCGTCAAAGCCGAGGGAATTTGCTGCTAAGTTTCTGTCCAGCGGATAAGTTGTTGCTGCAAGAGCGCCGCTGCCAAGGGGAGAAAGGTTTGTTCTTTTGTGCCAGTCTTTAAGACGGTCGTAATCCCTTTTAAACATATTGAAATACGCCATTAAATGGTGGGCAAGGGTTATGGGCTGTGCCTTTTGCAAATGGGTATAGCCGGGCATATATGAGGAGGTGTGGCTTGAGGCTATATCCAAAAGAGCAGACATAAGCTCTTTTAGCTCCTGCTGCACCTCTTTTGTCTTATTCATAGTATACATTCTCATGTCAAGAGCAACCTGGTCGTTGCGGCTTCTGCCTGTGTGCAGTTTTTTGGCTGTGGCGCCGATACGCTCTGTCAGAATGGTTTCCACATTCATATGAATGTCCTCAGCTTCAACGGTAAATTCCACATTGCCAGCCTCAATATCTGCAAGTATGGAATTTAAACCGTCAACAATTTGTTTTGCTTCATCCGGGGAAATTATGCCCTGTTTGCCAAGCATTTGGGCATGGGCTATTGAACCGCAGATGTCTTCCTTATACATTTTTGAATCAAAGCTGATAGAGGAATGAAAGCTCTCTACAGCGCTGTTTGTGTTTTTTGTAAATCTTCCGCCCCAAAGTTTCATTTTTACATTCCTTTACTTATCTAAATTCTGCTGCATAATTGCGCGTATCTTAACCGGCAGGCCGAAAAGGTTAATAAAGCCTTCAGCATCCTTATGGCTGTAAACGTCGTCTTCCTCAAAGGTTGCAAAGTCTTCATTATAAAGGGAATATTTTGAGAAGATACCTGCGGAATATATATTGCCCTTATAAAGCTTTAAACGCACCTTACCAGTAACCGTCTGCTGGGTGGAATCCACAAAGGCGGAAAGGGCTTCACGAAGCTGGGTAAACCACTGACCGTTATAAACCAGCTCGCCAAAGCGGATTGCAACGTGCTGTTTAAAGTGATAAGTGTCCTTATCGAGAGTAACGGTTTCCAGCTCGTTGTGGGCGTAGTATAAAATGCTGCCGGCAGGATTTTCGTAAACCCCTCTGGACTTCATGCCAACAAGGCGGTTTTCCACAATGTCGTCAATACCCACGCCGTGCTTTGCGCCTATTTCGTTTAGCTTTTCAATTAAAGCAACACCGTCCATTTTTTCGCCGTTGACGGAAACAGGGATACCCTTTTCAAATTCAATTTCAACGTATTCAGCTTCATCAGGCGCGTCTTTTGGACACTTGCTTATAAGATACAAATCGTCCTGAGGCTCGTTTTGGGGATTTTCCAAATCCATACCTTCGTGGCTTAAATGCCAGAGATTTCTGTCCATGCTGTAGGCGTTATCCTTTTTAACGGGAATTTCAATGCCGTGCTCTATAGCATAGTCTATCTCCTGAGAGCGTGAGCGGATATCCCACATTCTCCAAGGAGCGATAATTTTCATTTCAGGAGCAAGGGCTTTAATTGCCAGCTCAAAGCGCACCTGGTCGTTTCCTTTGCCTGTGCAGCCGTGACAAATTGCAACTGCGCCTTCTTTTTTTGCTATTTCAACAAGGCGTTTTCCGATTGCCGGACGGGCAAAAGAGGTACCGAGTAAATATTTATTCTCATATTTTGCCCCTGCTTTGAGGGTTGGGAAGATGAAATCATTTACAAATTCATCTTTTATATCCTCTATGTAAACCTTGCTTGCACCTGATTTAATTGCTTTTTCACGAACAGGCTCAAGCTCTTCACCCTGTCCAACATCGCCTGATACTGCGATAACCTCATAATTATAATTTTCCTTTAACCAAGGAATGATGACGGAGGTGTCAAGTCCGCCGGAATAAGCGAGAACTACTTTTTCCATAAATAACTCCTTTCAATATATAAAAACCTATGAAATAATTATAATATTTTATGCATAAAAATGCAATAGGTTTTTTATTGGTATATAAAGATTATTATACTGGATTTTAAATACTTTTAAAAGTGTTAATCTTGTAGTATAATCAAAGAAATGTTTTAAGGAGAATGGCTTGATAGTATTGGGAATCGACCCGGGGCTTGCAATAGTTGGCTTTGGAGTTATAAATATAGACGGGAACAGGCTGTCATACGTAGACCACGGATGTGTTTACACTACGCCGGACATGTCAATGCCAAAAAGACTGGACAAGGTGTATAACGGGGTAAGTGAGCTTATTGATAAATACAGGCCTGAGGTTATAAGCGTGGAGGAGCTGTTTTTTGCCAAAAATGTAAAGACGGCAATAAGCGTTGCTCATGCAAGAGGGGTTATATTGCTGGCGTGTCAGAAAAAAGGCGTGCCTATGCTGGAATTTACTCCAAGACAGGTAAAGCAAGCGGTGGCAGGCTACGGCGCAGGGGATAAAAAGCAGATACAATATATGGTTAAGGTGCTTTTAAATCTTCGGGAGATTCCAAAGCCCGATGACGCGGCGGACGGTCTTGCTCTTGCAATTACCTATGCTCACGTTGCTCATAACAGCAATTCCTTTGTGATTAGATAGGAGAAAAGATGTATTCATATTTACATGGTGAAATAAGTGAAATATCAGGGGAGTACCTGGTGATTGATGTTGGCGGCGTGGGCTATCAGGTTATCTGCGATTTGTTCACCCTTTCTTCGGTGAAGATTGGGGACAAGGTTAAAATACATACTCACCTAAACGTAAAAGAGGACAGCATGACCATTTACGGCTTTAAGGAAAAATCTGCAAAGGATATGTTTGAAACCCTTATAAGCGTAAACGGCGTAGGTCCTAAGGTGGCTATTAAAGCGCTTTCAGCCATGAAGCCTGAGGATATTGCCGTTGCTATTTTAAGCGATAATCCAAAGGCGTTTAAGGGAGTGTCGGGTCTTGGAACTAAAATTGCATCCAGAATTGTTTTGGAATTAAAGAGCAAGATAGGAAAGATGTCCGGCGAAGATTTATCCGGCGCTTTTACCGCTGCATCTGTCAGCGTTGATACGCCCCTTAGCAATGTTAAGGACGCTATAGACGCTCTTATGGGGCTTGGTTACAGCTATCCCGAGGCAAGCGGGCTGGTTAAGGCTGTAAGCAAAGAAGGCATGAGCGTGGAGGATATTATCGGAGCGGCATTAAAGGCAGGTAGATAAAATGGAAGATGAAGAAAGAGTTATAACCGCCGGAGCGCGAATGGAGGACGGGGAAATTGAAAATGCCCTTCGTCCCCGCACTATGGAGGAATACATAGGTCAAAGCAGAGTTAAGGAACAGCTTAATATATACATTGAAGCAGCAAAGCAAAGGGATGAAGCCCTTGACCATGTTTTGCTTTACGGTCCGCCGGGGCTTGGTAAAACCACTCTTGCGGGAATTATTGCCTCTTCCATGGGGGCTAATCTTAGAATAACCTCGGGACCTGCTATTGACCGTCCTGCTGATTTGGCGGCAATTCTAACCAATCTTAACGATAAAGACGTACTTTTTATAGATGAGATACACAGGCTGAATACCAGTGTTGAAGAAGTGCTTTATTCGGCAATGGAGGACTTTGCTCTTGACATTATGATAGGCAAAGGCCCCGGAGCAAGAAGCGTGCGTATTGCCATTGCTCCTTTTACTCTTGTGGGAGCGACTACAAAGGCAGGCGCTTTAACGTCACCTCTACGCGATAGATTTGGCGTTATCTGTCGTCTTGAAATGTATAACTTTAAAGAGCTGCAAAAAATTGTTAAACGGTCGTCTTCAATACTTGGGATTGATATTGATGATGAGGGAAGCATGGAGATGGCAAGGCGGTCAAGAGGTACGCCCCGTATTGCCAACAGGCTGTTAAAAAGAGTGCGGGATTATGCTCAGGTGAAGGCAGACGGGCTGATAACAGGGGCTATTGCAGATAAGGGTCTTGAGCTGTTAGAGGTGGATAAGCTGGGGCTGGATATGGTGGACAGAAAGATACTCACCACTATGATAGAAAAGTTTGAGGGAGGTCCTGTTGGTCTGGACACTCTTTCTGCCAGCGTTGGAGAAGAAACGGTTACCATTGAGGACGTAATTGAGCCTTATCTTTTGCAGCTTGGCTTTATAAAGCGTACCCCAAGGGGAAGGGTGGCAATGCCAAAGGCCTATAAACATCTTGGTATTGACATGTCCTACAAAGATGGGGACGACAGTCAGATTATTATTGATTTAAAGGATTAAAGATGAGTTTAAACACTAAAGATTATTATTACGATTTGCCAAAGGAGCTTATTGCCCAAACGCCAGCAGAGCCAAGGGACAGTTCGCGTCTTTTGGTGCTTGGCAGTGATAACAGCATTGAACATAAGCATTTTTATGATCTTATTGATTACTTGCGTGAAGGCGATGTGCTTGTCCGCAATAATACCAGGGTTATTCCTGCAAGAATATATGGAAAAAAAGAAAGTACGGGGGCGGATATTGAATTTCTTCTGCTTAAAAGGAAAAGTATAGACACATGGGAAATATTGTTAAGACCTGCAAAAAGGGTGAAACAGGGGGGCATGGTTATCTTTGGAGACGGAGAGCTTAAGGGCGAGATAACCGATATTTTAGATGACGGGAATCGCATAGTAAAATTTCACTTTGAAGGTGTGTTTGAAGATATTTTAAACCGTATTGGCAACATGCCGCTGCCGCCTTACATAACGGAAAAGCTGGACGATAAAGAGAGATACCAAACTGTATATTCCAAAACTGAAGGTTCCAGCGCAGCGCCTACGGCAGGATTGCATTTTACCCCTGAGCTTTTAAAAAGAATAGAGGATAAGGGAATAAAAATTGTGGATGTGCTTCTTCATGTGGGACTTGGCACTTTTCGCCCTGTTTCCAGCGACAATATTCTTGAACATAAAATGCACAGCGAATATTATCAAATGACTGAACAGGCAGCAGATGAGATAAACAGGGCAAAAGAGCAAGGGCGGAGAATTATCAGCGTGGGGACCACAAGCACAAGAGTGTTGGAATCCGTATTTACAAAATACGGAGAGGCAAGAGCATGTGAGGGAGACACGGATATATTCATCTATCCGGGCTATAAATTTAAGGCAGTAGACGGAATTATAACTAATTTTCATCTTCCCGAATCCACGTTAATAATGATGATTTCCGCTTTTAAGTCAAGGGAAATTATTCTTGATGTATACAAAAAAGCGGTGGAGGAAAAATACAGGTTTTTTAGTTTTGGAGATGCAATGATGATATTAAAATAATACTTTGCATATCCAGTTGGACTTATAATTTTTGTTTTTTCAAAAGTATGCTGCACACAATTGCCGCCATAAGTTTTCAAATTGAAAGCCATTATTTAACATTAGCTTATATCCCCAAAAGGCTGGGAAAATGCGTCCTATGATTGTTAGAAATTTTGGCAGTAAATCAATTGGGAACATAATTCCTGAAAGCATTATAGAGGGTAAAAACAAAAGCTGAGCTATCATTGTTAGCTTCGCCTGATTTTTTAAGGTAAGTCCCAATATGCTTCCAATACTCAGCGATACAATTATGTATATGGCAAGAGAGATAAAGAACAGGGGGAAATTTGCAGGGAGGGTTGCTTTGAACAGCACAGGAGCAAGCAGCAGTATAACAATACATGTAATCATTAAATGGATAAATGCCGAAATAAACATTGTAACCACACCTAAGTATAAAGGCACTCCGTTTGCTTTATAACACTTTTTTATATCGCTTCCATAAGTTTCAATCAAAGAGGGCGGCAGCCCTATAAACGCTCCCATTGACACGCTAAGCACAATCATGGATTGTATAAGCGTGCTTTTCATATCAGGCATAACGGAGGTGAAAATACCTCCCATAAGAAAGAAAAAAATAAGTGGAACAATATAGCAGGTAACCAGTAGGGATTTACTTCTTATATCTAATTTCCACTGTAACGCCACGCCATATAAAAAACTATTCATTTTTACGCCCTCCTTGATATTTCAATAAAATGCTGTTCCAGCGAGCCTCTGTCAACTTTAATATCCAACACTTCAATTCCTTTATGTTTTAATTCACTAAGCAATGAAAGTAAAGTGTTCTCTATATTGTCAGTTTCAAAAGTGTTATTTCCTTGCTGTGTTTTAATATGGATAAGGTATTTTTTACCGATTTTATCGGTTAGTTCCGATACTGTACCGCAAAAAACCATATCCCCGTCATTTAAAATTGCAATGCGGTCACATAAGGTTTCTACTTCAGCCATATCATGGCTTGCTAAAACAATTGTTTTGCCTTGAGCGTTTAGTTTGCGGATTTGTTCATGCAAAGACAGTCTGCCTTCAACATCAAGCCCCGCAGTTGGCTCGTCGAGAAAAATAATATCCGGATTGCCAATAAGAGCAAGAGCGAGATGTAACCGTCTTTTCTGACCAGTTGATAGCTGAATATATCGTTTCTTTTCAATTTCTTTTATACCAAGAGTATAAAGCATGGAGTAATCAATTTTTGTCTTGTTCCATTTGGCAAAGAGTTTTACAGCTTCCATTGGTTTTATGTGAGCAGGCAATGATGATGATTGCAGTTGTATGCCCATTTTTCCGTTTACGGTGATGATGCCGCTATCATATTTTCTCAGACCCTCAATACACTCGAGGGTAGTTGTTTTTCCCGCTCCATTTACGCCAAGCAAGGCAAAAACCTCTCCGGCATTAATTTGAAAATCTATTCCTTTAAGAACAGTTTGACTGCCATAGCTTTTCTTCAATTTTTGAACTTGTATAGCATTGCTCATTTTTTCGTCTCCTCAAAGGGATTAACTCCTAAATTTGAAAAATAAATTTGTAAAGCCGGCTTTAAATAATCGTTTACAATTTTTTGTTTTTCTTCCCATTCGTTTGCTGCATTATCAATATTTCCGATTTCCATGAGTTTTGGAAGCATGCTCATATCACCGTCTGTAAATTCTGTAATTAAATCCCAATATTTTTTAATAATCTGCTGGCTTTTTTCACTTTCCGGCGGCACATTATCCTTTTGAAGCTGTAGGATTTTATCACTCAAAAGGTTAAATCTGTTCATAAAATCCAGTCCTTTTTCTTTATCAAATTGGCTGCGTATATGGTCAAGGGTATCATCGTCAAAACGCTTAATAAGATAGTAAAATTCATTGTTCATTTGGAGATTGACAATAATATCCGCATACTTTTTAAAATTCACAGTTTGCATTTGCAGCACTTCTGTTTTTAGCTGCTCTATTGCCGTTAGAGAAGCCGTTAGCTGCTCTATTTTTTTGCGTATGTCGTTAGCCTGCTCGGTTAGAACTTTTGCAACGTCTGCGGGCGTTTCTAAAGTAGTCAGGCGTTTCTTTATATCATCCAAGGAAAAACCCAATGATTTTAAAGATATAATTTGATGAAGCATGATTAAATCTTTATCTGTATAAAGCCTGCGTCCGCCTTCGCTTTCTGCTGATGGGGATAGAAGCCCCTCCTTATCGTAATATTGTAAGGTGCGGACGGTAACGCCCATTTTTTTTGCAGCCTTGCCAACAGTCATAAACCCGGGCGGTATTGTTTTTTGTTTTGTCATAATTGATTTTCCTCCTGATACATAGTATAAATCATTACGTAGCGTTATAAGCAAGACCTTTTTTGAAAATTTTTTGGATATTTTCTAATGTTATTTGTAATTTATATTAACAGCTAATTATTTATTTTGAATAAAATTCTAAATAAGCTTTTCGTTTTTACAGTGAATAAAAAACAGTTAAATTTGGCATAGTAGATATTGAAAAATATTTGGTAAAAATTTTAAAAAATTTAAAAATAATACTTGACAAGAATAGTACAGTAATATATTATTTAACTATAAACAATAATAATTACTATTTTTAAAAGGAGTGATTTTAATGTCAATGATTAACAAAGAGATAGGCGATTTTTCTGTTCAGGCTTATCAAAACAATGGATTTAAAACAGTTACAAAGGCAGATATTTTAGGAAAGTGGAGCGTGTTCTTTTTCTATCCTGCAGACTTTACTTTTGTTTGCCCAACAGAGCTTGAGGATCTTGGAAATAAATATGCTGAATTCCAAAAGATAGGCTGTGAAATTTATTCCGTTTCATGTGATACACATTTCGTTCATAAGGCATGGCACGATACTTCAGAGCGTATCAGCAAGATTACTTACCCAATGCTTGCTGACCCAACACAGGCTCTTGCAAGAGACTTTGAGGTTCTCATTGAGGGAGACGGTCTTGCTGAAAGAGGAAGCTTTATTGTAAATCCTGAAGGCAAAATCGTTGCTTATGAGGTTATAGCAGGTAATGTTGGTCGTAATGCAGACGAGCTTTTCCGCAGAGTTCAGGCTAGCCAGTTTGTTGCTGAACATGGTGACGAGGTTTGCCCTGCAAAATGGCAGCCGGGCGCAGAAACCTTAAAGCCAAGTCTTGATTTGGTAGGACAGCTTTAATCTCATGGATAATAAATTGGAAAATTTATATGATGTCGTAGTTATTGGCGGCGGTTCAGCTGGACTGACCGCCGCCATTTACCTTGCAAGGGCGCGCTATAGAGTGCTTGTTGTTGAAAAGGAAACCTGGGGCGGACAGATAACTATAACATCTGAAATAGTTAATTACCCTGGCGTTGAAAAGACCAGCGGTAAAGAGCTGACAGAAACTATGCGCAGGCAGGCGGAAAGCTTTGGCGCTGAGTTTATGTCTGCTGAAGTTACATCTTTAAACATGGATGGGGATATTAAAACCGTTTCTACCAGCAGGGGAGAGCTTAAGTGTTTTGGAGTGCTGCTGGCTACGGGAGCTCATCCGCGTATGATCGGCTTTAAAGGTGAAGCAGAATTCAGAGGCAGAGGCGTGGCTTACTGCGCCACATGTGACGGTGAATTCTTTACCGGTATGGATGTATTCGTTGTTGGCGGCGGTTTTGCTGCGGCTGAGGAAAGTGTGTTCCTTACTAAGTATGCAAAGCATGTAACAATTCTTGTTCGTGAGGATGATTTTACATGTGCCAAGAGCACAGCGGATGCGGCAAGAGCAAATAAGAATATTACTGTGCTTACAAATACTGAAGTTGAAGAGGTTGCAGGGGATTCCATGCTTCGCAGCTTACGTTATAAAAATAACGTTACCGGAGAGGTTACTGAATATAAGGCTAAAGACGGCGAGACTTTTGGTGTTTTTGTATTTGCGGGATATGTTCCTGCAACGGAGCTTGTTAAAGGAATTGCAGAGATAGACAAATATGGCTATGTAATTACCGATAGCAACCATTATACCGGCGTTGAGGGACTTTATGCGGCAGGCGACGTTTGCGTTAAAAATCTTCGACAGGTAGTTACCGCCGTGGGCGACGGCGCAATTACGGCAACGGAAATGGAAAAATACGCAGCGGCAATGCAGGAAAAGACAGGGCTTAAACCACAGCCACCTGTTAGCCGTGTGCCTAAAAATGAGCCTGAAAGCAAAGCTCAGGAGTCTTCAGACGGTGTGTTTACTGATGATATGAAGGTGCAGTTAAATACAATATTTGAAAAGATGGCTCAGCCTATGCTTTTAAAGCTCTATTTAGATGAAAGACCTGTATCCCTTGAACTTAAAGGATACATGGAAAGCCTTGCGGAGCTTACAGACAAAATTGCGGTGGAGATTGTAAAAGACGGCGATGAAGTAAAGGATGTGCCTTGTGTACAGGTGTGCAGAAAGGATGGAGAATTTACCGGTCTTGCGTTCCATGGAGTGCCCGGGGGTCATGAGTTTACATCATTTATGCTTGGTCTCTATAATGCGGCAGGTCCGGGGCAGGCAGTTGAACCGGAAATTATGGAGGATATAAAGAAGATAAACAAACCTGTGGATATTAAAATTTTTGTATCTCTTTCCTGCACTATGTGTCCTGACCTTGTTGTAGCTTCTCAGCGTATAGCTGCTGAAAATGCAAATATTAAAACAGAGGTTTACGACTTAAATCATTTCCCTAGGTTTAGAGAACAATATAAGGTAATGAGCGTGCCTTGTATGGTTGTGAATGATGAAGATGTTTCCTTTGGCAAAAAGAATATACGCCAGGTTGTGGATATGATTAAATAACTTAGCAACATGGTACAGTTAAAAAATCACGGCTGAAATACACTGCAGCCGTGATTTTTTATTTATAAATATTAGATATACATGTATTAGGTAATTGACTTTTATAATTCAAAAATATATAATTTAAATAAATTCGGTACGTCAAATAAAATCTGGCGTACCTTTAGTTTTTATAAATTACATAATATAATTGCAAAGGAATAACATGAATAATAATTTTAGCTTTGAAGTTGTAAAAACCTGTAAAGATACGGGAGCAAGGGCGGGAATACTTCATACGCCCCATGGAGATATTAAAACGCCTATATACATGCCTGTAGGAACTCAGGCAACGGTTAAGGCTGTGGATACCCGTGAGCTTAAAGAGATGAACGCCCAGATTATTCTTTCTAATACCTATCATCTTTATCTTCGTCCGGGGCATGAGCTTATAAGGCAGGCAGGAGGTCTTCATAAATTTATGAATTGGGACAGGCCAATTCTTACTGACAGCGGCGGGTTTCAGGTTTTTTCCCTGGGGCTGCTGAATAAAATATCCGAAGATGGAGTGGAATTCCAGTCCCATATTGACGGTAGCAGGCATCTTATTACGCCGGAAAAGGCCGTTGAAATACAAAATGCCCTTGGCAGCGATATTATGATGGCTTTTGATGAATGCGTCTCTTATCCCACTTCATATGAGGATACCAAAGCCTCAATGGAGATGACTCACAGATGGGCGGACAGATGCAAAAATGCTCATAAAAATGAAAAACAGGCGCTTTTTGGTATAGTACAAGGAGGAATGTATAGGGATTTGCGAGCAGAAAGCGCAAAGTTTATAACGGATTGTGATTTTATTGGAAATGCTATTGGAGGTCTTAGCGTTGGCGAGCCAAAGCCTCTTATGTATGAAATGCTGGAGGTGGTGACGGATATTCTTCCTGCAACTAAGCCAAGGTATCTTATGGGGGTGGGAACTCCCGATTGTCTTGTCAACGGTATTGCAAGGGGAGTGGACATGTTTGACTGTGTGCTGCAAACCAGAAATGCAAGAAATGCAACTCTGCTTACCAGCCGTGGCAAGGTAAATATTCTCAATAAAAAATATGAAACGGATTTCACGCCTTTAGATGAGAATTGCAGCTGCTTTGCCTGCCGGAATCATACTAAGGCATATATGCGCCATTTATTTAAGTCTAAGGAAATTTTAGGAGCAAGGCTTGCAACACTGCATAATCTTCATTTCACATTAAAGCTGGTTGAAGAAGCAAGACAGGCGATTTTAGACGACTGCTACAAAGAATATATGGAAAAAATACTACATATTTATGGCTAAAAACAAATTGTTCCATATTGACTAATAAAATAAATTGTTATATTATTGAACCTATGAGAAAATAAATATTGGTGTTTAGAAAGGAATTTGTTTACATGAGTCAAAATACTAATCAAATGTTAATGCAGATGGTTTTCATCGTTCCTCTTATTTTGGTTTTTGTTTGGATGTTTATATCTCAAAAGAAGAAAACCAAGCAGGTTAGAGATATGATTGACAGCATTAAGCCGGGGGCTTATATTAAGACCATCGGC
>CAJUEF010000003.1:0-5363 GCA_910585035.1 uncultured Christensenellaceae bacterium | reverse complement strand
ACGAAAAGAACCGTAAGAAAATGCATCTTACGGTTTTATTTTTTGTTTTGAGTCAATAATTACATGGTAACATTACTATAGGTTTATTATAATGTCCTTTAATAAAGAGGCGGTGTTACTTGAAAGTAATACTTACTTGGTATATACTTAAATATAATTATATTGAACGGAAAATAAATTACGGAGGTAAAATTTGAAACACACAAAACTGAAAATTATTCCCCTTGGCGGAGTTGAGGAAATAGGCAAAAACATGTATGCCTATGAATATGGGGACGACATTATTGTTGTTGACTGCGGGGTGGCATTTCCATCGGAGGATATGCTTGGTATTGATCTGGTTATACCTGATACTGCTTATCTTACAAAAAATAAAGATCGTATAAGGGCTTTTATTATAACTCACGGACATGAGGACCATATAGGAGGAATACCATATATTATCCGTAACTTTAAAGACGTGCCTATATACGGTTCTAACATTACAACGGCGCTTATTAAGATAAAGCTTAAGTCAAACGGCGTAAAGCACAGGAAAGTGCATAATGTAAAGGCAAAACAGGTAATCGAGCTGGGAGACTTCAGCATTAAGTTTATAAACGTCTGCCACAGCATTGCAGGCGCTTTTGCCCTTGCAATCACCACTCCTGTGGGCACGGTTATTCATACGGGAGACTTTAAAATTGACTACACGCCTATTGATGGAGAAACAACGGACTTAAATGAGTTTGCCCGCTATGGCAGCGAGGGAGTGCTGTGTCTTTTATCAGACAGCACAAATGCGGAAAGAGAGGGCTTTACCCAGACGGAAAGAATTGTTGGAAGCTCTTTTGACAAGTATTTCCAGCAGGACGTTGGAAGAATATTTATTGCAACCTTTTCATCTAACATACACAGGCTGCAGCAGATAGTTGATTCTGCTGTGAGATATGGCAGAAAGGTTTGTTTTGCAGGCAGGAGCATGTTAAATGTTAAAGATGTTTCCATTGACCTTGGGTATCTGAAAATACCTGATGGGGTTGAGGTCAGCATTAATGAGATTGACAGGCTAAAGGACAATGAAATAGTTATTGCAACCACAGGCAGCCAGGGTGAAAGCATGTCGGGGCTTGTGCGCATGGCAACCAACGAGCATAAAAAGCTGGAGATAAAAGAAGGGGATTTGGTAATAGTTTCCGCAACTCCTATTCCCGGCAACGAAAAATTTGTGGGCAGGGTTACAAATGAGCTTCACAGAAAAGGCGCAATCGTGGTAAACGATGACCTTGCGGACGTTCACGTTTCCGGGCACGCAAAGCAGGAGGAATTAAAGCTTATTCTCTCTCTTGTTAAGCCGAAGTTTTTTATGCCGGTACACGGCGAATACAGACATATGGCAAAGCATGCAGAGCTTGCAAGACAGCTTGGAGTTAAGAGTGAAAATATATTTATTACTCATAACGGAAGCTGTATTGAGTTTTCCAAAAGCGGCAAAGCTGTGAGAAGCTCGGACGTTTCCGCCGGCAGTATAATGGTGGACGGCAGCGGCATTGGAGACGTTGGCAACATCGTTTTAAGAGACAGAAAATTCATGTCGCAGGACGGCGTGTTCATAGTTGTTGTGGGTATTTCCAAAACGGATAACCAGGTGGTTACCGGCCCTGATATTATTTCCCGCGGCTTTGTTTACGTGAGAGAGAGCGAAGAGCTAATTGAACAGGCGAAAAAAGAGGTTATGAAAGCCATTGATTCCTGTAATGAGGAAAGCTTTGGTGGATGGTCGTCAATTAAAAACGAAATAAGACTGAGCCTTAAGGATTATCTTTATAAGCAGACAAAGCGCAACCCTATGGTGCTCCCTATTATTGTGGAAGTTTAATTTTAAAAATTGAGAAAGGAAGATACGCGGCGCAAGGACTATTGGTTTTAAAATCCTTTGTGCATATTACGTATTCTTTGGTGAGTGATTATGGATATTTATGATACAGCGAACCAGCTTGCGGCAGAGCTTAAAAGAAACCCTGAGGTTAAAAAATATTTGGACTTAAAAGATGTTCTTTTAGCGGATGAAACCAATAAGGCGCTTTTGAAAAAATATAAAAAACTGCAGTTTGAAGCCCAGACCCTTGTAATGTCAGGCGGAACTCTTTCTGAAGAAAAGCAGGAAGAGATAAGAAAGCTGGGAGAGGTGCTGCAGTTTAACAAGGAAATTTCCGAATTTCTGTCTCTGGAATATGTGGTTAATAAAATACTTTCAGACGTATACAGAATAATCGGAGAGGCAGTGGAAATTGATTTAAGTTTTATGGAATAGGCGGGTGGTTAGTATTGGCAAAAAAAAGCAGCAAATTTTTTGGTAATATGAAGGATTACCTTATCAATGCAAAGATGGATCAGAAAAACAGGTCGGCAATTATTTTTACAATAAGTCTTGTTCTCAACATCATAATTATCGGCGGGCTTTATCTGTTTGTTTCCTTTGCATATTTTAAACCGGTGAATATGTTGGACAAGTCGGAGATTACGGTTAATATACCCAGAAACACTTCTATTACCAAAATATCCAACGAGCTGGAAAGCAAAGGACTTATAAGAAATGCCACGGTATTCAAATATTATGTGGATTTCTCGGACCATTCCAGTAAAATACGTTCGGGAACTTATAAGCTCAACAAATCCATGTCCATGGCGGAGATAACAAAGGAGCTGAGCAGAGGCGGCGTGAGCGAATCTGAAGTCAGCGTTACCATTACCGAGGGTATGACCATTGACAATATCTCTAAAAAGCTCAAGGACACAGGAGTTATTAACGATGAAGAATCCTTTAAGCAGGAATGCAACAACATTTCGGAATTTTCAGAATACGAATTTGTCGCAGCTTTAAGCGGAAAGACCACAGGTAAAAAATATGCTCTTGAGGGATATTTGTTCCCTGATACCTATATTTTCTACACGGATTCCAGCAACAAGGACGTAATAACAAAAATGCTTGACCGCTTCAATGCCATTATGGTTCCTGAATGGACGCAAAAGGCAGCAGAGATGGACCTTACTGTTGACGAGGTTGTTACAATAGCTTCCATTATTGAAAAAGAGGCTAAGACAAGCGATTTCGGCAAGGTATCCGCTGTGCTTCACAACAGGCTTGGCGGCAATCAGAAACTGCAGCTTTGTTCAACAATTCACTATGTAAGCGGCATTAACAGGCTGGCTCTTACAGACCAGGATATTGCGGTGGAATCACCTTATAACACTTATAAATATGCAGGGCTGCCGCCTTCCGCAGTTTGTAACCCGGGTAAAAATGCGCTGAGCTTTGCATTAAATCCTGACGAGGAATACGTTAGGGATAAGTATCTCTTCTTCTGTAACGGAGACCCGTCAACAGGACAGCTTGTATTTGCTAAAACAGGCGAAGAGCACGCAGCAAACGTGGCTAAATATCAACAGCTTTGGGTGGAATATGACAGAAAGAATTCATAATAACATAGAACTGCTTGCTCCATGCGGAGGTATGGAGCAGCTTGTTTGTGCAATTAAATACGGTGCGGATGCCGTTTATGTGGGTAGCAAGGGCTTTAGTCTTCGGGCTCATGCGGATAACTTTAAAGGCATAGAGCTGGCAGACGCCTGTGATTACGTTCATAAGCACAATAAAAAGATATACGTTGCCATGAACTCAATAATTAAGCCCCATGACATGGAGGGTGCTTATGCAGAGGCAAAGGGCATAATTGACGCCGGCGCAGACGCTGTAATCTTTTCCGATCCTGCCGTTCTTGAAATTGTCAGAAGCATTGATAAAAATATTGAGCTGCACCTTAGCACTCAGGTCAGCACCTGCAATCACCTCAGCGCTCAGTTTTGGAAAAAGCAGGGAGTAAGCAGAATTGTGCTTGGCAGGGAATGCACCCTTGAGGATGTAAAGACTATAAGCGCCCACAATAAAGAGCTGGAGCTGGAAGCCTTTTGCCATGGCGCTATGTGCATTGCCTATTCGGGCAGATGCCTGTTAAGCTCTTATTTTACGGGGCGCTCCGCTAACTGCGGCGACTGCACTCAGACCTGCCGCTGGCAGTTTAATATAACAGAGGTCAAGCGTCCTGATGACAGCCTGGTTATTGAGCAATACGGAGACGCAACGTATATTCTCAGCTCAAAAGACCTTAATATGATTGAGCATATTGGCGATATGATAAGCTCGGGTATAACCTCATTTAAAATTGAAGGACGTATGAAAACAGCGTTTTATGTTGCTACCGTTGTCCGCGCTTACCGCATGGCTATTGACGCTGTGCTGGCAGGAAAGCCCGTGCCAAAGGAAGCAGTGGAGGAGACATATAAGACCAGCCACAGGGAATACACAACAGGCTTTTTCTACGGCAACCCTTTGGAGGACGGTCAGCAATATGGTTCTTCGGCTTATATTCGGGATTACGAATTTACAGGCAGAGTGCTTGATTATTTACCCGAAAAAGGGCAGATGCTTATTGAACAGCGCAGCAAGTTTTCCCTTGGCGACACTCTTGAGGTGTTAAGCCCCGGCAGTGAAATAAAAAGCTTTGTTGTTGAGCATATGTACGACGAGGACGGAAACCCGGTAGCCTCCGCCCCTCATCCCCGGCAAAAGCTTTACATCGACATAGACTTTGAAGTTGAGGCTGACGATTTTTTAAGAAAAGCAAAATGATTTTCTTTTACTTTTCTTTTACTTTTCTTTTACTTTTCTTTTTAGAAAAAAAGAAAAGTAACAAAAGAAAAACCATATACGGACTAATTAATCATAGTGAATATAAGAAAAATCCCATTTATATAAATGGGATTTTTTTATTACTCATCGTCTGTAAATCTAACAACTTTTTCAGGAGTGCACTCACAGACTTTACAAATTTTTTCTAAATTCTTTAGAGTTATATTTTCATTTTTCCTTAATCTGTCTAAAAGTCCCTTGTTTATACCGTGCTGTATTAGTTTATACTGAGTAATATTTTTTTCTTTTAATGTTTTCCATAAAGGACTAAAATCTATAATTATAATCACCGCCTTATTTATTTCCTAAGTTTAATTATATTCATTATCTTTCAAATAACATATTGCTCATATATGAGCCATATGTTATAATTAATTCAATAAAAGGTTTTCTTTTTGCTTCTTTTTCTTTTTTCTAAAAGAATGAAAAGTATTTTAAAGCGGTTGTATGAGGGGGAAATTTGTCCTGTGGGGGAAGTGGAGCCGGTGTTAAAGGAATATCGGGAAAAGGAAAGCGAGTTTTTAAGAAAAGAACGGATACTGACATGTAAGCTTGAAAAGGATTTAAAGCCGGAATTAAACGATTTGATTATGGAGCTTTATGACATGATGTCAGAAGAAATGGCGGAAGCTTT
>CAJUEF010000002.1:124818-128577 GCA_910585035.1 uncultured Christensenellaceae bacterium | reverse complement strand
AAGAAAATAAATGAAGATGTTATTATTCTGGTGGATAATTGCTATGGTGAATTTGTTGAGAAAAAAGAGCCTACAGACGTTGGAGCAGATATTATTGCCGGTTCACTTATTAAAAATCCGGGAGGAGGTATAGCGCCTACAGGCGGATATATTGCAGGCAGAAAGAAATGTATAGATTTAATTGCCGATAGGTTTTCTGCACCCGGTCTTGGCAAAGAAACCTGTTCTTATAACGCTGTATATACAAATTTTTTCCAGGGATTTTTCCTGGCTCCGCACATAGTGCTTCAAAGCATAAAAGGTGCTATACTTATGGCAAAGGCTTATGAAAAGGCAGGTTATAAAGCAAGACCAAGGGCAACCGCCAGCCGCTCGGATTTAATTCAGTCTATTGAATTTAATACTGAGGAAGAGTTAATTGAGTTTTGCAAGGGTATACAAAAAGCTGCGCCTGTAGATAGTTTTGTAATTCCGGAGCCTTGGGACATGCCCGGTTACAGCGATAAAATTATTATGGCTTCCGGCAGCTTTATACAAGGCTCATCTATTGAATTCAGCGCAGATGCGCCTATTAAGAAACCTTATATCGCCTTTGCTCAGGGAGGGCTTACTTACGAGCATATTAAACTTGGGATTATGTATTCCCTTGACGAGATGAGCAAGTTTAAAAACGCCTGAATAATCCTACAACTTTTCCTTGAACAATGACATTATCAACTATTATAGGCTCCATAGTCTTATTTTCAGGCTGGAGCCTTATATATCCCTTTTCTTTATAAATACGTTTTACCGTTGCTTCATCACCAATAAGGGCGACTATTATATCTCCGTTTTTCCAATAAGAATCTGTGCTTACAATTATTTTGTCGCCGTCATTTATGCCTGCGTCAATCATGCTTTCACCGCGAACAGTTAATATGTAATGCTCTTCACCTTCAAAATATCCTTTTTTGACGGGGAAGTGCTCATCTATGTTTTCAATGGCTGTAATAGGCTGTCCTGCGGTTATAATACCTACAGAAGGCACTATTTCCGCCTGGCTTCTGTTTATTATGGAGAGGCTTCTGTTTTTGCTGCCGCCTTTACTTATGTAGCCTTTCTTTTCAAGAGTGTTAATATATGTATGTACCGTAGCGGTGGAGGAAAAGCCAAGCCCTTCGCAAATTTCCCGAATAGACGGAGGATAGCCCATGGTATCTATAAATTCCACGATAAAATTATAAACATTTTTCTGTTTTTTCGTAAGTGTTTCCGCCATTGGTTTTACTCCTTTTATGTGTTATAATAACCTATAAAACATATGTAAAAGCTTTTGGTTGTGTGTTTAAGCTATTATAACACAATTATAGATTGCACTGACAAGCAGTATTTCTCTTACTTTTTCTTTTAGGAAAAAGAAAAAGTAACAAAAAGAAAACCTTATATGTTTTGGTTTAATATCTTTTTTAGCAATTAAATTTCTTTGGCTTTACCTTTCTTTGCTTAAGGAAAGGTAAAAAATAAAGTTTAGTAAGGTTATTATAACATATATAAAATATATAAACATATGTTCATAGGTGATTTTATGAAAAAATATTATGATAAGTGTATATTAAATGAGGAAAAGGAATGTAATGATTGCGGAAAATGTGACTTTTGTGATTTAGAGCCTACAAAGATGTGTGATAATTGTGAAAAATGTCTTGACAATGCCGATTATAATGGCACTATCATTGAAAAAGTAGACATGAAATCATTTTAAAATTCATCTTCCCGCAGCTTGATTTGTTTTGAAGCGTATAGCCTGCGAAGTTCATCCTGAGCTGCGTAGTGTTTTTTAGTAGTATTTACATCCTTATGTCCAAGCACGTCTGCAACGAGATAAATATCTCCGGTTTCATTGTAAAGCATAGTGCCAAAGGTGCTTCTTAGTTTATGAGGCGATATTTTTTTTAAAGGGGTGGAATGTCTTGCGTATTTTTTTACCAGTTGCTGGACTGCGCGAACACCTATACGCTTTTTTTGCATTGACAAAAAGAAAGCGTTTTTATCATCATCTTTTGGATTTATTGTTTGTCTTTCCTTTAAATATTCAATAAGTGCATCTTTTGCTTCCTGACCGAAAAATAAAATAGCCTGTTTACCTCCTTTGCGGGTAACGAGAAAGGAATTATTTTCAAAATCAAAATCGTCAATATCAATTCCAACAAGCTCGCTGATACGAATACCTGTAGATAAAAACAGGGTAATAATAGCAAGGTCACGTTTTGCTGTTATACTGTCATGTATGGATTTTTCATGGCGTGTAAGTTCGCTTCCCGTTTCAACGCCGTCTAACAAGTTGGCAACCTCATTTACATCAAGACGGATTATGGGCTTTTCATGAACCTTTGCCATATCTACTATGGCAGCGGGACTAACGCTGATTTTTTCTTTTTTGAGAAAATATTTATAAAATGAACGGAGACAAGCCAGCTTTCGGTTTTTTCCCGTAGCTGAATTTACCAGCCTTTTTCCGTTTGTATCCTGGTAGCTGGACAGATATTCCAAAAACATTTCAATATGAGTTGGAGTTACTTTTGATAAATCTTCAATGGTAAGTTCTAAAACATCTTTACCATTAAATACATCTATATTGTTGCAAAGATACCTGAAGAAAACTTTTAGGTCTCTTGCGTATCCAATGCGAGTTAGCACTGAGGTGCGGTTTTCAATTCCACGGAAAAATTCAAAAGCGCATTCCGGGAGTTCGCAGCAAAGCTTTCTTAAACGTTCCGTTTGTTCTATATTAAATTTTGCTGCGTAATCAGACATTGTTTAACACTCCAATTAATTTTTAACTTTTTAACATTATAAAATATAACAAAAGAAACTACAATAATATAATTAAATTTTAGCTTTTTTAAGCTGCAAATTTTTAAATAAAATAAAAAAGACGCGTTTTGCGTCTTTTATTTAATGTTTTCTATAAAAGTTTTTGAGTCCATTCTTTTTCTTTAAAACCAATAAGAACGAAATCATCACCAACCAAAAGAGGTCTTTTAACCAGCATACCGTTTGTGGAAAGTATTTCAAACATTTCATCATCGCTCATTTCAGGAAGCTTATCTTTAAGCCCCATTTCGCGGTAAAGCATTCCGCTGGTGTTAAACAGACGCTTTAAAGGCAGACCTGATTTTTTGTGAAATTCGGCAAGCTCGTCTTTTGAAGGATTATTTTCTACTATATGCCTTGTGTCATGAGGAATGTTATTATCTTTCAGCCATTTTTCTGCTTTGGTGCATGTTGAACATTTTGGATACCATAATAAAATCATAAAAATCTCTCCCGTAATAATTGAATATAACTGATGCAGATGGTAAAATTATGAAACAGATTATATTTATTTTTTCATAATTAATCTGCCTAGAATATTATACATAAAATAAGAACAAAATTATAGGGGGTAAATGCTATGTTTAAAGAAATAAACTCAAATGATATCCATGAAAATACCTTTAACCTAATTGGTAAAGACTGGATGCTTATATCCGCCAAAAAGCCGGACGGAAAAATAAACGCCATGACTGCTTCTTGGGGAGGTATGGGCGTGATGTGGGGGAAAGATGTTGTTTTTGCTGTTATACGTCCGCAAAGATACACTAAAGAATTTTTGGACAGCACAGACAGGTTTACACTTTGCTTTTTTGATAACAGTTATAAAAAAATGCTTGGATATATGGGCAGTGTATCAGGCAGAGATGAGGATAAAATGTCCAAATCCGGTTTAACGGTTAAAGA
>CAJUEF010000002.1:108342-124808 GCA_910585035.1 uncultured Christensenellaceae bacterium | reverse complement strand
GGAAAATGGTACTCGGAAAAAGATTTTCATTTTCTTTATATAGGAGAAATTGAAAGGACGCTTATAAAAAAATAATCTGCTTTTACAGCACTATAACGCTTTTTGCTAACAGTATCTATTAAAAGCGGGAAACAACACTTTATCAGTGTATTTACTTTTTTAATTTATGTGTTATACTAAAGAAAAAAGATTACCATTAGTTGGCAAATAACATATGTTTTTTGTTAACAAATGATATTGAAAGGAGAAAATATTATGGAAAAAGACGTAAAATTTTTTGTGTGTAAACACTGTGGAAATTTAGTAGGAATGATTAATAATTCCGGTGTGCCTTTAATGTGCTGCGGTCAAAAGATGGAGGAGCTTACAGCAAATACTGTAGATGCTTCTACAGAAAAGCATATTCCTGTTGTTGAGGTTTCAGGAAACACTGTTACTGCTGTTGTTGGTTCTGTTATTCACCCAATGGCTGAGGATCATTCTATTAAATGGATTTATCTTTCTACGCAAAAGGGAGGACAGAGAAAGAACCTTAAGCCTGGTGACGAACCAAAGGCTGTATTTGAAGTTGTTGACGATAAGCCTTTAAGCGTATACGCATACTGTGATCTTCACGGCCTTTGGAAAGCAGATATTTAATTTATAAATAAATATGCTATAACATTAAAAAAGAGTTCGCAAAATAATTGCGAACTCTTTTTAAGGTTTATTGGGGAAATATAGAAAAAGCAAGCGGCTTCAAGTTTCCTTGAAACCGCCTGTTTTTGGTTCTTACTTGCCTTTTGTTGCTTTGTCGATGATAGCACCGATTAAGCCCGGTATACCGAAGTATCCGATGAGGCCGAGTACAAACAATACTGCTGAACCACCGTTTACCTGACTCATTTGCTGTTCTGTCATTTCGTTGAACTTTTTCATTTTAAATTCACTCCTTTCATTACCAATTATTGGTAACTTAAATTTAAAACATTGGCAAAGGATTTTCAATAAAATCTGCAAAAGTGTTGTTGAATACAACAAAAATGATTTAAACTATATTTTTTAATGCAAATTCGATGTGAAAATATACAATTTTGTTCTAAAATATAAAGATTTTTTTCACTTAAGTACAGATAATCACTTGAATTTTTAAAGACCTTAACATTAAAGGGTATAAAAAAATAAAATTATTAAAATACATAAAATTTTGCACTTTTTTTGTTTTTTTATGCTATAATATAAGTGGAAAAAATTGGAAAAGATAATTGGGGAATTAGGTTTGACAATTTTTCTGTAGGATAATATGAGCTATGGTGGATTTTTGGGGAAGGGTGAAATTATATGGTAATAGTTATATGCGATTGTAATGATGAACATAGACAAAAGCTTAACAGCTATCTTAACGTTTTTAATAAAAACAAAAAGTTCTTTCAGGTAAAAGAATATATTTCCGGAGAGAAATTATTATCTGATATGAATAACGGTTTTAAATTTGATGTAATATTCTTGGATGTTGAATCTTTTGAGGGAGACGCTGCAAAGAAAATCAGAGCGGCGGGTCCTGATATATTAATTATTTTTACTGCAAGTTATCACGACCAAATTTCATATGCTTTTGAAGTGGAAGCATTTCATTATTTAACGAAGCCAATTAGTTTTCGTTTGTTTTCCAGCACCCTTGAAAGGGCTTTTAGAAGATATTATGAAAAAAGAAAAGTTTTTAAAATTGAATGGAGAAAGCAGGTTAAATCTGTTTTGTTACAAAATATAATCTATATTGAATGTTATAACAGGCATATTTTGGTAAAAACGATTACTGAGGTTTACGAATCTTGCCAATCTTTTCAGGAAGTGGTTCAAAAACTTATTCCGGCGGGATTTATTCGCGTGCATCAAAGCTTTCTTGTAAATATGGCGCATATTAAGGCTATTGAGCAGAGGGAAATTACCTGCACCGGCGGCGTAAACATTCCTGTCAGCATTCGAAGGGAAAAGGAAGTTTTAGAAAAATTTAAAAATTACTTACAGCAATTTAGCCTTTAAAAATTTATTAAACAACATAATAAAAAATTAAAAGGGAGGTATATTATGTCAAGATATCCGTTTATAAAACAAAATGATATTAAAGACTGCGGAGCTGCCTGTCTTGGAATGATATCAGCATACTATGGATATAAAACGCCTTTATCCACAATTAAATATAAAATTGGGACGGATTCTAAAGGCAGCACAGTTCTCGGTGTGGTAAACGCTGCAAGGGAAATTGGCTTTGAATCCAGCGGATTTGAAACAAAGGAAAAAGAGGAAGCCATTTTTGATGAAATTCCACTGCCTGCTGTTGCTCATGTAATTGTTGATAAAAAGATTGCTCATTTTGTTGTTATATACAAATTGAGTAAAGATAAAGTAACTCTTGGGGATCCGGCAAAAGGAATAGTAACAATTCCAACAAAAGAATTTGTTGAAGACTGGACGGGGGTAATTATTACCTTTATGCCAACTGTTGCTTTTAAAAAGACAAATGAAAAAAGGGGTCTTTTTACAAGGTTTTTTGGCCTTTTGAAATTTCAAAAAAGACTTCTGGTTCATGTGTTTTTCAGTTCTCTTATAATAACCGCCCTTGGAATTTTAGGCTCGTTTTATTCTCAAATTCTTTTCGACGATATTTTGCCTACATTTTCTGAAAAATCGCTGCATTCTTTTTCCCTTGCAATTGCAGTACTTGTTGCTACAAAGGTTATAACCGAAGCGTTTCGAAACAAATTATTTATGTATATTGGTGCTAACATGAATATTCCCATGATGCTTGGATTTTTCAAGCATGTAATAAGAATGCCTATTGATTTTTTTGGAACGCTGCAGGTTGGTGAAATTCTCTCAAGATTACAGGATACCACAATTATAAGAGATGCGGTTTCTTCAGCTACTTTGAGCGTTTTAATCGATTTGTTTATGGTTATTTTCGGAGGCATTATTCTTTTTAGGCAAAATTCCACTATGTTTTTTATTACATTTGTGCCAATAATTCTGCTTTGTATTATTTTACTTTTGTTTAAAAGAGCTTATTACAAAATGAACAGAGAACTTTTAAAAAGAAACAGCGAATATTCCTCCTTCATGGTGGAATCCATTACAGGTGTGGAAACCATAAAATCATATGTGCTTGAGGATGCTGTATCCTTCCGTGCAGAAAATAAATTTGTGAAGCTGCTTCAGGCGATATTTACTGCGGAATCCACAGAAAATTTTAAAAATACTTTACAAAATATTGTAGACAGTGTTTTTATGATTGTTGTGCTTTGGGTTGGTACATTTTTTATTTTTAAAGGTAAGCTTAGTATTGGTGAGCTGTTAGCTTTTAATGCTCTTTTAACATATTATTTCACGCCTATTAAAAACATTGTGTCCCTTCAGGCTAAGATTCAAAAGGCTGTTATTGCCTCTGAACGTCTTTCAGATGTTATTGATTTGGAGCAGGAGCAAAATATGACGGAAAATCCTTTGTATCCTTAAAAGACGTAACTGTTAGATACAGAGGCAGAATGCCGGTGTTTTCAAATTTGAATATGGAGATTAAGCAGGGAGAAACAGTGGCGTTTGTCGGAGAATCAGGCTGTGGAAAATCCACTCTTGCAAAACTGTTAATGGGTTTTGTTCATGCTCAATCAGGAGATATTATTTTTGGTTCCCATAAAATAGAGGACTATGATTTTAAAGCTCTTAGAGAGAGAATTACATATATTGCTCAAACAAGTTTTTTGTTTACCGGAACTATTTTTGAAAACTTAACCAACTATGATTCAAGTCTTACCATGGAAGATGTTGTTGAAGCGTGTAAAAGAGTAAAGTTAGACGAGTTTATAAACCACTTGCCTTTGCGTTATAACACTGTTGTTGAAGAAAACGGAAGCAATTTTTCAGGAGGACAGCGTCAACGACTTGCTCTTGCAAGAGGGCTTTTAAAAAAGGGGGATATTTATATTTTTGACGAGGTCACAAATCAGCTTGACCCTCTTACAGAGCAATCTGTGCAAAGCGTTATAGATGAAATTGCAAAGGATAAAACGTCAATTATCATTACTCATCGCATTTCAAATGTCAGACACTGCAATAAAATTTTTGTGATGGAGCAGAATAACGGTATTTTGGATTTTGGAAGCCATGAGGAGTTGTTAAAAACATGTCCTCTATACCGTGAAATGTGCGTGGCTCAAAAAGAGGAGGTGGGAATATAGTGGACAGGCTAAAATGCTTAAATAATTTAGATGATATTAGGCTTACAAAGGAATTTGTGTTTTTAAACCCTTATAAGTTTATTGCGTTTTTTATCTATGGAATTATATTTTTACTTGCGGCAGTATGCGTTTTTTTATCCTATACAAAAAAGCAGGAAACCATTGACGTTCAGGGAGTTTTCCAGCTTTCGGACAAGTTGCAGGATGTTCAGGTTTACGTAGACGGCGTGGTAAAAGAAATACACGTTCAGGACAGGAGTTACGTGGAAAAGGGACAGCCTATTTTATCTTTGTACAGCGACAAGCTGGGACTGGAAAAGGAAAATCTTGAAAAAAAACTGGAAGAAACAAAAGAACAGATAAATTACCTGATTAGAATGGAAGAGTGTATAGATAAAAATAAAAATACCTTTAAAAATAACGATAAAGAAGGTTATTATTATGCCCAGGTTGAAAAGTATTTAAAACAAATGAAATCCATTAATTCCCGTGTTTCCGGCAGCAGCCTGTCATCACTTCAGTCACAGCAAAAGAGCTTACAGGAGCTTCTTAACGCTATGAAAAAAGGCGGCAGCCTTAGCTCTAAGCATTCTCAAAACTCTCAGTTAAAAATATACAAAAGTAAGATCTCCGAATATGACGGAAAAATAAAACAGGCTCAAGCAGCAATAAAGGCTGCAAAGGATCCCACATCTCTTGCTCAGTATAACCAGCAGCTGGAATTGGTTAAAACGGAAAAAAGCAGCTATGCAGAGCAAAGCCAGCTAAACGTGCAGCAGCAGATAGACAGCTTAAAAGAGCAGATTACCCAGGTGAAAAATTCAAACAGCGATACGGAAAAGCAAGCTAAATCCGAAGCGGAGAATTTAAAGGCTTCATCTTTAGTTGAGGTTAAAAGTCAGAGACAACAGCTTCAGTCCACTTTGGATGAATGTGAGAAATCCATTGCTTCCGTTAATACAGACCTTAGTTATTATAATGTTGTTGCGTCTGAAGCGGGATATATAAGGTATAAAAGCGATATTAGAAAGGATAATGTACTTTCTGCGGGAAGCGTCGTTGGTATTTTGACTACAGAGGAAAATAAAACGGGGGATTTTCAGGTAACATTAAATGTGCCAAGCAAAGGCATTGGATTTGTAAAAGGTGAACAAAGGGTGAAAATAACGGTAGACGGACTGGACAGGCAGGACTATGGGTATATAGACGGCAATGTGGAAAAAATTTATGATACTCCAATCCAGCTGGACGGCAATACTTACTATCAGGTAAAAACATCTGTAAACATAAGGGAAGAAGACACTATTTACAAAGATTTGTTTTCCTTAAAAGACGACATGAGCGTGCAGGCAAATATTATTACCAAGGAAACAAGCTGGATGACTTATCTGCTGCAAAAAATGAATATTTTTAAAGACGATGATAAGGACAAATCTTAAAAAAATAAAGGGGATAAAAAAATGAATTGGTTATTGTGGGGCTTAATTGGAATTGTTGGAGCATTTATTTTGCTTATTATTATAATAAGGGTTTACTTTTATGTGTTTGCTTTTAAAACCATAAAATCTAATCACAAGATTTTAAATCTGCTTGACGAAGGCGGACTGCTTAAAGACTTTAAAGAAAACAGACCCTTTGAGGAAGTTAAGGATAAATATTTTGAGTTTGTTGATTTAGTTGAAAAGTATGCAGAATACGTTCATTTTAAGAGCCTTCGTGAAGAAAAAAAATATGAAAGAAAAAACGACTGTCTTGTTTTGCAGCATGTAAATGAAAAAGAAAAACATATTGTTCGTATGCATTTAAGGGCTTTTCCGATTAAGTCGCTGCCTGAAAAGCTGAATACCAAACGATGTATGATTGACATGATTAAAATATCAAACGAGGTGCTGTGGGAAAATAAGGATATAGATTATGTTGAGCTGATTACTCATAATCAGATTATTAATGAATCCATTATTAAAAAGATGATTGAGCGGTATGACCTTCCTCTTACTTATACCTTTGATGATAAATATGAAACAGGGTATTTACCTTGGATATATGCGGAGTGGTTTATGATTCACGGAAAAGACAACCCAAAATCCCGTGAAACATATGAGGGAGTGCGTAAAATAAATTGTCCCGTTGATGTGAAAATATTTAGAAAACAATAAGTAATTTGTGCGCATAAGTATATGCAATATTAGGCAGCAAGGTTTGATTTTAAGCTTTGCTGCTTATTTTATTTATAAGAAACTTAAATTAGTGAATTTGATTGATTAATAATGATATGGTAAAATATAATTTAAACAAAGTGGAAAACTTTGGCTGCCTTATGCTTTAAAGCAGTATTTAAAAAATTATGGAGGAAGTTTATGAGCCAAGAGACATTTGAATTTTTGTCTATTATGATGCGTTATTGGTTTTTGTTTTTAATTTTGCTCATTCTGTTTAACGTTATCAAAAACGCCCTTGCAGAGTATCGCTTTACAAAGCGGAGCGTTGAGAGCAACGTTGTGCATCTTTATTGGCTGAAAATGTTGGAATGTCCCGATAATAAGGTTATAGGCAATATGGTTGGTCTTCGTCACTCTAATATAATTGGCTGCTCAAAAATGAGCGATATATTCTTGCCTTTTGATGGTGTTTCAAAAAATCACTGTCTTTTAAGGTTTGACGGCACCGGCTTTTATATTAAGGATTTAAAAAGCGAATATGGCACGTTTGTAAACGGTGAAGACATTAAAAGACACAAAAAAGCCGTTGTAAACGGTGATGTTATAACACTGGGTACCTGCAGTGTTCAGCTGATAATTGAAGAAGGTGAAAAATTATGAGTGAAAAAATAAGCAGTACGGCGGTTTTGTTTTTAATTACTCTGTTTGATTTAACAGGCTTTGGACTTTTGGCTTTTAAAGACGGCAGACTGGATGTTACCGCCATAGTAATCGGTATATTTTTAGCAGCTTTGTTGTTATTTCAATACAACATACTTACAGCGTTTTTTAACGGTATTGACAGATATGTGATTATAATTATGAATTTTCTTATAACTGTTGGGGTGCTGGTTATTTACAGAATAAATCCTGAATATGCCTTTAAACAGCTTATATTCTTGATTTTAGGCTTATTTGTTATGGTCGGCGCTATGTATCTCACTTTAAGGTTTAAAAATCTTGAAAAAGGACGCTTTGTTCTAATGGGCATAAGTATTTTAATTTTGCTTGTTGCAATTGTGCTTGGTCATGAGGTTGGCGGCTCGAAAAACTGGATTAATTTAGGCGGCTTTTCAATTCAGCCTTCTGAGCTTGTTAAAATTGTTCTTGTAATTTTACTGGCTTCTTACTTTGCCGGCGGCTCAAGCTTAAAGGACACATGGCCCGTGCTGGTTTTCAGCGCCTTTTGTATGGTACTTTTGGTAGTGCAAAAGGACCTTGGTGCGGTTATGCTTTATTTTGGCACAACCTTAATTGTATTTTATGTATGCACAAATAACTGGCTTTTGTCTTTAATTGGAATAGGAACAGGTGCAGGAGGGGCTGTTGCGGCCTATAAAATGTTCAGCCATATAAGAGTGAGGGTTGCCGTTTGGAGAAATCCTTGGCTGGATTACCAAAACTATGGGTATCAGATTGTGCAGGGGCTTCTCGCCATTGCCAGCGGCGGTCTTATTGGAGTTGGAATAGGCAGGGGTATGCCGTCTCTTGTGCCGGCTAGGCATACAGACTATATATTTGCTGTAATTTGCGAGGAATTTGGGCTTATTTTTGGTATGGCTATACTTGCATTTTATATTGTGCTTATTATCCGCGGCGCCATTATAGCCAGATATGCCAAAACCCGCTTCCATATGATACTTGCTTTTGGCTGCACCACTATCATTTCTTTGCAGGGATTTATTATTATTGCCGGAGTTATTAAAATGATACCTCTTACCGGCATTACAATGCCTTTTGTAAGCTATGGCGGCAGCAGCCTTCTTACTTGTATGGCGCTTATGGGAATACTCCTTGGGGTATCCATAAATAACAGGGACGATTTAAGCGATAGCATAAGTTAAAAAGGCAGGTGATTTTATGCGCTTTAAAAAAAATAATGATGATAAAAATATTAATAAGAATATTACTGACATAAACAGTCTTTTAGACGATGATAGAAAACAATCTTTTAATGAAAAAAAGACTTATGAAAAAAAAGACTTTAGTGAAAATAACCTTTTAAAGGCAGAAAGATTTTATAAAGAACCAAGAAAATTCAGAGACATAAAATCTGTTTTTAAGAAAAAAAATGGCAGTAATCATGAGGAAAAGAAACCTCTCACGGCTCAGGATATTGTAAAGGAAAACAAAAGAACAAAAAGGATAAAAAAGAATATGACTGCTATGGTAGTTATATTTGTCCTCATGTTTGTCAGCCTTATTGGATATACTTCATATTCTATGGCCATGTATGGCTCTAAATGGTTTGCAAGCCCTTATAATACAAGAGTTAAACACCAAAAGGATAAAATAACCCCCGGGGATATTTACGATGTAAACGGTCTTGTTATGGCAACTGCTGACAGTCAGGGTAACAGAACTTATCCTCAAAGCGAGGAAGCGAGAAAGGCAAATGCGCACGTATTAGGAGACCAGTATGGAATTACTTCCGGTGGTGCTGAGGCACTTTATTCAAAATATATTTACGGCTTTAATTTAAACGCTATAGACAGAATTGTTCAGGCGTTTAAAGCACAGAAAAGTAAAGGTAACGACGTTACTCTTACGGTAGATTCCGATTTAAATAAATATATATACGAACAGATGAGCGGAAAAACAGGCGCTGTGGTTGTGATGAATTATAAAACCGGTGCAATTATCGGCAGTGTCAGCAGGGAATCCTTTGATATTAATAAGGTGCAGGAACTGGCAAAGGAAAAGCATAATTCAGAAGAATCCTTCTTTTTAAACAAGGTTACAATGGGCAAATATCCCCCGGGCTCCACTTTTAAGCTTATAACCGCTGTAAGCGCTCTTGAAAATATGAGTGATGCCGCAACAAGAACCTATAATTCATCTTCAGATATTACTATGAACGGTGAAAAGATAACTAACTTCGACAGGGACTCTCATGGCAACATTAATCTTGAAAATGCTCTTAAAGTATCCTCCAACACTTATTTTGCCCAGCTGGCAAGGGATCTTGGTAAAAGCAATTTGACTAAGACGGCAGAAAATTTTGGATTTAACAGCAACTTTATGTATGATGACGTTATTATGGCATCCAGCAGCTATAACGGAGGAAAGACGGATAATCAGCTTGCGTGGTCATCTGTTGGTCAGCACCAGGATTTGGTTACTCCTCTTCATATGTGCATGATAGTATCCGCTATTGCCAATAACGGGCAAATGATGGAACCTAAAAATTTGCTGTCTGTAAAGGACAGTCTGGGCTCCAGTATATACACAATGCGCCCTAAAAAGGTTAGGCAGGTAACCAGCCCTGAAATAGCAAAGAAAATGCAGGCTATGATGAAAGGCGTTGTGGAAAGCGGCACTGGCAGAAATGCGGCTGTTAAGGGTCTGACTATAGGCGGCAAAACCGGCTCTGCCGAAACAGGAAAGTCTACTCATGCTTGGTTTGTGGGATATATTGAAAGTGAGCAAACCCCTTATGCCGTTGCAATTGTGCTGGAAAATGCAGGTACAGGCGGCAAAAATGCAGCGCCGCTGGCAAGTAAAATTTTTGCAAGGATGACTGGTAAATAATGAATGATGTTATAGCAGCGAAACTGAAACTGCTTCCAAAAACCCCGGGCGTTTATCTGATGAAAGATAAAGAAGGGACAATTATATATGTTGGAAAGGCCATAGCTCTTAAAAACAGAGTTAGCCAGTATTTTAATTCGGCAGGACAGCAGCTTTCCAAAACAAGAGCGCTTGTGGAAAACATTGAAGATTTTGATTATGTGCTTTGCAAAAGCGAAATGGAAGCTCTTATTTTGGAGACAAACATGATAAAGGAATATATGCCAAGGTATAATATTCTTTTAAAAGACGATAAGCACTATCCTTATGTAAAAATAGATTTTGGACAAAAGTATCCCACTATTGATATAGTGAGAAAAGTAAGTAAAGACGGCTGTAAATATTATGGTCCTTTTCTTAATTCCAGCAATCTTAGTAAAATACTTGATGCAGTTTACGAGATATACCCTATAAGGACGTGTAAAAAGGATATTGGAGATAAAAAGGAATCCCGACCATGCCTTAACTATCAAATTGGAAGGTGTCTTGGTCCTTGCGCTTATGAAGTGGATCAGCAAACATATATGAACAACGTTCGCAGAGTTGCTGAGTTTTTAAATGGGAAAACAGATGTGGTTGTATCCCGCCTTAAACTAAAAATGACCAAATATTCTTCTGATTTAGAATTTGAAAAAGCAGGGGAAATACGGGATATACTCGAAAGCATTTCAACGATAATCCAGCATCAAAGCGCTTCGGTGTCCTCCCTGGATAACAGGGATATTCTTGGAATTGCCAAAGGAGATAATTTTGCCATTGTACATCTGCTTATAATGCGCAGCGGAAAGGTTGTGGGCTCTTATCCTTTTAAGATGGATTTAATGAGTGAAAGCACCCTGGCGGATATTCTCTATGCTTTTATTATGCAATATTATGACGCTCAGGAAAAAGTTCCAAAGGAAATACTTTTGCCTTTTGAGACAGAATCCATGGAAGCTATAAAGGGGCATTTGGCACAGTTTGCCAGTGCAAATATCCATGTGCCGGTGCGTGGTGAAAAAAAGCAGATGGTGCTTATGGCTATGAAAAATGCGGCGGAGGATGTTTTAAAGCAAAAGAAGGACAGGAATTGGAGCAGCACTAAAGGAGCAGCTATGGAGCTTGCGGAAATGCTTAATATAGACGGTGAGATTTACCGCATGGAGTGTTATGATATTTCTCATACTAAGGGAAGAGATACTGTTGGCTCTATGGTTGTGTTTACAGAGGGGAAGGCTGACAAAAAGGAATACAGACGATTTAAAATAAAAGATGTAGACGGAATAGATGATTATGCTTCTATGCAGGAAATAATTTCACGGAGGCTTTTGCGGGCCATAGAGGAGCAGAGCGAGGGCATAGACGGAAAGTTCTCACAGCTGCCTGATTTGATTGTGGTGGATGGGGGAAAAGGACAGGTGAGCGCCGCTAAAGAGATTTTGGAAAGACTTGGATTTGCTGCACTGCCCCTTATAGGTCTTGCGGAAAAAAACGAAGAAATATTTTTGCCGGAAAGCAGCGAGCCCGTTATACTTCCCCGTACATCTAAAGTGTTAAAGCTGCTCCAAGCCATAAGAGATGAAGCCCATAGGTTTGCAATAACCTATCATCGCGGGCTAAGAAGCAAAACGGCTGTTATGTCTCAGCTTGATGGAATTAAAGGCGTTGGAACCGTAAAAAAACAGGAACTGTTTAAACACTTTAAACAAATAGAAGAAATAAAAAATGCAAGTGTGGATGAGCTTACCGCCGTAAATAAAATGGATAGGAAAACGGCTAAAAACATTTATGAATATTTTAGAAAGCAGGATGAGAAAAATGGATAAGAATTTTACTGTCGAAGGCTTTGCAAAAGCCCTTGATCTTACTATTTTGTATCCTGGTGAAAAAGGAGTTATAAGGCTTAGTGAAACGGAGATATGCCGCCCGGGCTTACAGTTTGCAGGCTTTTTCAATTACTTTGAATACGACAGAGTGCAGATAGTGGGGCTTGTTGAATATATGTACTTAGAGGAACAAGGGATAGGCTATAGAAGAGATGTTTTAAAAAAATATTTTTCTTATGATATTCCGTGCGTCATTGTCACAAGGGAATTAGACCCTCATTTAGAGCTTATGGAAGCTGCAAAGGAAAGGGGAATTCCCGTTTTCAGCGCAAAAGCAGAGACTACAGAAATGAAACAAAGGCTTATGTATTTCCTGTGTGACGAGCTGGCTCCTTCCGTTGAACGTCACGGTGTCCTTATGGATATTTACGGCGTGGGAATTATGCTTATGGGGGAGAGCGGAATAGGTAAAAGCGAAACTGCTTTGGAGCTGGTTAAACGTAAACACAGGCTAATTGCCGATGATGTGGTGCGTATAAAAAAGCTCAATCCAAGCAGGCTTGTTGGGGTGTCTCCGGCAGCTACCAGATATTTATTGGAAATAAGGGGAATTGGAATAATTGATATTAGTAAAATGTATGGAATTTCATCGGTGCTGGATGAAAAAACCATCAATCTTGTTATTGAACTGGAAATGTGGCAGCGAAGTAAAAGCTATGAAAGAATAGGTCTTCATGATGATAACAAAATAAGCATTCTTGATGTAGACATTCCTCATATGCTGGTGCCTGTTCGCCCAGGACGTAATTTAGCTATAGTTATAGAAGCTGCGGCAAGATACTTTATTCTTAGAAGCAGGGGGATAAACCCCGCTAAGCAACTGGAGGAGAGACTTTTAAATGCAAACAGAGAGGAATTAATATGAAGCAGATAAATGGGAATACAAACGGCGTAAAAGATACGGTGCTGGAAAAGCTTAAAGGGTGTTATGATTTAAAAAGCAGAAATCAAATTGTATCCGATGAAATTGCAGGACTTATTGCAAAGGTATCCTTTGACATTAATAAAGAAATTTGTGTTATGCTTTCAAGGGATGGAAGTGTGCTGGATGTGTCAATAGGTGACTCCAACACAGTATCACTAAAAAGCTTAAATACAACAAGGAATGAAAAAGGACTTTGCGGAGTGCGATGCATACACACTCATCCCGGAGGAAGCGGCATGCTTTCATCGGTGGATATAGGCAGTCTTCGTTCTCAAAAATATGACGCTATGGTAGCTCTTGGAGTTGAAAACGGCAAAGTTAAGGAAATAAGCGTTGGTATACTTAATAAAAAAGAAGAAGATGAAATAACTTATAACATATATGGTATGTTTAAGCTTGGCTCAATGCCTGACGACGCTCTTTTTGATGAAATCAGAAACGCTATTGTTCTTGGCAGAGGCGAAGAATATGTGGAAGAAAAAGAGAGAGCTCTCCTTCTTGGAATAGATGATGATTTTAGTTATGACAGCCTTGAGGAATTGGAAAGGCTTTGTGAAAATGCCGATTTGGATGTAATTGATTCTGTGCGCCAAAAGAGAGACAGGGCAGATACCGCCTATTATGTTGGTAAAGGTAAGCTGGAAGAAATTGCTTTAAAGTGCAGCGCTGACCGAATTGGCGTTGTTATTTGCGACGATGAGCTGTCCTCAAATCAGACGAGGAATTTAGAGGATATTCTTGGCGTTAAGGTTGTGGACAGAACAACAATTATATTGGATATATTTGCAAAACGTGCAACTACCAAAGAGGGTAAACTGCAGGTTGAGCTTGCTCAGCAAAAATACAGACTGCCAAGACTGCACGGTATGGGTAAAGTTATGTCTCGCCTTGGCGGTGGTATTGGAACGAGGGGTCCCGGTGAAAAAAAGCTGGAAACAGACCAGAGGTATATTAAAAAGCGTATACATGATTTGGAAAAAACCATAAAAGAGCTGGAAACACAAAGAGGTCTTAGAAGAAAAAATATAGAGCAAAATGAAATTCCTGTAGTAGCGCTGGTGGGCTATACCAATGCGGGAAAGAGCAGTCTGCTTAACCGTATATCCGGAAGCGATGCGTATGTTGAAGATAAGCTTTTTGCAACCTTAGACCCTATAACCAGGAAGGTGCATGGAAATTTTGATTTTTTAGTAAGCGACACGGTTGGTTTTATTAATAAGCTTCCTCACGATTTAATAAGCGCATTTAAGTCTACCCTTGAGCAAGCAAAGTATGCCGATTTAATACTCCATGTGGTGGATTCTTCAAGCACTTATGCTTTTATACAGATGGATGTTGTAAAAATAATACTGGATGAGCTGGATATAAAAGATATACCTGTAATAGAAGTTTATAATAAATGGGAAAACAGCATTATGGACGATGAGGTTATTCCAAAGGAAGCAGTGAAGGTATCTGCTAAAACCGGCTTTGGAATTGATAAATTAACTGAAACAATTGAAGAAAACCTGTTTAAAAACTATCGTTTAATGGAAGTAGTTATTCCATATGAAAAGGGTAATTTACAGCAGATAATTCGCAAAGGTATTGTGGAAGCAGAGGAATACAGAAACGATGGTATTTATTTTAAGGCAAAATTAAAAAAACAATATGCACAGCAGCTGGAAAAAAGCCTTGAGGAATAGTTATGATTAAATTTAGAGATTTGCATATGTTTAAAAGTAAAAATATGCGCATGTTCTTTTTTGTTGCTGTGGGACTAATGACGCTGATGCTGCTGTTTTTCTTTTTAAATATAAAAAATTCTATTGCTCCTAAGGGATATATTGCTTTTAGTTTTATTTGGCTTGCACCAATTATAAGCGTATGTTTTATATATTTAGTACCAAAGAAAAGCAGGAGGACAAAAAAGCTTTTTAATATTGTAATTGGATTATACATGCCCGTTATGCTTGCAGCAAACACAATATTTTCATCGGTTACAACATTATATACATTAATTGCGGTTGATTTTTTTTTAACTTTTGGTATACTGGTATTTGGAATGATGTTATTTTATTTGGGAAACATGAAAGATACTTAAATTCTTTTTATGTTTAAACGTTATTTTAGGAATGGGATTGTTTATACCCGTTCCTTTTTTTATGCAGCAAAGGACAGTTTTATTTTATTGCCGTGTATGTTATAATGAAATTATCCGTCTTTCTTTTTTTAAAAGAAAAAGTAAAAGAAGCTTAATTTTAAAGTAATGGTTTAAAGCTTAAATATAAACGTAAGATTTTCTCTTGCTTTTTCTGTTTTTTATAAAAGAGAAGAAGGGAAAATTAATTATATATTAGATTTGTTTTTGAAAGGTATGAAATTTTGTCGGGATTTTTAAAAAGATATAGAAGGCTTATTATAGCCATTGTAATATTTATTGTGCTTATACTAACAATAATTATTTCAACAGGAGACAGGAAAGTATCCTTTGGAGAGAATCTTGTTGGCACTGCTGTGAAACCTGTAACCAGTTTTTTTTCTGATGTTTTTAGCTCTATAAACGGATTCTTCTTTAGCACAAAAAAGGAAAACACAGTGCTGCGTGAGGAAAACAATGAACTTAAAAAGGACGTTGCTTCTCTTTCTGAAACTTTGAATGAAAATAAAAGGCTAAAAGAATTAGTTAATTACCAGGCGGCAAACGGAGATTATGAATATATAACTGCCAATGTTATGTCCAGATCCGGAAATTACTTTTTTTCAACTTTTACCATAGGTGTTGGCAAATCCTCCGGTGTGGATACCGGCATGCCTGTAGTAAGTGGGAACGGTCTTGTTGGCAAGGTGTATGAGGCGGGCGCTACGTGGAGCAAGGTTATTTCAATTATAGATTCCTCATCTGCTGTCAGCGCATTAATTGAAAGAACAAGAGATAACGGAACAATTAAAGGCAGACTGGATAATGATGGAAAGTCCTTTGAATTGTATATGGAGCATCTGCCGGTTGATTCGGCAGTGCAGCCGGGAGACAGCGTTATTACTTCGGGACTTGGAGGCACTTATCCAAAGGGAATAGTTATAGGTACAGTTGGAGAGGTTGAACAGCGCAACGACGGCGGAAAAACAGTTATTATAAATCCGGCTTCGGATTTTTTAAGAATTGAAGAGGTTATGGTGATTAAGTCCAGCCAGAACAAAAACTTTCTGGATTAGGTGAAGATATGAAATATTTAATTTACGGGCTTGTAATGTTATCGGGATACGGGCTGACATATGGGTTAATGCCGCTTATATTGCCGTCATGGCTGGCTCTTGATATGATTCTTATACTAGTGCTTTGTATTGCTCAGGTAACCAAGGATTATACAGGGTGTGTAATAGGAATGTGCGTAGGAGTGCTTATAGATGTTTTTATATCTCCTGCCTTTGGCATAAGCACCCTTATATACAGCTACTTTGGATATTTTTATGCAAAGATGAGCTCAAAAATAAAAAGGGATAATTTTATAACTGCCATTATAGCAATAATGTTTTTCTACATAGTGAAGGACAATATTTATATGTGTTATGGAATTACTTACGGAACGATTTTCCCCTATGTTACAATCTTGTGGAAGATGACGCTGCCAAGCGCTCTTTTAAACGGAGGAATAGGTTTCATTGTTTATTTGTTAATTGTAATGACAATTGAAGGAAATATCGATATATTTCA
>CAJUEF010000002.1:104427-108332 GCA_910585035.1 uncultured Christensenellaceae bacterium | reverse complement strand
AGCTTAGAAGCTTAAAAGCGAAAAGAGAACTGGATTTTTTGCGCAGTTACAGGGAACAGACAGACTGGCTGGCAAATTGGTTTGAACAATATAAATAATATTTAAAAACAGGTTAGGAAGTTAATTTGAATAATATTAATAAAATGATAAAAATGTATGGCGCATTTATTGTAGCACTTTGCATTATACTTACTGTATCCCTTAGCACTCTTACTCTTACAAAAGGTGAGGAGTATGAGGATGCATCTGAAAAGAAGAGGCTGAGAACTATTTCCGTAAGCGGTCAAAGAGGGGAAATTACAGATAGAAACGGCGTTATTTTGGCTACTAACAGAAAGAGCTTCAGTGTTAAGTTTGATAGGGATGTATCTAAAACCACTGCAAACGACCGCGCTATGTATACCCAGTCCTTGCTTCATGCAATAGAAATAATTGAGGAAAACGGCGGCAAGGTGATAGATGATTTTAACATTAAAAAAACAGTTGAGGGAGAATTTTATTTTGATTTTAATACTACTGATCCAACAGCCCATGAAAAAAGAAGAGTGCAATGGGTAAAAAATTTTTATTTTGCCGGTGATGACTATACTATTGAACAGATGTATTCAAGATTAAGGAGCAGATATGCCATACCCGAATCGGTGGATTATGAAACTGCCCATAAAGTACTTTCCATTTGGCAGGAAGTACAAATGAATGCATTTCAGTCCTATTATGATATAATTATATCTTCTGATGTGGATATGGTAACAATTTCCGAACTGGAAACACAGGATTTTTATGACGATTGTATACAGATACTTGAGGGATACACAAGAGTGTATCCAAAGGGTAACACTGCTGCACATGTTATAGGATACATAGGCAAGCAAACTAATAACGAATCAATTAAAGCAAACCAAGATCTTGGCTATTCTCCAAGTGATGAGGTTGGAATTTCAGGAATTGAAGCAAGCCTTGAAAGGCAGCTTACAGGCAATACCAATGATAAGAAAGGTTCCAGGCTTGTAGAGGTAAATAACATTGGCAAGGTTATTCGTGAGATACAGTCTACAGCGGCAATTTCCGGAGATAACGTTATGCTAACCATTGACTACGAATTACAGAAAAAAGCGGAAGAAGCTTTGGCTGAAAATATTCGTCTTGTTCGTGATGAACAGGAAAGATTGTATAATGAAAACAAATCATATTATGATGGCAAGGTGGCTGAAAGAGGAAGCAGCAATAATCAAATAGCTATGGCGAACCAGGGCGCGGCAGTGGTTATGGATGTTAAATCAGGAGAGGTGCTTGCTATGGTCAGCTATCCTGATTATGACGCAAATATATTTGTTGGCGGAATAAACAGCGAGGTTTATAAACAGATGAGCCAGGACAGCAGCGCGCCTTTATACAATAAAGCAATCAGCACAGGTACACCCGGTTCTATTTTTAAAATGACAACAGCCGTGGCAGCTTTAATGGAGGGAGATATTACAGTTAATGAAACAATTGATGACCTTGGTATGTACACACGCCATTTAAGCAACTCTACGGCGAGAGGACCAAAGTGCTGGACAAGTTATCCTTCCAGGCATTCTGCACAAAATGTTTCTCGGGCAATACAAAACAGCTGTAACTATTATTTTTATGAAATATCCTACAGAATGGGTGTTGAAAAAATAGTTAAATGGGCGGACCAGCTGGGACTTACGAGCTCTACAAATATTGAACTTAGCGGCGAAGTTACAGGACAGGTTGGCAACCAAAGTGTATTATATGACAATACAAAGGATTCAAACGAACAAAAAACCGGTATGGCAGTGCTGGTAAGGTTACAGATTGAAGGATATATAAAAGAATATGTTTCATCACTGAATATGACTCACAGTGACGAAGAGATTAGAAAAACTGCTGAAAGACTTATTAAACTGGTTGACGGCAAACAGACATCTTATGGAACGGAAATAAGAAATATACTTCACGATGAACTGGATATACCTGTTGCAACAAGTTATGCAAAACAGTGGGATACTGCTATATCTGCCAGTCTTACTCAGCTTAAGTGGAGCGATAACGATACAATTACAACGGGAATTGGACAGGGTATCAGTATCGTTACGCCTATTGCCGTTGCAAGATACATTTCTGCACTGGTTAACGGTGGAAAGGTTTTTGATGCTAGGCTGGTAAAGAGCACTTCAAGTGCAGATGGTGTTGTTGCAGAGCGCCAGAGTAAGCTTTATAATACTGTTGCAATTAACGAGGAATATTTGGCGGCTATTAAACAGGGAATGCAAAATGTAGTATCCCATGAGGATGGCGGCAGTGTTACAAGCTATTTCTCGTCATGGTCTGAAGAAAGAAGAAAGATGCTTGCAGGCAAAACAGGTACAGGTCAGGTTTCTCAAATTGATCTGGAAAATAACGCATGGTTTGCGGCTTTTGCACCTTATGACAATCCTGAAATTGCGGTGGTAGTTTTTATACCTAATGGATATGCAGGGGCAAGAGCGGCTTATACAGTTGAAAAAATAGTATCTATGTATTTAGACAGGAAAGAGCAAAGGGTAACGGACAAGCTTGATAATACAAATGTTGTGCACAATGTGGAATAGGCTTTCAGCTCTAAAGGAATCAAAGGGGAAATATAATGGTTGATGAAGTATTAAAGGTCAAAATGAGAAATAACAAAATAGAAGTTGTTGTATGTGAGGATGCTGAATATGAACAAATAAAAAGTCAGCTTTTTTATAAACTGGATTCTCTTTCCCATTTTCTGACTAAAGGACGACCAAAGGTGCTTATTGCCGGGAAGGAGTTTTCTGAAGGACAAAAGAGAGAGATTTCCGGCATTATAAAAACCGATTACAACGTAAGCGATGTGGATTTCTGCACAGTTGAGCATTTGGAAAGGATGCATCATACACAGGAGATGCTGGCTTTGCAGCCCGGTGTAAATGACAGCGCGAAAAAGTCTGTATTTAAAATGGGCAGAGTAGATACGGGAGAATTAATTGAATCCCAAGGAGACTTAACCATTATAGGAAATGTAGATTTGGGAGCAAAGCTTATTGCAAATGGAAATATATGTGTGCTTGGCGCACTTAGGGGCAGCGCTTATGCAGGCGCTGATGGCGATAAAGACGCTGTTATAGTCGCAAATATTTTGGAAGCCAGTAAACTTAGAATTGCAGGATGCGTGGGCATTGCCCCAAAGGACAATAAGTCCATTGGAGCGCCTGAATATGCGCATATTAGTGATGATACTATAATAATTGAACCGGTGGAAAACGAGAGCGCTTTTGATGACGATGAACGTCAAAGAGGTATTATCGGCTCTATAAAGAGGTTTTTTACCTATGATCATTAAAGGAGATAGAATTATTGAAGCTTAGAAGAAGCCTTTACATTAAAAATTTTGATTGGACTTTAATAATTATAATAACAACAATAGTTTCAGTAAGCCTGTTAATGCTGGCAAATGCTTCCTTCAATCCTTTTTCTGAAGGAGACGGAGGAGGAATTATATCCATTATCAGGAGGATTGATTTTTATTATGTGATACTTCAAAGTATGTGGTATCTTTTAGGACTTTGCGCCATGTGCTTTATTATGTTTATTGACTATCACACCATAGCTAAATATGGTAAACTTATATATGCTGTAAATGTGCTTATACTTTTTGCACTGATTGTTCTTGGGCAGACAACAAGAGGCATAAAAGGCTGGATTAATTTTGGAAACAGAGGATTTCAGCCAAGTGAAATATGTAAAATAACTATAATTATTTTTATTGGAAGATTGATATCAAGAAAAATTGAAGAAAAGGGAGATATGCCACTTAACTTTTATGATTTGCTTCCTATAGTTATATATTTTGTCATTCCTTTTGTTTTGGTTGTTATGCAGCCGGATTTTGGCAC
>CAJUEF010000002.1:101010-104417 GCA_910585035.1 uncultured Christensenellaceae bacterium | reverse complement strand
TTTATGTAAGCAGTTTTTTAGGTATGCTGTTTATGGCTAAGATAGATAAAAAGGTAATAATAATTGGCGTTGCTATAGTTATTGTACTTATACCGCTTGTGTGGATGAGCCTGGATGTTTGGCAAAAGAAAAGGATAACGGGAATGTTTACCGGAGATGGAGTTGATCAGGTAAATTCTTCCAAGCTGCTTATAGGTTCAGGGCGGCTGTTTGGCAAAGGATTTTTCCAAGAGGGTACTTTGGCGCAGCTGGATTTTTTAGCTGAAAAGCATACGGATTTTATATTTGCTTTTGTAGTGGAAACAACGGGCTGGTTTGGCGGAATGTTTGTTATACTGCTTTATTTTATCCTTATGGGCCGTATTCTTTACCTGTCCAAGCAGGCTAATGATTTATATGGAACAGTTGTTATAGTGGGAGTGCTCTTTATGTTTATAGCACACATTTTTGAAAATATAGCCATGACGATGGGCGTAATGCCCGTAACGGGTATACCTGCGCCTTTTTTAAGCTATGGAGGAAGTAGTATGCTGGCTAATATGCTGGCTATAGGTCTAGTAGAATGTGTGGTTATAAGGAGAGATGCCCAGTACAGATAGAGCAATTATCCTGATAATTTAAAAATAATAGCATAATCCCCCATAATGTCACAATATACATATAAAAAACCTAATTCGGAGTGATGCTTGTATGTATGAGGACATAAAAAAGATAAAGACAGGGGATTTTATTTGTCAGGAAAACCCTAAACGTCCAAGAATAAGGCGTGAGAGGGCGGAGAGAACAGTACATAAAACTGGCAGGATGAAACCTGGAGGTCTGCTTTTTAGAACTGCTATATGTGCCTTGCTGCTTGTGGTGGTGCTTATGATTGTTTATGTGGATATGCCTGTTACCAATAGGATGAAAACAGGTCTTGTAAGTGCACTTACTTTTGAAATTGACGTGGATAAGTCTCTTGGAAAGCTTAAATTTGTTCAAAGTAACGACTCAACCATTAAAAATGTTATGTCTGCTTCAGGAACTGTTGCAATGCAGCTTCCTGTTAAAAATGCTGTTGCCGTAAGTAATTACAGCGAGGGCAATAAATCTATGGTGTTTGAAGCTACAGAGCTTACTGACGTTGTTTGTCCAAGTGCGGGAATAGTGGAAAACGTGGATAGCGATAGGGAATTTGCAATAACAATAGACCACGGCAATGACGTTAAAACAGTAATGACTTTTAACGGCGCCATGGCTGTTATAAAAGAAGGCAGCGTGCTCAAAAAAGGTGATTATGTAGGTATTGTGGATAAAGGAACAAAAGTTACTTTTACAGTTATTAAAAACGGTCACAATGTTGATCCGTCTGAATATTTGGAAAACCAATGAAAAGATCGTTTGCTGTAAAAATAAGTCCTCTGTTTATAATCCCCTGTGCTTTGCTTTGGTTTTTTTGCGGATGGATTTGGGCAGGGGCTTACATATTTGCAATAGCTCTTCACGAATTCAGCCATGTATATATTGCCAGGATTTTAGGTCTTGACACTGCAAGAGTGTGTTTTAATATTTATGGCTGCAAGGCGGAAATGGAAGGTCTTGATTTATGTGAAATAAGCACAGAGCTTCCTGTTGCTCTTGCAGGACCTTTATTTAACTTAATGGCTGCGTTTATTTGTGTGCTGCTGTCACAGGTGTTTTATTTTTGGTATTATCCTCTTATGGGATTTGCCATTGGAAATTTAATGCTTGGATGCTTTAATTTGCTTCCCGCCCTGCCCCTTGATGGAGGAAGGGCGCTTAGAAGCATAGTTTGCGCAGTGCTTCCAAGGGCGAAAGGAACTAAAATATGCGTAAACATTTCTATGTTAATAGGTGCGTTATTTATTTCCGCCTTTGCATATTACGCATATTACGGTCAGTATAAGGTGTTTCTTGGAATTATAGGCTTCTTTATTATAATAGGCGCTGCTTCCGAGATGAGGAAAATAGGGAAATACCGTCTTGGGGTTATGAGCAACAGAGATAAGCTGAGCGGCAGCCCAAAACGGGTGCGCAGGTACGCTATATCATGTGAAGATGATTTGAGGACAGCAGTTTCCTTGTTCAGAGATGACTGCTTTAACGTGGTAGATGTGGTTACTGAGGATGGAACAATACAAAAGACTATGACGGAAATAGAGCTTATGAAAGAGCTTATTAAATAACCGGAGGGAATAATGGATTTAGATAAGCTTCTTGAAAGGGTGGAAAAGCCATCCAGATATACCGGCGGAGAATGGAACGCCTGTTATAAAAAAGCAAAGGATATAAAAGCTAGAATGGCATTTATGTTTCCTGATGTATACGAAGTTGGAATGTCACATTTGGGTCTTAGAATATTATATGAGGCTGTTAATGTTAATGAAGACTTGTATATGGAAAGAGTGTTTGCGCCGTGGAAAGATATGGAAGCTCTTATGAGAGAAAATGATGTTCCGCTTTTCACACTGGAAACTAAAAGCAAAGTTAGAGATTTTGATATTATTGCAGTTACATTGCAATATGAAATGAGCTATACCAACATATTGAACATGCTGGATTTAGCGGGGATACCCCTTTTATCAAAGGACAGGGAAGGCTTTCCTCTGGTTATTGCCGGAGGTCCCTGCGCTTCAAACCCTGAGCCACTTTCGGATTTTTTTGATTTGTTTAGTATTGGAGATGGAGAGGAACACATTGTTGATATTATGAACGAAGTTGCAAGGGCAAAGAAAAGCGGAATGGGAAAGAAAGAGCTTCTCAAAAAGCTTTCTCAAAAAAAGGGATGTTATGTGCCATCCCTATATACCATAACAAAGGGTGAAAATGGTAAAATAACTGATATTGCATCGGATACCGGTGCGCCTGTTCCTGTACAAAAAAACAACATATTAAATCTAAATGACGCTGTGTATCCTAAGAAATATCTTGTGCCCAATATGGGAATAGTTCATGACCGTGTTACTTTGGAAATAATGCGCGGCTGTACCAGAGGGTGTCGCTTTTGTCAGGCAGGTTATATTTACCGTCCCTTAAGGGAACGGGATGTGGACAAGCTTGAAAACATGGCGAAAAACCTTATTGATGATACAGGATATAACGAGGTGTCTCTTTGCTCTCTTAGCTCATCAGATTACAGCCATATTCAGCAGCTTATGGATGGACTCACCGAGGATTTATCCAAAAGGTGCGTATCGGTTGCTTTACCTTCTTTAAGGCTGGATAACTTTAGCAGAGATCTTATAAGGCAGATACCCTCAGTAAGAAAAACGGGACTTACCTTTGCTCCTGAAGCGGGAACCCAAAGGCTTCGTGATGTTATAAACAAAAACGTAAATGAAGATGATTTAAAGGAAACGGTAAGAGCTGCTTTTGAGCTTGGCTGGAATACTATTAAGCTTTATTTT
>CAJUEF010000002.1:92969-101000 GCA_910585035.1 uncultured Christensenellaceae bacterium | reverse complement strand
ATAGTGCATATGGCGGAGCTGGTTGCAGAGGAATATGAAAAGATAAACGGAAAAAAGCGAGGACTTACGGTTACAGTTTCCACATCCACTTTCGTTCCTAAATCCCATACTCCTTTTATGTGGTATGGGCAGGAAAATATTGAAAGTATAATAAAAAAGCAGGAATATTTAAAGGACAAGCTAAAGGCAAGATGGTTTAAATATAACTGGCATAATCCAAGCACAAGTATGCTGGAGGCTGTGTTTGCAAGAGGTGGAAGGGAGCTTGGAGCTGTTCTTGCGGCTGCTTTTGAAAATGGATGCCGCTTTGACAGCTGGAAGGATGAGTTTAAGCTGGATATCTGGCTTGCGGCCTTTAACGAGGTGGGAATTAATCCTTATGAGGCTGCCTGCCGCTCTTTTGAGGAAGATGAATTATTGCCATGGGATGTGGTTTCCTATGGCGTTTCAAAACAATTTTTCTTAGATGAAAAACATAAATGTGAAAAGGCGCAGGTTACAAAGGATTGCAGAAATGGATGCCTTAACTGCGGATTAATTAAAGAATGCACAGTTATTAAAAAGGCAGGCGATATTAAATGAAAATGATTGCAAAGTTTTCAAAAACAGGGGATTTAAAATTTTGCTCCCATCTTGATTTACAAAAGCTTTTTATGCGGGCGGTGGCAAGGGCGGGAATACCTGTTGAGTTTAGCAAAGGCTTTAACAGGCACCCTAATATTTCTATAGCAATGGCCCTTGGAGTTGGTCAGGAAAGCATAAGCGAATATATGGAAGTTGAGCTTAGTGAAGAGATAAGTAAAGATGTATTTCAAAGGTCTATGAATGGAGCGCTGCCTGTAGCCGTTCAAATAATGGATTGCAGGTTTATAGAAGGCAAAATGCCTCCTTTAATGTCTCTTGTGTATGCCGCAAAATATGAAATAACTTTTAAAGATATTGCCGGTTTAAAGGAAAAAACTTGTGCGATTTTAAACGAAAGTGTTATAATGATAGAGAAGAAAACAAAGACAAAAACTGCTCTTACAGATATAAGGCCGCTTATTTTAGATTTAGAGGCGGCAGAAAATAAACTTATTTGTTTGGTCAGATGCGGACAGGTTAATTTAAAGCCAAGAGATCTTATAAGTCTTTATGGCAATGATTTAAATTGTAATATCATGCGAACCAGCCTTATGTCACTTAAAGAGGATGGCACAAGGCTTGTGGAGCTTATGGATACATAAATTTTGATTTGGTTTAAGAGGGGAAAATGAAAAAAAGGATAGTTGTTGAACACAATCCAATGGAAACACGGGTAGCGCTTTTGGAAGATGGAGAGCTTGTGGAATTACATCTGGAAAGAAGAGGTCATGAGCGTCTTGTTGGGAACATATATAAAGGTACGGTTCAAAATGTTCTTCCGGGGATGCAGGCGGCTTTTGTGGATATTGGATTGGAAAAGAATGCATTTTTATATGCAAAAGATATTCAGTCGGAAGATAATGCACTGGATTATAATAATGATGAAGATGATGAACTGCGGAAATGTGATATTAAGGACTTAATAAAACAAGGGCAGGAAATAATGGTTCAGGTGTTTAAAGAACCTGGCGGAACAAAGGGAACAAGAGTAACCACTAATATTACACTGCCGGGCAGAATGCTTGTGCTTATGCCAACTGTAAATTATATTGGCGTTTCCAGGCGTATTGAAGATGAGGAAGAAAGAGAAAGATTAAAGCTTATTTTGGAGGATATTACAGAAGGAAACTTTGGTGTTATTGCAAGAACTTCTGCTGAAGATAAATTAAAGGAAGATTTTATTGAAGAATTTAATTTTTTAAAAAGACTGTGGCAAAAGCTTTGTGAAAAAAATAAAATGCTTTCCGCGCCAAGGTTAATTCATAATGAAGCCAGCCTTATTTACCGCACAGTGAGAGACATGCTTGGGGATGATATTGATGAGCTTATAATAGACGATGTGGATTCCTATGAAAAGGCTTCCATTGTTGCTGAAATGATAGCCAATCCCCTTAGCGGCAAGGTTATTCATTTTAACAAATGCGATGAAAACATATTTGATTATTATGGGGTGTCTCATCAGATTGAAGCGGCTCTTACGAGAAAGGTGTGGCTTAAATCAGGAGGCTACATTATTATTGACCATACAGAAGCGTTGACAGTTGTAGACGTTAACACAGGTAAATTTGTAGGCAATATAGATTTTTGTGAAACCGCTCTTAAAACCAATCTTGAGGCGGCAAAAGAGGTGGCCAAACAAATTCGTCTTCGTAATATCAGCGGTATAATAGTTGTTGATTTTATTGATATGCTAACAGAGGAGGACAGGCAGCAGGTGCTGGACGAATTGGAGGATAAGCTTTCCAGGGATAAGACCAAAAGCGCCGTGGTTGGCATGAGTGATTTGGGACTTGTGGAAATTACCCGTAAAAAGGAACGGAAATCAATAGCGGGTATTTTAAAAAAGGATTGTCCTCATTGCGGAGGTTCGGGAAAAATAATGAATAGCCAAACTATAATTCTTGAAATATATAAGAGAGTAGAGAGGCTTATAAAAATGAACAACACTGCTACAATCGTTATAAAGCTTCATGAAGCTGTGGCAAAAGCTTTTAATGAATACACAAGGGAGTTATTTATGGATATTGAGGGTATAAGCAAATCGAAAATATTCCTTTGTCCCATTAGTGGTATACATGAAGAACATTATGAAATATCCATAGTTAGCGGAACCAAAGAGTTTGAAAACGGGAAATTCTTTGCATTTGTTGGATAAATAAGTATAGCCTTGACACATTATTTTATATATGGTAAAATAATTCGGTAAGCCGCACGAATCGGGTTTTAAATAGGCGTTTGCCTTACCTTGGATTTGGCGAGAATTGAGAATGGAGGTGCTGTCGTGTTTGCAATAATTAAAACAGGCGGAAAGCAATATAAAGTTGCTCCCGGTGATGTTATCAGCGTTGAAAAGCTTGATGTAAACGAAGGCAGTGAGGTTGAGTTCGATTGTTTAATGATGTCAAATGACAGTGACGTTAAGATCGGTGCACCGACACTGGACGTTAAGGTTAAAGGCAAGGTTGTTGAGCATGGTAAAGGTAAAAAGGTTATCGTGTTTAAATACAAACCAAAGAAGAACATCAGAAAGAAAAACGGTCATCGTCAACTGTACACAAAAGTAGAAATACTTTCATTTTAGTTGATCACCGACTGGAAAAAAGAGAGGTGTAAATTAAATGGCACATAAAAAAGGACTGGGTAGCTCTAAGAACGGTCGTGACAGCGAATCCAAACGACTGGGATTAAAACGCGCTGACGGACAGTTTGTTCTTGCAGGTAATATTTTAGTAAGACAAAGAGGAACAAAATTCCATCCTGGAAAAAATGTTAAAAAGGGTGGAGACGATACACTGTTTGCTGTTGCTGACGGTGTGGTTCGTTTTGAGCGCCTTGGCAGAGACAGAAAACAGGTTAGTGTTTACGAGCAGGCTGCCAATTAATAAAGTTATATAACTTATTTGCTAATGAAAAAGTGGCTTTGCCACTTTTTTTAGTATTGTTTTTTATTTTTTAGATTAAAAACAATAATTTTTGCACAAAACATAAATATTATAAATTACATATAAAAATAATTATTACCTATTATTTTAATAACATATAGACAAAATACCATCATAAATGTTAAAATTAAATTATATCTTATATATGAAAGGCTGATGTGGAATGCTGGATAAAGGCATTTCATCTACGAATAGTATAATCAATAAAAAGCTGGATAAAGATTATAATACAACCCAAAAATGGAAGGTTGGCAAAGAAGTTGATTTAATAGTTATTGGGGCGTCTGCAGGTGGAGCTGACGCTTTAATTGAGGTATTAAAAGTGCTTCCAGATTATCTTCCTCCTGTACTTGTTGTGCAGCATATGGAGGCTAAGTTTACCGGACTTTATGCGAGGCGAATAAGCAGTATATGCAAAATGAAAGTAAGTGAAGTGAAAGATGGAGAAATGGCTCAACAGGGGCATATATACATTGCTCCGGGAGGATATCACACTACTGCTGTAAAAATCAGCAATAAAGTTTTTTTGAAGCTGGATATAAGCGCTAAAGTATCCGGACACCGGCCATCGGTAAACGTGGCCTTTGAATCTGTTGCACGCTCTATTGGCAACAGAGCAATAGGAGTTATTCTTACAGGTATGGGAGACGACGGCGCTCAGGGACTGCTAAAAATGAGGAATGCAGGTGCGTATACCGTTGGTCAAAACAAGGAAACCTGTCTTGTATATGGTATGCCAAGGGTTGCAAAGGAAATAGGAGCAGTGACAAGGCAGCTGCCCCTTTGTGATATTGGCATGGATATTGTTTTTAGATGCGGCCTTCGTACAGGATTTAAAAAGACATAGATTAAACTTTTTATAGTATTTCAGTGTATACTATTTTTCCGTTTATGCGTGATGATTTCATTAAAGATATTTTATTTACCGTGCATTTAGCAGAAGGAACAGATAATTTTATATTATTGTTGTTTTGAATTTTTCTTGCTATTGTAATGTGGGGCTTAAAAATTTGCTGCTTGATGTTAAATTCATTTTCAAGCAGTTTATTTTGCAATGCTATTGCTATATCTAATAAATTTGGATTATGTTCAATACCTATCCAAAGTAAATCATGAAAGTAGCCATAACCTTTTAAGGATATATTAAATGGCTTAAATTTAATTTCATTTATTATATTTTTTATTAAAGATACTTTGTCGGTTTCACCAATAAAAGCAAGAGTTAAATGCAGATTTTTATTTGCAGTAAAATTACAGCAAATTCCCTGGTCTGCTAGTTGATTTATACAGCCCAAAAGAGCTGCTTTCATTTCATTTGAAAAATTAATTGCTATAAATAACCGCATGTTATTTCTCCTTTTTAATAAATAATACACCAGATTAATAATATTATCAATTTTAAGAAAAAAATTAAAGTTATTGTCCGTTTTTTATTTTAATTTATCGCAACCTTTGTCTAATGTATATGGCAGTTATGGCAAAAATAGGGTATAATATAAAATAAACAAAATTAATAAGCAGAACTTATGTTATTAAAATAGGCTATATAATAAAATAGAATAAGTTTACTTAAAGCGTCGGAGGGAAAAATGAATAGCATTGTGGATATTGTAAAATCATGGGCACATGTAAAAGGCAATGTTAATACAAATGATGAAATTCTAAAGTGGGTGCGGTATAGAAATGAAAAAGTAAAAGTTAGAATTGACAAGACGGAATTTCCTAAAGATAATAATGGTTTTTGGTTTTATGACAGACAGGAGGGCTGCATTAGAAACAAAAATCATAGTTTTTTTACTATACAGGGTTATCAGCAAATTAATGAGGGGAATATTATATTAGAACAGCCGATTATAATGCAAAATGAAATTGGATATTTGGGCATTCTATGTAAAAAAATAGATGGAGTGCTGAATTTTTTAATGCAGGCGAAAATAGAGCCTGGAAATATTAATAAAATTCAGATTTCTCCAACTATACAGGCTACAAAGAGCAATTTTACTCAAAAGCACGGAGGAGGAAAACCACCTTACCTTGACTATTTTTTAAATGCTGAAAAACACCACATAATTGTAGACCAGATACAATCTGAGCAATCCTCCAGGTTTTATAAAAAGAGAAATAGAAATATACTGGTAGAGCTAAATGAAGATGAAGAGGTTAAGGTTCTTCCCAGCCATAAATGGATGACCCTTGGGCAAATTAAGGAACTCATGAAAGTGGACAACCTGGTAAATATGGATACGAGAACGGTACTTTCATGTATTCCATATTCAGTGGAAAAAATAACTGCTGAGGAACAAAAAGAAATTGATACATGTTTTAAAGATAAAGCGTTATATCGCTCTATTTTTGAAAAAAAGAGTGATAATCTTTTACCGGCGATTTATTGTTATATGAATAATTATAAGATGTTTGATGAAAAACAAACAAGACTTGTTCCTTTAGATTCCCTTAAGGATTGGGAATTTGGTAAAAAAGAAATACGGTGTAAATATGATTATGATTTCAAGGTAGTCTATTGTGATATTGAAATGGAAGGACGGGAAGTAAAAAAATGGACACAGCCTTTATTTGAGGCAATTGGAATTGCTGTTTTTGGTCTTTTTACCTGTGTTGAAAAAGGCGTGCGTAAATTTTTGGTATGTGCAAGACCGGAGGTTGGATGCCATGACTTTATAGAATTGGGTCCTACAGTACAAATGGAACCATCAAATAAAAGACATGCCAAAAATGAATTGGAAGAGTTGTTTTTTAAAAAGCTGGAAACAAAGGACGGAGTGAAAAAAAATGTTTTGCTTTCTGAAGAGGGAGGACGTTTTTACCATGAACAAAATCAAAATGTTATTATTGAAGTAGATAAAGAAAAAATTAAATTAATTCCAAAAGGGTATTTTTGGGTGGATTTTTTCACTTTAAATCTTTTAGTACAAATTAATAACTGTTTAAACATTCAGCTTAGAAATTTACTTTCACTGCTGGATATTTAGATGGTAGAAAAGAGGAAAAGACATGATAAGAATGGGAATACTTGGCTGTGCTGAAATTGCTTTTCGCAGATTTTTGCCGGCTATAAAGGATAATAAAGATTTTACATGTGTTTGTATTGCGGAGGAGTATGACAAATCAAAGTTGGAGCAATTTGAAAAAGAGTTTGGACTAAAATCGGCAGATAGCTTTCAGGATATAATTGAAGATGAAAATATAGATGCAGTTTACATTCCACTTCCTCCGGCACTTCATTTTCCTTATGCAAAGGCGGCGCTGGAGCATAAAAAGCATGTTTTTGTGGAAAAACCATCCACTACAAAATATGAGGATACAAATATTTTAGTGGATATTGCAAAAAAAAATAATTTGGTTTTGCAGGAAAATTATATGTTCCAGTTTCATGCGCAGATTACGGAAATTAAAAGCCTTTTAGATGATGGAGTTATTGGTGATATTCGTCTTATAAAATCTACCTTTGGGTTTCCTCTTCGAGAAGCAAATGATTTTCGATACAATAAGAAGCTTGGCGGAGGAGCACTGCTGGATGCAGCGGGATATGTTACAAAGCTGGCAAGATTAATGCTTGGAGATACTGTTAAGGTTGATACGGCTACTCTTAATTATTTGCCGGAATATGAAGTTGATATGTATGGCAGTGCAACTTATTCCAATAGTGAAGGCTGTGTGTTGCAGGGGTCTTTTAGTATGGACAGTTATTATCAGTGCTGTCTGGAAATTTTGGGTAACAAAGGAAGGCTTTTTACAAACCGTATTTTTACTGCTCCGCCGGGATATGTTCCTTTATTGGATATTGAAACAAATGAAGGGAAAAAACAGATAAAGCTGCCGGAGGATGCTCACTTTGCTCGCTCCATAGAAAAGTTTTTGGAAGCATTTGAAAATGAAAATTTAAGAAACCAAATGTATAAAGACCTGCTTATTCAAGCAAGGATGGTTGAAGATATAAAATTGATGAGTAAGAGATAATAAAAGGAGAACAAAGCATGATTTATTTTAACAAAGCCAGTATTACAAAGGCAGAAAAAGATGCAGTTATGGATGCGATGGAAAACAGTATTTTATCTGGCGACGGAAAATATACTTCAAAGGTGTACAAGCAGTTCGAGGAAAAGCTGGGAATTAAAAATATGCTGCTGACAACTTCCGGCACTACTGCACTTGAAATGGCTTCTATATTAATTGATTTAGCGCCGGGAGATGAAATAATTGTGCCGTCATTTACATTTTCGTCAACGGTAAACGCATTTTTGCTTAGGGGAGCAAAGCCTGTTTTTTGTGATATACGCAAAGATACTATGAATATAGATGAAAATCTCATTGAGGAAAAGATTACAAAGAATACAAAGGCAATATATACTGTTGACTATGCCGGTATTCCATGTGAAATGGACACAATTAATAAAATAGCCAATAAGCATGGACTTTTCATTATAGAAGATGCGGCACAGGCAGT
>CAJUEF010000002.1:90653-92959 GCA_910585035.1 uncultured Christensenellaceae bacterium | reverse complement strand
AGTGGGTTCCAAATATAAAGGGAAATATGCAGGAACATTAACGGAATTTGGGTGTTACAGTTTTCATGAAACCAAAAATTATGCTATGGGTGAAGGCGGAGCAATTATTATTAATGAAGAAAAGTATATGGAACGTGCTGAAATTATTAGGGAAAAGGGAACGAACCGCAGACAGGTACTAAGGGGTTGTGTGGATAAATATACATGGCACGATATTGGCTCTTCGTTTTTGCCTTCTGATGTGCTTGCTGCAATTCTTTCTGCACAAATGGCACGTTATGATGAGATTATGGAAAAGCGAATGAATGTATGGAATATTTATCATAACGGGCTTATTGACTTAGAAAAGCAGGGTAAGCTGGTTCGTCAGTTTGTACCTGATTATGTAGAGCATAATGCACATATGTATAACATATTACTGCCTTCAGATGACATAAGAACAAATTTAGTAGCAAAATTAAAAGAACAGGGAATTATGGCTTATATTTGTTATGTGCCGTTACATTCTGCGCCAATGGGCAAGAAACTAGGTTATACGGAAAAAGACTGTCCTATTACTGAGGATTATGGAAAACGTGTTTTAAGACTTCCTCTTTATGCAGATATGGACAGCAAAGACGCAGAAACAGTTGTTGAGAGGATAAAAGAGATTTTATAAAATATATGTAATTAGATGTTAGGTACGGGAGCTGAGGGTGTTATGGCGAAACAGAAAAAATTAGTAATCATAGGAGCAAATGATTTCCAAAACAGATTAATATTAAAGGCAAAAGAGAGAAACATTGAAACACATGTGTTTGCCTGGAAATCAGGAGATATAGGAGAAAAGACAGCAGACTTTTTTTATCCCATAAGTATTATAGAAAAAGAGGAAATCCTGAATAAGTGCATGGAGATACAGCCGGATGGTATTATTTCTATTGCATCTGATTTGGCGAGTATTACTGTAAATTATGTTGCAGAAAAAATGAATTTAGTTGGAAATGGAATTGAAAGCTCCATTATTTCTACTAATAAATATTCTATGCGAAGAGCTTTTGAAAAAAACGGAGACCCGTCTCCAAAATATTATAGGTCGGATGAATTAAACGAAGATGTTATAAATAAAATTGAGTATCCGATAATAGTAAAACCCATAGACCGCTCTGGAAGCAGAGGGGTTACAAAGGTTACAAATAAATCGGATATAATGGATGCAATAAAGCGTGCTAAAGAGGTATCTTTTGAAAAAAAGGCTATGATAGAAGAATTTGTTGATGGCGAAGAATACAGTGTGGAATATATATCTTATCAAGGTAAGCATACATTTCTTGCACTAACAAAGAAATATACCACAGGAGCACCTAATTTTATAGAAACAGGACATATGCAGCCGGCAAATGTATCAACAGAAATACTGGAAGAAATAAAAAGTATTGTCACCCATGCTCTTGACAGCCTTTTGATTAAAAACGGTGCATCACATTCTGAAATAAAGATTAACACCAAAGGCGAAATTAAAATAATAGAAATTGGAGGCAGAATGGGGGGAGACTGTATCGGTTCTGACCTGGTGCAAATTTCTACAGGATATGATTTTGTTAGTATGGTCATTGACGTTGCCTGTGGAATAATGCCAAATATGACAAAGGTGTGTGAACCGAAAACGGCAGAAGTTCATTTTATTTTTGGAGTTTCAGATATGGAACAACTGAATGATATTCAGAAAAATAATCCTGAATGGATATACAGGGTAAGCGAAATTGAGGAAACGGAAGAAGGTCACGAAGTTGTGGATAGTTCAACGAGATATGGGTATTATATCCTTAGGAAAGACTAAAAAGCTTTATTAAAGGTTTATATAAAAAAGGCTGTACATTTTGGATGTACAGCCTTTTAAATTTATTACAGAACCAATGAAGGAGCAGAATAGGTACGTGCCCCCATTTCGCTGTTAAGCATATAAAGTCCCTTTGAATCACTTCCGAAAAGTTCCATTTTGGTAATTAAATCTGAAGCATTCTTTTCCTCTTCACCTTGTTCCTTAACAAACCAGTCAAGAAGCTGCATTGTGCGGAAATCTTTAACGTCGTTTGCAGCGGAATATATGTCGTTAATAAGGGAAGTTACGTATTTTTCATGCTGCAAAGCTGCTTTTAAAGGCGCCATATTATCTGTTAAATTACATTCAGGTTTATCTATAGCTTCAAAAGTTATTTTTTCGCTGTTATCCTGCATATATTGGTAAAAAAGCATTGCGTGATCCCGCTCTTCCTGAGCCTGTATTTTGTACCAATTTTCAAAACCATCTAACCCTATAGATGCGT
>CAJUEF010000002.1:87471-90643 GCA_910585035.1 uncultured Christensenellaceae bacterium | reverse complement strand
GGTATGCTGAGTAAAATTCTTTGTTGATTTGCTGATTAAGCAAACCTGAAACCTTTTGATCCATATATAATACACTCCTTATTAATTATACAACATTTAAAATGCGGTATTACAATATTCTGTATGTTATTTTAACATATCTATGTGATAAGTCAATATATCGGTATTGCCTATGTTTAAACAAAATTAATTATTTTATGATTTTTATTTCCAGTGTTCACGAACAAGCTTTACGACAACACCGGATAACAAGAATAAAGCTACAAGGTTAGGAATAGCCATAAGACCGTTAAATGTATCGGCAATGCTCCATAATAATCCAAGGTCCATTGTTGCCCCGATAATAGCAACCAATGAATAAACAAACATAAATGGCTTAATTAGTTTTACACCGGCAAGATATTCCACCGCTCTTGCTCCATACAATCCCCAACCAAGGATGGTAGAAAATGCGAAACAACACATAGCTATCGCTGTAAAAATGGATACCCAATTTCCGTAGGTAGCAATAAATCCGCTAATTGTAAGCTCAGCACCTGCTGCAGCTCCATATTCAATAGGTATTCCGGAACAAAGAATAGTAAGGGCAGTTAGTGTACAAATCACTATAGTGTCGGCAAAAACTTCAAAAATCCCAAAAACTCCCTGTTCAACAGCACTATTGGTATCTGCGGTAGCGTGAGCAATAGAGCCTGTACCAAGACCGGCTTCGTTGGAGAAAATACCCCTGGATACACCTCGTTTCATACTTGCAAACAAGCTGCCAACGATACCTCCTGTAAATGCTGCCGGAGTAAAAGCTCCTTTAAAAATCATATTAAATACACCTGGTACTCTTTCAATATTCAGTATAATAACGCCAAATCCCAAAATTACATATAATATAGCCATGAAAGGTACCAGCATTTCTGTAACTTTTGCAATTCGTTTAATGCCTCCAAGCAGTACAAGTGCAACTACAATAGCAATTATAATGCCAATGGTAAGACTTACAATTTTTACTGAGCTTTCACTTATAATATTAAAATTTAGTAAAGCTGAATTTATTGATGCAGTGATTGTATTAACTTGGGTAGCGTTTCCGGTGCCGAACACGGTTAGGACACAGAATACTGCATAAGCAGTTGCAAGCCACCGCCAATTTTTGCTTAAACCGTTTTTTATGTAATACATGGGACCGCCAACATAATCACCGTGTGAATTTTTTTCACGATAGTGCACAGCCAGTGTAACTTCTGAAAATTTAGTACACATACCCAGCAAAGCGGAAACCCACATCCAAAAAACAGCGCCTGGTCCGCCAATTGCAATAGCACCTGCAACACCTGCAATATTTCCCGTTCCTACAGTTGCTGCAAGCGCTGTACACACTGCTTGAAATGGAGTTACGGAACCTTGTTTTGCATCTTGTTTCTGAAATATTTTTAGAACGGTTGATTTCATAGCATAATGGAATTTTCCAATTTGTATAAATCCGGTTCTAAAGCTCAAAAGAATGCCCACACCTATTATACATACCATTGCGGGAACTCCCCAAACAAAATCATTAACTATATTGTTAATATTTGTGATCAGCTCTAACATAAAATTCTCTCCTAAAAATAAAATGTACATCTTCCAATGTTCTCTAAAATACTGAAAATCTTTGATTTTATTTGTATTTTAGTAAGAATATTATAACATAATTTTATAATATAGCCAAAAATTTTTGTTGTTTTCTCACAAAATTTAATAAGAAAATTAATAAATGAAAGCATATTAAGGTATGAAGTTAGGGTATTAATCAAATCTTTACGATTATAAATCCATATGTTATAGTATAAATGTCAAAATTGTATAAGTATTGTTATATTTTTAAATGAATGCTTATATGGCAAATGATAACAACATACTGGGGAGGGATTGAAAATGATAAAAAAGGTAATTGGCTGTTTATTAATGGGATTGGCGATGACAGCGCCTTTTGCAGTAGGAACAGTTACAGAAACTAAAGCAGCTGTGCAGAATGCAGGTTTTACCTATCAAAGCGCATGGGTAAATAAAAAAAGCGTTAAGAGCGGTGAAACTATAACAGCAAAGGCAGTTACAGGCGGTAATGCCGCAGGTTACAAATATAAATTTGTATGGAGCTTTAACAACTGGCAAAGCTGGGGGATTATAAGACAAGCAGGAACAAACAATTCAGCAAGCTTTACTCCAACAAAGGCGGGAACATACCAGGTACACATTGATGCTATTGCGCCAAATGGAAAAGTTACAACAAAGATTGCAAATGTAACAGTTGGCAGAGGCTGGAATCCTGTAATGTCTGTTAGTAAAATCAACCCAAAGGTTGGTGAAGCTATATCGGTAGTAGGAAGTGCATCAGGAGCAAAGGATGCACAATATAAGCTGGTATGGCAGAAGGATAACTGGCAAAGCTGGGGCGTTATAAGCAATTTTGGCAGCAAGAGAAGCACAGGTTTTAGAGCTTCCGCTCCGGGAACATATGAGCTGATAATAGATGTTAAAGACAGATACGGAAATATTTCCACTGCAAGTAAAAAGATTAACGTTAGCAGAGGCTGGAACCCTGCAATATCTGTAAGCAACAGTAACCCAAAGGTTGGCGAAACAATATCGGTAGTAGGAAGTGCGTCAGGAGCACAGGGCGCTAAATATAAGCTGGTATGGCAAAAGGACAACTGGCAAAGCTGGGGTGTTATAAGCAACTTTGGCAGCAAGAGAAGTACAGGCTTTAGAGCTTCCGCTCCGGGAACGTATGAGCTAATAGTGGATGTTAAAGACAAATACGGTAATGTTTCCAGCATAAGCAAAAAGATTAATGTAGGCACTGGCTGGAGTTTTACGGGGATAACTGGAGTAAGCAATAATGCTACCGTTGATAAGGGCAGCTCGGTTTCATTAAAAGCAAATACAAGCGGCAACACGACAGGACTTAAATATAAGTTTGTGTGGAGCTATAATAACTGGCAAAGCTGGGGCGTTATAAGCAGCGGAACAAACGCAAATGCAAAGTGGACGCCAAGCGCAGTGGGCAGATATGATATATATGTTGATGCTTACGATAATTATGGCAATGTTATAACCAAGAGCCTAAGAATTAATTCCAGACAAGCGGATAATGCTCAGCTTGAATATAAGCTGCTGGGGCTTATAAATACAGAAAGAG
>CAJUEF010000002.1:83949-87461 GCA_910585035.1 uncultured Christensenellaceae bacterium | reverse complement strand
CACAGGAAAACGGTCTGCGCCCTGCGGCCTGTGCCTCTTCAAACCCATTTGCACTCAACTCACCGTTGAGCAGATTTACTACAGAAAGAGCAAAAAATGGGCTTTCCAGCGTGAGTTGGGATAGCAGAATGGATAAGGCGGCCCTTATAAGAGGAAAAGAGCTTGCTACAAGCTTTAGTCATACAAGGCCCAACGGTCAGTCATGTTTTACTGCGGGGGAAGTGGGGTATGCTGAAATTATTGCAATGGCTTTTTCAACGGAACATTCTGTTGAGCTTTGGATGAATAGTCCAGGTCATAGAAACATAATATTAACACCTGAATACAAAAGCATATCTGCTGCAAAATATAAAAATTATTGGGTAGTGTGGTTTGCATAAACGTATAATTATAAATAAAAAACAGAGGAATTAATTCCTCTGTTTTTTAATGTTTAAAAGCAAAATTATTTAAAACGGCCAAGTCCACCTGTTGCTGTCATCTTGAGTGCGGTTTTGGCGTGTGCTTTCTGTGGTGCTTGACATTTGACTTAAATCCCCAAGAGTTAATTCTGTGTCAACATTTTTATTGTTTCTGTAAACCGTTATTTTTATTTTATCGCCAACTTTTTTGTTGCTTAAAATGTTGTTTAAATCAGCGCTGGATTTTATTTCTGTTCCATCTACATTTACAATTATATCATCAACTTTCAGCCCTGCTTTACTTGCTGGAGAATCGTTATTAACGCTTTTTATTAAAAGACCTTGAGGGATATTGTTTTTATTGCTTGTTTCACTGTCAATAGGATAATATGAAATACCGATTCCCGGACGTTGATATTTACCTGTTTGAATTATTTCCGTTATTACAGGAAGTGCGTCAGAAATTGGTATTGCAAAGCTGATTCCATCAGCGCTTACTGCGTTGCCATATGAATCGTATCCTGCAAATGTACTTTTCATTGTGTTAATGCCTATTACCTGACCTCCGGTATTTAAAAGAGGACCACCGCTATTGCCGGGGTTAATTGCTGCGTCTGTTTGAATCATTTTTGTAGTATGAGAATTACTTGTTATTTCTCTGTCTTTGGCGCTAATATACCCAACAGTTACAGAGTTGTTTAAAGCTGAACCAAGAGGGCTTCCAATTGCAATTGCCAGTTCACCGACTTTTACTGAATTGCTGTCTCCAAGTACCACCGGTTCAAATTGCTTGTTAGCTCCTTCAATTTTAAGAACTGCTAAATCACTGTAAGAATCATAACCAATAACGCTTGCATCGTATACTTCCTCTGAATTTACAGTTACTTTAAAAGATTTCCCTTCTTCAATAACATGATAATTAGTAACCACATAGCCTTCTGAAGATACAATAAAGCCTGAGCCGCTTCCTATTTGAGCATATTGCAGTGAATTGGAAAATGAGCTTGAATTGCCATATACTCCAATATATACTACTTTGTTTTTCATTGTATCTGCAACGCCTACAACGCTGCTGGTATCAGTTATGGCTGCTCCTGAGTTATTGGATACGTTTGTTGTGCCAACTTGTATTCCAACTTTGTTTGCAGATGTTTCTGCATTGTTTCCAACGATTTGATTACTGCGATAAAGGGCAACTGTACTAAAAATAAGTGCAAGAATAGAAAAACATGTAAGTGCAATAACCCAGCCGTTGCCTTTTCTACTGTTCTTTTTGTATTCGTTTCTAAAATCGTCCATTGCGTCACCTCTAAAAATATATCTTTATTATGAGCTAATAGTAACAAAGTAATGTGAATAAACAATTAAGAAATTTAAAAAGTTTAATTGTTTGTAAAAAATACTTTTATCTTAATTGTATTATTTTTAAATAGTTTTTTAAATTTTATTAATTTCATTATTTATATCAAAATATGATTGAATTATTTTAGTGTATGGAAATATTGTATTAAAAATGTTATGCTTTTCAATTTTATTTATATATTTGTTAACATAAAGTATGATTATCGGAAATAATATAAGTGATTTTTTTCATATTTTCCGTTTCCTATATGTAAGCGTATCCATATTGTATTGCTCTTTTAAGAAAAGTCATTGTTATTTCCTCTGTTAATTTTCGTTATAAGCACGATCAATAAGTGGTTTTGCTTTTTCAAAATCAGCGGTATTTTTAATGTGTAATTCTACAGCACCGCACCCCCAGTGACCGATATTGGTAACATCTCTCGAAAAGTCTTTTTCAAATGTTACTGTAGCTACATCTAAGGGTAAATTCAAAATAAGTTTTTTCTTTAATGCAACTACAGTTACGATATTTCTGATCTTCTTGAAAGCAGCATAGAGCTTTAGATGGGTTTCGCAAATATCATCGCCAAGGCTCAATATGTAGTTGGTCAAATCCTGATACAAAATTTTTACAGAAGCGTCAGCAGTTTTTAACTGTTCGTCAAAAGTCTTGTCAGTTGATTTAGTTTTCGTCTCCGATATTTCTGCGTCCGGAATTGCCGTTGCAACATTTTCATTGATATGCTCAAACATCAGCAAATCGTTGCCAAATTTCTTATATCTAATTAAACTTACATTTCGGTTCATCTGCTTAATTGCAGATTCATCATATTTAGTGAAATCTCCTGCAATGCAGACTACACGGGGCATAGTCCAATCAATTTTATCTGCTTCTTTAAGACCAAGTTTTTCGATAACCAAAACCTTAAAACTGTCTTTGTGATCTAAAAGCCAGTTGAGATAGAATAACCCTTGATTGATTACATTTTCCTTAATTGAGCGTTTATACTCAAAAATAACGGGACAATGGTTTTCGTCAATTCCTATACTGTCCATACGACCGCCATCAGTTGTTTTATATTCAGATGAGAGAAAGGTAACCCCAAAAAATGTTTCCATGTTATTCTCTATAACAGTCTGCAACTCTTTTTCAAGTGTTACATTTCCGCTTTGCAATTCTGATACTTTTCCGTTTATATTAAATAATTTAATATCTGCCATTATAATTACCTCACAATTCCTACACATTACAGGTTGTATACCTTTCGTAATAAATAACTAGTCAATGCTTTTCACATATGCTTCAGGCCATTGATGTCATCGCTTAAAGCGTTTTTCAGCAGATGCTTGATTTCAACATCTTTAATTGGGCTACGCCACATAGTGAGCAGGTAATTCTCTTTATTAGCATTACTCCAGTCAACGATCTTGTGAAGTTCTGCATTGAAAATTAAATCTAGATAAATGCGGGGGATGCGTATAGTTTCATTCACGGAAAGGTTGGATGATATTCATTTCCACGTACTTTTCTACGATTTCATCAAATATGGATTGCTGCATTTTATTAATGGTTTTAATCGCCGCCTGAAGATATATCACAGGAGCAAAACGAAAATTATCTTTAGTAATATTTTCAGTTCTTAGCAGCAACGCTGGATTTCATCCAGGCATCCACTTCGCTGATCTTGAATTTCCATAGCCTGTCAATTTTTGCGGCGTGCATTTCTCTTTTTTCGATATAGGGGAGAACTGTGTCACGGCTGACGC
>CAJUEF010000002.1:83673-83939 GCA_910585035.1 uncultured Christensenellaceae bacterium | reverse complement strand
ATAATTATTCCATAAAGCGAAAAAAAAATCAATGTTTATTGAGGATTTATGCGGAATAGAACTGATTGTTTATGTTACCAAAAATAATTTATTGTAATTTCATTCATCGACTTACCAATGCCAGCCGGTAATGGAAAGCAAATTTTTTGTCCTTTTATGTGAACTGCTATTCCTAAAAGCTCTTTTTCAATAATAACAAGTGAGGGGAATTTTTAGAGGCGGTCAAAAAAAGAAAAATCCAAAAACCTGCATGGTTAATGGACTTT
>CAJUEF010000002.1:78900-83663 GCA_910585035.1 uncultured Christensenellaceae bacterium | reverse complement strand
GGATTCGAACCCACGTGACGCATGGCGCCAAAACGATTTCGAGTCTTTACGGGTGCTTACAAAGCACAGATAGGCTCGTGTATGGTTCATCCCGTTTTGTCCGCTTCGAAAAGCCGCACGATACTTAACTTTTTTTATATTATATCAAAAAAAAACGCTCATTTTTCAAGATGGTTCAAGTTTGACCGAAAAATCGCCGAAACCCGTATTTTCGGAAAGAACTGAGGAAAGAACGGAAAGAACAAAATACAGAAGGCAATACACAGGATAGGCACACCGACAAATCTATTTTTTGAGGTGTATTGCTATGAATGAAAGCGCAATCAATTGGGATGAGATTCCCGATGTAATTACAAAGGATCAGCTGTATCAGATTTGCCACATCAGCAAATCCACGGCGCAGTATCTGCTGCAAAGCGGTAAAATACCCTGTGAGTATTCCGGCAAGCAGACACGATGCTACAAAATTAAGAAGGAGGATGTTATTGCTTATTTAGAGGATCGCAAGGTTTTCCCCGACAGCTACTCCGCCCATGCCGGATGGTACAGCGGACATTATACGGTCAGGATGCAGGCGAATGTGCCGCCGGTGATACTTGAGGATATGTACGACTTCTATACGGAGCTGCTTGTGAAATCCCCCGATGTGATAACAGCAACCGATGTTTCAAAGCTCACCGGGTATGGAAAAACATCCGTCAATAATTGGTGTAAAGCGGGACATCTGAAATCCTTCAAACGGCGGAATATCAACGATATTCCGAAAGTGTATCTCGTTGATTTTTTCTGCTCTGCATATTTTCGCACGATTACACAAAAATCGGACTGGCATATCAAAATGCTGAAACGCTTCCCACGCTGGCAAAAGCAACACATGGCGAAAGGAGAGCAGAAATGATGAACTTTATAGAAGATTTGTTTTTCGGAAATCTTGATCCGCAGCGGCGAGGATATACAAAAGGCAGCCGTATTGTTAAAGCTTCAGGTAATATAAACGAGCTGGAGGAAAAGCTGACTGAACGCTTGCAGGGCGAAGATAAAGATTTATTCATTGATTTCTGCAACGCCTACGGCGAGCTGATGGGCGACGCCGAGGTGGACACGTTTGTCATTGGCTTTCGCCTTGGTGCTAAAATGATCTTCGATACCTTTTGTAGCGACGATGCTCCGTTTGATAGCTTTCTGAAAGAATGAAAGATATGTCGAATCGTAATTTAGTAAATTACGATCAACTAAATTACGGTTGAATATTTTTTCTAAAATAACGTGCGATAATCAAAATCGCACATTCGCAAACAGAACCCTCCTTTGATACAATGAGCATATCAAAGGAGGGTTTCTATTATGGCTAAAACGATATTTGAAGAAGTGGGTGGCACTTACCGAATAGTAGGCGATTACTGTCTACCTAATCTTACATTACCCACCGAAGAAGAACACCAAATCGGCGTATGGGGACAACGCCGCCTACGGTACTTAAAGCACCACCGCAAAGTCTTGTATTACAATCTGTTCACTTCCAGTAAGCTTCACTCCCATCTCGCAGACGTCGAAGAACAAGCACAAGAGCTTTTCCTTTGGCTGGTAAAGGAATATGCTGAAAAGGAGGGCGTAGCAGAACAGCTCAAGGTGGATAATCAAATGAAGTGGGTGCGGAAGATGAATAATATCCGTAAACTGACAGCAGAAGTGGTAAATGCAGATGTGGTGTTTGTATAAGTAGACGGAAATATTATTATAGCTCACTAAAGAATGAAATTAAAATGATGCTGAAATAGTATCGCTTTTTGGGGGTAGTAATTGTTAAATTCCATGCAACAGAGCACTGCCTGACTAGCCGGTGCTCTGTTATTGATTTATATCTCACTTTGATCCAGTGTCTCTTTGATAATTGCCAAACTTTTTTGCCTCGAATTTTCTTCGGAAAACCCGGCAACAATCTTCTGCATGGTTTCGGAACTCCAGTAGATTTTCAATCGTTCTTTTGCCCGGGTAATTGCGGTGTAGAAAATACCGTGTGTGATCTTCTCCGCATTGCTACTTGGAATGATGACTTTAACCGATTTGTATTCCAATCCCTGTGCTTTATGAATCGAGACGGCATAGGCAAGTTGAAACGGTACTATTGTCCTCTCCCGGTCATCTTCAGATATTTCATCCTCAAACGCAAATACATCAAATCGTATGCGTGTTCCATCTTCAATTGCGTCAACAAACTCTATGTGATCATTTTTGCAATCACTTTCTGTCAAAGGAATGGCAACATCTACTGTAAATGTAATTTTTTCTTTGAATTTGTCAATGTGAATAATACGTCCTTTTAGGTTGTTGTAAAGCAAGGAAAATCTATTTGTATCATTAAATAATATGGGATCTCCGACCTTATATTTCCAATCTCCCCAAGTAATAGCTAACTCTGTGTTCGCATTCTGAAAATAGCTATTTATATTATTCAAACCGAATTTTCCGTCATAGTTCAGGCAAAGAATCACCTCATCTTTTATCTCGCAATTGAATATATTTTCTCCTATGTTTTCAGAAAACGGTCCATCGATTACAAGTTTCTCTGTTATTAATGTGCCTTTGCAACGCACTTCTTGCCACAGGTCAATGAGATTCTGATCCTCAGTGCGCCATGTACTCAGCAACTCAATATTCGAGCCCTGAGATTGAACGAGATCCTTAGCATAAGAAAACCAATTTCCAAACTCAATGGACTCTATTTGATAAATATCACCAGCAAGAACTAAAAAAGTATCCGGTCGTGTCTTTTCAAGAAATGTCATCATGGTGCGGTTGTCAATCGTACTACATTCATCTACAAAAATAATATCGTAGTCTGGAAGATTCACTCGCTTAGTAAAGCTATCTAGACTAACAAAACCTACATCTGCACCCGGATTTTCAATTCTTCTTTTCAAGTTCTGTAATGCCGTATGTGTTTTGGTAAGGAAAAGCTTCCGACGACCAGCCATCATCGTTGAAATCATATTGATAAGCGTTGTCTTTCCGGTACCGGCGGCTCCATAAATAAGAAGTACTCTTGAATTTACGAAAGCATACTTGAGAGCTTCTTCTTTCTTCAAATCCGAAAATGCAATTTCGCTTTGCTTTAGATATTTTTCATTGAATTCTTTTTGACCTTTATTGGAAATATGAGATAACTCCAAAAGTTTTTTCAAAATGAAGAGCGTTGATTTTTCATAAGAATCAATGTACGCTATATTATCTTTTATGGTGATACCATAACCCTTTCCTATTTCCCAAGGATCTAATTGCTCATTGTATTTTTGGATTGACGAGATAGTTAAACTCGAATCAATATCACAGTATATTTCTCCTGTTTCCTGAATTGCTTCTATAATTGACCAGTATGGAATAACAGTATCTGTTTTTTCTCTTTCGACAACACTTGCTAAATATCTTGCTTGGTTAATAGCATTGGTCTTGCTACCAGCTAAATTGGAGATAAGTGGATTACATTCAAATGGCACGCATTTACGTGATAGATACAAATCTTCACATTTCCATTGCAAACTGAATTGCGAAGGCATAACACGTTCCAGTAACTCCTCACGCAGGCTTAGCAATAAATAGCGAATAGTGTATCTGCCATACTGCTTAGATCCCACAAAGTAGTTATTTCTCAGCTTTTGCAACACCTCCTTAAAATAGTTGGTATTAGAGTATTGGTAAATTGCTTCAAGAATACCCGAAAATTTTACTTCACGAAGGTCAATCATTTCTAGGAAATTCATACCAGTTTCTGTAAGAAAACGCATTAGGGCATCATATTCTCCATAGTTAGAGGAAAGCTTAATTGGCAACTTCAATATTTTTCCCAGTTTATTTAAGCACCTTGGATCAATAGAGACTTTCCATGAAGTAATGAGTTTAATTTCTGTATCAATTCCCCACAAGTTGATAGTCGCAGGCGCATATTCAATTTGGATAGAATAGCTGGTAGAAATATTTTGTTGTGTATATGCTGTAATTCGATTAAACTTTGATGCATAAATACCGGCTTGCTGTAACGTTACTTCAAAATATCGCTCAGTTCCGATATAGAATGGCGTTTTTTTCTGTACATAAAATCTTGTAGCACTGCGATATGGTGATTCAAATCTTACGGAGTTAAATGCATCTGCTACAAGCTTGTAATACTGCTTATCCAATTCATCTGTTCCAGTATACTCAAGAAATTTTTCCAGATTCTTGAGCAATGAAATCCCATAGCTCTTCCGAAGTAATTTTCGGATTTGCCACATAAAGTTATAATATTTCAGCATTAGTCTTTCTGACTGACCATCATCGGGAATTCGCCGTCCAATATATTGCAAGCCACGATAGAAATTGCCTAAACATTTGGTTTCGATATTCAAAAAAGAATGTTCCCAAGCAAATGCAATACTTGGATGTTGATGTCCATTATGCATAGCATTTAGCAAAAGAGCCGAAGCACACAAATCATCCAACCTTGTCAATATTCGTCTGGACACATTATCTCTGTTCTTGTTGAGGACATCCAAACGCTCAATGCTATCCGTAATTTCTTCATCGCAAATTTGAATGATACGCTTTACCTCTTCTCCAGAGTATGTATCTCGTTTCAGCTGATTCACAAAAGAGTGGCGCTCGACAATTTCCTCTAATCGTTTGCAAAATGCCAGAACGCTTTCTTCATCATTTAAAATTTCTTCTTCTGGTTGAAAACTAATTGTCGTACTGTCTTTCGTAAAATCTATTGAATTGAGAAAGGCGAC
>CAJUEF010000002.1:68333-78890 GCA_910585035.1 uncultured Christensenellaceae bacterium | reverse complement strand
TTCCAAAAAACTCTCTCATTGCCTCTGTCGGTCGAATTAAGTACTACGAACAGGATACCCGGATCAAATGATACTTCATTACAGATGAATGCAGGGAAAGCAAGATCTTTCAAGGAATATTTGACAACTCCATCACTTTCTCTATAAATGTGTGTTCCTTTTATTTGAACACAAAAAGTTTGTTTGGGATGTCTTGAAACATCCGGATCAGGAACAAACTCGAAAATTCCGTCGTGGTTGGGCCATTTGTCATCTGAGGCAAAGGCAGTGTTTATTCTTCCTTTTGAACGAAGAAATGTTTCCAAAACCGAGACGGCTGCTCGATCATCATCGGAGCGTTCTGTATGGGTTTTAATATGTCTTTCAATATTTTCTCTTGACTGATCAAGCATTGCTTTCCCTCTTTTCTTAAAAATACCTATAATTAGATTAACTTATTTTCCATTTCATCCGATGCAAACGAATTAGCACCAGTGCTCGCACACGCTGTAAATTGTGCTGCCAGAGATGATACATTCTTTAATTGACGGATACGCAACTACTCATACTAATATCACCAGATCTGTATTTTTCAAACATTCTTTTGCATTTTCTCATATTTTCGAACAATCATCTTTTGTACACAGATTGTCAAATAGCAAATCCATTTCATATTTCTCCATTTTTAGCTTGTCCCAGAATCGTCAATATTCAGGCTTTGGTTTTAGTTTTAATTTCAGCAGAGTCTCCAATTTTATCATAAGAAAAATGGTTGACATCAAACGGCACGCTTTGGCACGATTCGGTCTCTTGGAAATAGAAAATCATCCGTCCGGTATCAATGTGTTTTAGTGCATACCCAACTTCAATCATTACATTGTGCCTTGCACCTGTGAGATCTGCAATAAAAATATCGCATTTCCTAATATCGTGATACATAACTTCTCGTATATCAAAAGTGCCTGTGTCACGAGTTCCCAAATCTGTAAGTTGCAAGTTTAATTCATCAGCAACTCCTTTGATTGCATTTATTCTATGGACCGACTGCATATACTTTGCGTCAGTTTCCGCAGGATACCATCTTGCAAGAAATACTTTTTTAGGAACATGCTCATAGATTTCGTTATATAGGCTGATAACATCGTCAATATGCAAATTTCTCAACATTGCCGATGTTATTCTTTTTTATCCAAGAAAGAAATCCACGATATTTGAATTCGCTTGTGAGCCTATAATAAGCTAACGCTCCAATAACAGCAATGTTTGTTGTGGTCGCAGTTATTTCGGATTCTACCAATGCCTGTTCCACTTCAACTAGCTGCGATTTGACTTTAGCAATGTCAGAATCATTTTCTTCAACGCTTTGATTTTTTAGCAAAAATCCGAACAGCTCAACAAAGAAACTGTATTTTGCTTGGCTTATGTAAGAACTGATAGCTGGGAAATACGAAAAATCAACACTCTGCAATAGTTTTCTTGTCAAATAGTATTTCCATCCAAATGATGGGTCTCGCATTAATATCTCGTCAGAAAACACTTGAGGGCTTTCTAAAATGACTTTCAGGTTTTCTTCCAATTTCAAAGGGATCTGTTTCGCATTGATATTGTGAAAAATTGCTCGTGTGAATTGGTCGTTTTCACTTGGATTACGGAAAAGCAGTAAGCAGAACGGCAAAGTGAAATCTGTTGTTACCTAATCCGCAGCACTCAATCTATGATTTCCGTCAATTCGTATCAGTTTGCTAACAGATTCATCAAATCTTATGTAAGCCAAATAAATCCTTTCAACTCTCAGTAGCTTGTCATACGGGTTCAATATGTTTTTGCTTGAATGACGTGAAATGTTGAATTGAAAATTGCCGATGCTTTTGTTCCAAGTTTGTCCCGATTGTAAAGACGCATGAAACAAGTCGAGCTCCTCAACCTCAAAATCCTTAGTGCCATCAGTCAAATTGGTCGCAAAGATCACCTCAGGGAAAAACTTATATTCTCCGGCATTTAAGAACTTTGCCATGTCTCCCTTGTGCTCGTCGATTAAACCCTCTGCACTTCTGCGTTTGGGTTTGAAATAGCACTCAGCATTTTGTATGAGGCAAAACCACGCAGGCAAAGAAAACCGCCCATAGAATATTCTAAAATTCCACTCAATTTAATCATAACTTATTCTCCCAATAGTTCTCTCTCGAACTGCGCTTGTGCTGCTTGCCATTCTTGCTCAGCCTGAATACGCATAGCTTTCACTTGTTCTCTGACATTATTTGCATCATCTGCTATTTTATCTTGATGTTCACGAATGTCGGGGAATGGTAATTTGAGCATGTCTTCTCGATTCAATCGATAACGGCTTGGTGTAGAACCTCGTGCATGAGAATACATAAGATCTCTGTAATACGCAGTCTTTAATACTGCCATTACGGCTTCAGGATTATAACCTTCTTTGCATCGTAGAATTAAAAATTCGGCAGAAGCAATCGTAGTTCTTTCAACAGTGCGAACCATAACAATTTTTTGGTTAAGTATTGTCGGACCAAGACGAGCCACTAATATGTCTCCCTCTTGTACCTCAAAGAAAGTGCCCTCAACTTCATTTGCCGGTTGTGTTCTTACTTCTTGAATGTCAAGTGGTTGATTAGGCAAATCATCAATTCGTATCCAATCAATGATTTGCTTGTCAAAGCGAGAAACATTAACCTTTTCGTCTACGATACCGCACACATCAGAAATCTTGAATTTGTTTGTATAGGTAGTCATAGAGGCATAGCGTTTTGCATCAATCACACCATCTAAATCTTTTAAATAAACAGCGAAGCATAATTTGTTAAACTCGTTGCCTTGTAAATTAAATAACAATGTCACATCACGCTCGAATTTAGCAATTAGTTTATTAGCCGTATTTAGTTTTGTCTTTCGATTGACAAAGGCATCCATATAACAATTTGCTAACTTTACTTGTTCTTCAATGCAAGGAACTATTATTTGTGTTTGTGCAATGTTTTCCAAATGCAAATCCGGAACACCGATACCTTTTAAATGTCTTTCAAATTGTTTTAAGGCGAGACGGCTGTTTAAATAAGCACACAAATAGTTGGGGTTTATTTTTTCATTAGCTTTTAAGAGGGCTACACTAACAAAAATACTGAATTGGGGACAGGGTTCTGGAATTACAACAGCACGACCAATACTACCTATTTTTGTTAACAAAATATTATTAGGCTCTGGCTTGCAACGCCTAACAAGTTCATTGTGTTCTTTTTCAGAAATATATTTTGTGTTTTCAAAATCTATTTCATTTTCAGCAATATTGGTTACACTAATGAATTTAACCCCTTGTTCTGTATACGTGGGTGTATAATGCGTTCCATCTGTCAAATTATCAAGTAACTCACAAAGGGGGACTATGTTATATTTTGAATTTTGTATTTGTGTTAACATTTCAGTCATACATGGAAGATAGAAAGGCACATCAATTCTATCATTAATATCCCCCCGTTTGATAGCGAAGACGCAAAGGTCATTCGCATCGGGGGTTATGCGAAAAAAGGTGTTGCGTCCTTTTGAAACTCCTCGTATTTCTTTACAATTTCGTCAAGCTGAGATTCCGTTTTTCTGCCAGTAGCATCATAACCAATCAACTCCGGTGATGCCATGAAGATCGCCTCATTAACATTCGGTATTTCATTTGCTTTGCGTTTGCGAACAAAGATAACAGATGCTTTGACGCCTGCACCAAAGTGCGCAAAGGCGCACTGAGGTAAGCTCACAACTGCAAGCAGTTGGAACTTCTCCAGAATGAAATCACGGACGTACTGCATAGAGCTGTTTGTCAAAATACCATCAGGTAAAACAATAGCAGCTTTACCAGTGCCAGGCTTAAGAAATTGCCAAATTCGTTCGATAAATAAAACTTCCGAACTTTGGTTCTTGCGAGGTTTCTTTTTGCCCTTTGCATCTACATTGTTTCCAAGTTCATATGTGGACAAGAACGGTTTCTCTGCAAGATTAATTTTAGAACCAAACGGAGGGTTTGTAAGGATTAAATCAAAACGATTTTCTGCAAAACCTCTATTATGGTCATGCATCTTGTCAATGCTTTCAAGAGCGTCATGGCTAATAACGTTGGTATGGCCATCATCGTTGACAATCATATTCATCTTTGCAACACGGGCAATTTCATCATTGATTTCTATTCCATAGAGGTGCTTTGCCGCAAAGTCATGCCAATAATTAAAGTAATCGACAGTACCTTTCTCATAATAGTCGCCCGCTTGTTTTCTCATATAATCAAGCGCATGCAGAAGGAAACCGCCGGAACCGCAAGATGGATCAAGCACATCCCAATCTTGTTCGGGCTTCATCATATTTACACAAAATTCGATAATAGGACGGGGAGTAAAGTACTGTCCAAAATCGCCCTTAAAGAAGCCGTCCATAAACTGTTCAAATGCAACGCCTTTAACATCAAGATCGGTTTTATTGAGGTTGATTGCCTCCAAGTGCGAAACGACAGTGCGGAGCACACGGTCATCTACCTTGATAGATTCCGTGAAAACTTCGGGGTCTTTCACTTTTTGCTCATCGTAAAGAGCATTTATACGCTCTGCCAGTTTTGAAGAAGGTTCGTGTGTTTTAATCTGGAATTGATAGGGATCCCCGTTCTTGCGAGGCTTTTGCTCATCGCTGATCTTAACAAAAATAAGTTTGCAAAGTTCGCCAAAGGCGGTAGGTGGAGAAAGACGACCGCCTCCCCACAGTGTTTGATGGCATTTTTTGATTGTCGCAATCAAATCTTCTCTCGACACAGGCTTTATATCGTTGTCCGTTCCTTTATAAAAGCGAAATTCTTGAGGCTTGCCGTATGCACGAGGTAAATCAGCAAGAATGTTTTGCTCACGCTCTAAAGCTCCGAATTTATCAGACACATCTAGTACTCGACGGGTTCCGCCGGCAACAATTACAACATAATCTGCACGAAGTTTTACCCAGGTTGCATTACCGACACCTTGTTCAATCGCTTGATTAAACTCAGCATCAGTAACGCTTTCTTTTTTACACTCCACAATTGCATACGGACGCTTACAGTCATTGTCGCTAAAAACAACAATATCAGCACGGTCGGTAGGCAATCTGTCGGGTACAACCACTTCAACCTTGATGCGTCTTGCAGGATATTCGTATTTGTAGATCAGTTCGGCAAAGAATTCAGCACGAACTTTTTCCTCGGGGTCTTCATAATTTTCTACATGCTTTTCCGAGGTTATATACTCAATTTTCTTTTTACCTTCAACGCCAGTGATGTTGATGTATCCATCTTTTTGGGCTCTTTGTAGCGGTGTGAACAAAACTGGCTCAACTGCCGCTTTAGCCATATCATTTATATCAAACATTTTTTTTCTCCTTAATTCTTTTCATCAAGTTTCTTCAATAAGGATGCCAGAGTTCCGACTGCTTTCGTAGGTCCTTGGAATGTAGCCATAACGCCGTTTTCTTTTCTTTCCTTGAGCGTTAAGCTGTTGTGAGGATACGATTTCAACAATTCCAAGCGAATGTATTTATCGTTTGAAGCAAGCGCATCGTCCTATTTGTAGTACTCGGAATCATCAATGATTCGTTCTGAGTTGCTTACATTTGTGGCAATTACACGGCATTTATAGGAGATTTCTGCGTAAGGCACAGTGAGATAAATATATACGATATCATCTACTTCATAATTTGCGTGCTGTGACCATTCAATTTGTGTCATATTGTTAAATGCACCAATTATGTCATAGTAGTCTGTGTTGCCGGCAATAACCCAACCAGTATTATCTTCGATACCGTTATCGTTGTTAAAAACTTTTCTTGCGGTTTCAAAGGAAACGGCAGCATATTCATCGTCAGTCCATCCACCAAACTCATTCTTAATTTGGTTAATGTTCCATATATCCTTGGCAATATTGAGGTAGGCTTCAGCACGCTCACGAACTGCAGTTTTATCCATTTTGTTGTATGGCTTTATGCCATATTTCTTAGCCAAAGGAACAAAATGAGGATTGTTTTCATGGAAAAGCGAATTTATTGATTTAGCAAAAACCACGTTATCACCAAGATATTTTTGAACCTTAAGGTCATACTTCATATCCTGATAGCTTCGATTCTTATCTTTAGTAAGAATCATTAAGTTACCAATGTTATGCCGTGTCGCATTGAAATCACGCTCGTCAGCAAAATCCTCAGAATAATCTGAATACATATCCGGTAAGATGTGTTCAATGTCAAAAGGATTTTTAGCTTTTCTGTTGACATATGTATCAAACTCTGAGGGATTACCCATTTGGAGATTGATATACGAAGCAAAACGGGCAATGAAATGTAAGGTATATCTTTTAAAGAACTGATTTTCATAGTTTAACTCTTCAAACTTGTCCCAACCTACATTACCATCCAGCAATGCTTTCGTTAGTACAATAGCAATTTCTTTTACGCTCTTGTTTCTGATATTTACTAAGACCTTAAACAAGAAAACTTTATTTGTATTGAAGTTTGCTTTTTTGAAATTGAGTATTCTGTTTGATGCAAAGATATCTACAAACTTAGCTATTAACTTGATTTTTTTATTTACTACAGAAGGCTCATCATTTTTATCAATAGCAGAAATCATAAGCAAAGTTTGATAATTCAAATCTCTATTTGCGTTATAAAATACGCTTTCAAACCCTGCAGTTAGTTTTTTAGAATACTGTTTGATATTTAGATACAACTCTACCATTTGACTCATTTCTTTGAGTACAAATTCCTTGTAGTCTTTTGATAGGGTTAATCCCATCTGCTTTTTAGCATTCTGACGTACCCATTCGTGGAACTTTTCGCCAAGAAGTTCATAGTCTTTATCTTCTGCATTCTTTTTACCTTCACGGAGCGATGTAGCATAATTGCCACGCAGCCACAGAGAAATGAACTCTACATCCGCTGTGTTAACAACACCACTTTGTTCAGATTCAGATGCTGATTTTATTTTGTTGACAAGCTCTTGCCACTTGGAATTTACTTCAAGCTTATCTTCTTCGCTTACTTCATTAAGAACAAATGCCTTCAACATTTCGGCACTATTCAAGCTCAATCCTCGATCGTTCATAGTAATGAATATCGTATGAGCTTCCTGCTCTGAAGGGGTAATAATTTCAAGTAACAAAATTTTGTGCATAACTCAACAAGCAAAATAGGGCAATGCTTGGGGAGTAATTTCATCTCTAAATAAATCAATAATATCAAGATATCTATCAAGAAGAGTTTGAGAACTTTCGTCGGTAGGCTGGAAGTTTGTTTCGCCTTTATACAAATGGTCCATACAAGCTTTTCGCTCAGGAACATTAATGTTAAAGGTTTTCTTGACACCGAAAGGACTGGACAGAATCATATTCGGGAGCATACTATCAAGCTCGTGATTTCCTTGATCATGAAGCATCTTATTAATGAACATCAACAACAAAGTCAAGGAAGTTAAACGTTGCTGTCCATCAACGATTTCTTTTGTGGAATCATCACCGGTACGAATAATGCTTCCCATAAAGTAATATCCATATTGAGCTACTTCATCTGTATCCTCGTGCTTAAATTTGCTATTATCATAGTACATCAAAAAGCAATCAGTAATATCATTGATAAGCTGTTCGATCTGCTTTCTTCCCCAGCGATACTCTCGCTGATATACATTGATTGTGAAGGTTTTGCTATTTAATATTTCATATAACGTTTCCGTTTTATTGATTCTATCCATAGATAAATCCTTTCGCAACTACATTTTCCTTTAGCCATCTACAAATTTCGCATTTACGGCTCCAAAGTATAAATTTGATACTTTGGGATTTTACAATTCCTCCGCCTTGAAGGTCGTATACCCCTCGTAATAGTAGCTGTGGTCGATGCCTTTCATATAGACTTCACGGCTGTTGATGTCATCGGTCAAGGTATTTTTCAGAAGATGTTTGATTTCAATATCTTTAATCGGGCTGCGTTCCATAGCGAGAAGATAATCCTCTTTATCCACCTTGCTCCAGTCAACGACCTTGTGAAGTTCAGTTTTGAAAATGAGATCGAGCCAAATACGAGTGCTGCGCCCGTTTCCTTCTCTGAAGGGATGAGCGATATTCATTTCTACATACTTTTCTACGATCTCGTCAAAAGTGGATTGCGGCATTTTATCAATATTTTCAAGTGCTGCTTCGAGATACATCAAAGGAACGAGGCGGAAGCTTCCCTTTGAGATGTTCACGGTTCTGATTTCTCCAGAAAAATCATAAATCTCGTCAAAGAGATATTTATGAATTGCTTTAAGGGCAGAGAATTTTCCTGCATCCAATTTGTCGAGCATACCGTTTTCAAAAAGTTCTGCTGCCTTTTTCTTGCTGATTCGTTCTTTCTCACGGGCGAGGTCTGTAGAACTTGTCAGCCCCAATTTATTTTCAAGTGCCATAGCGCACCTCCCAAAATACACTAAATGGTGATTATAATTAAAGCTACAACAGCCAAGCCAAGCAAAGCGCCTATTAAGTATGTTAAGCACCCCGCAGGTTTTGATGCAGCCTTTTTAGGTTGTGTATATGTATAACTCGTTGTTTGGGTTACATAAGTTTGCTTCGGTTTTGATGTAGTCTGTGGACTTCTCGCTTTGCGATATAGAGCCAACGGATCACTGACCGACATTATACGGGCGTAAAAATTATTAAGCCACTGCATATCCTCTGGAACGCACATGTTTTCTTCAGTATATCCCGGTTCGTGTACAATTTTATTTCTTACCCAACGATAATGCTTCAATTGCTTTAAATCGTCATCCCAACCCTGCACATAATAAGAAGCGTTGGGAATGTTGGTCATTTCGTCAATATAAGTTGACAAGCCGTGATTGTCGCTATACATTTCACTGCATAGCTTTTCGAGGCTTTTATACGAATCAATAAATCCCATAGATTACACCTATTCCATTGTTGTTTAAACGGATTTATGCTTTCAGCATCTCATCATAGCTGACAAGCGTGACATTGCCCATCTCCGCTGCCTTATCCATACATCCCTTTGTAAAGCCGGTTTTAGCGAAAAGATAAAAATGCTTTTTCTTATAGTTAAACAGATTGCTGCGTTCTACAAGGGTTTCCAGAACGCCGAGGTCAACCTTTTCATTTGTCCATTTGCACTCGGCAAACAAGGCGGAGTCCTTGTCCGTTCCCATAATATCAATTTCCTCTTGGGTTCTGGTTTTGGGATTCGTACCCCACCAGCGTCCGAGGTCGCTGAAATTCACGGCGCATTGATCCTCAAGAAGCAGCTTCCAAAGATATTGCTTACAGATTTCCTCAAACACGCCGCCCATATAAGAGGGAAACTCAGGTGCGATACGCTTATAGGCAAGGTCGGTTGCTCCACGGGAAATAATCGAAGTGTTCTCTGGCACAAAGCGATACCAAAAACGGAACATATTATCTTCGATTGAGTAGATTGTCTTACGGCTGGATTTTTCGCCGTAGGGCGATTCTTTTTTTACAATACCGAGTGTAATCAGGTTTTTGATATAGGTTGCACACACGCTGGTATCTTCATCGATTTTATTTGAAATTTCGTTCATTTTGGAGCAGCCTGTGGCAATCGCTGTAACCACAGCATTGTAAATTGCCGGTTCACGCACCTCCTGCTTGAGCAGGTTGTTCGGCTCTTCAAATATGGAAGAAGTGGGATTCAAGTGCGTGTTTTTGATATTCTCTTCGATAGAAAGGCTGTCGTTTATCTGCATCAGATACTGCGGCGTTCCGCCCACAATTCCGTATGCCAGCGCCTTGTCGATACCCGAAAATCTTGTAAAATAGAGGCAGGCTTCAAAAAAATCAAACGGACTAATTTTCAGCTGCGCCGTTCTTCTGCCGTAAAGCGGAGCTTTGTATGCCAAGACATGATCCTCCATATAGGACATGGACGAGCCGCAGAGGATCAGGAACAGCTTGGAACTGTCCTTGTTTTTGTCGATTAAAAGCTGGAGTGTAGAAGCGAGGCTCTTGGACGCACGGGCAACATAGGGATATTCGTCGATAACAAGCACAATTCTTTTCGTTTTTGCCAGCTCAAAAACATATTCCAGCGCCGCCTGAAAGGATGCAAAGGAGAAATCGGCAGCGATTCCAGTGCCAAATTCCATAATGCATCTTGAAAAGTTGTCTAAGTTTTGCTTTGCGTTGGTTTCCACGCCGGTGAAAAATATGGTATCTTTATCTTTTGTAAATTCGCTTATCAGAGCGGTTTTTCCCACCCGACGGCGACCGTAAATAACCGCAAATTCAAATCGATCGGAATGGTAAAGCTTATTCAGCGTATTCAGTTCCTGCTCTCTGCCTATGAACATCGGCGCACCTCCCAAGAGTTTCGTGGTTTGCGATTTACTTAATTATACTCGATTTAAAACGTATTGTCAATAGCGTGTGTAACATTTACTTATTTATGCTTTACTAAAAATCAAATGGGATTGATTTTCAGCGCCTATCAATTTTGATAGGCGTTATTTCTTTGCCGATGGAATAGCCCACTCACCAAAAAAATTTCAAAAGGGATGTCGTT
>CAJUEF010000002.1:46665-68323 GCA_910585035.1 uncultured Christensenellaceae bacterium | reverse complement strand
GTCGTTTTTTTGCTTTGGAAGTTGCGGTTAAAGAGTGAGAGGGGGAATGAATCTTTCAAGTATCTTTTTTACGGTTTTTTCAAAAAGGGGTTGGTTTTTTCATTTTCAATGTTGCGGTTGTATAGTGAGAGGATTTAAAAAAAAATTTCCTCTAAGAGTCCCCAAAATGCGTTTCTCAGTGGGAACAAGTGAAAGGAATTTTTCTAAAACAGGTTGTCATTTGCGAATGCAATTCCAAATAAGTGAGGGGATCCTTTCGTGTTCTTTGAAAATTGAATGACCGTCCGAATAGGATATGTTTTTCGGAGAAGTACCGCCACAACAGGGTTCCCGCAAAATCGTAGATTTTGTGGGAAGAGGAGGAGCAGCGAAATGAGTGAGCTTTTGGGTTTACACGGAAGCGAGCGATATGGAGCTTGCGACGACGAGAGCGTACCGAGAAAAACAAAACGTCGCTGATAAGGAGGCAGGGACTGCATTCGGGGAGAGCGGCAACGACTGGCGGTGAGCAAATATCTCCGCACCGCCGGTCGGGTTACATAGCGGAAAGGAGATGAATTTGCTATGAAGAAAACAGAGCTGAAAGAGCTTTACGAAATGATGTTCCCGAACTATCCTGACATTTTAACGGTCACGGAGCTGCGGGAAATGCTGGGTATCAGCCGACACTTAGCCTACAAATTGCTGGGCGACGGGTATATCACGGCGGTTAAAATCGGCAGCGCTTACAAGATACCGAAGGTAAGCGTAATCAATTATGTAATGGGGGGAGGTGAAAGAAATGCAGGTTGAAAAATTAAAAACCGTGGACGCAGAAACGCTGCTGTCCACGCCGATGAGCAAGACAATGTTCATTGTTGACGGACTGATACCGCAGGGCGTAAATGTGCTCAGCGGCGCAAGCAAGATCGGCAAAAGCTGGCTGATTCTGTGGCTTGGCTTACAAGTTTCACAAGGATTGCCCGTGTGGGAAATGCCTACCAAGCAATGCGATGTACTGTATCTTTGCTTGGAGGATACGCAGAGACGAATCAAGGACAGGCTTTACAGCCTTACCGATGATGCGCCGAAAAATCTGCGTTTTGCCGTGCTGTGTGCTCTGATCGGCAACGGTCTTGAAGAACAAATCACAGGCTTTTTGAATGACTATCCGAAAACAAAGCTTGTGATTATAGATACTTTGCAAAAGGTTCGGGACTCCAAGGGCAGCGCCGGAAAGGCGGGAATGTACGGAAACGATTACGATGATATTTCTTCGATCAAGCGGGTTGCTGACGATTTCAATATCTCGATTATCCTTGTGCATCACCTGCGAAAGCTGAGAGACGGCGACGATCCGTTCAACGAGGTCAGCGGCTCGACGGGCATCATCGGTGCGGCGGACACTAACTTTATTCTGAAACGCAAGCGAAGCGGCAATGATGCAACTCTGCTTGCCAGCGGTCGTGATGTGGAATATCAGGAGCTGACCTTGCAGTTTCACGATCTTGTCTGGGAGCTTGTTGAACGAAAAAACAGCGAGGAAATTCATAAAGCAGAGATTCCGAAATTTCTTTTTAGGGTAGTAGAGTTTATGAAAAACCATACTGAATGGATCGGAACAGCGACGGAATTGATAACGGATATGACGGAAGCGGAAACCGCGCCTAATGTCGTAACCAAGTATCTCGGTCAGTTTTCCTGCGAGGTGTTAGAGCCTGTCGGCATTGAATATCAAACAAAGCGAACAGGCAAGAGCAGGCTGATTAGGCTGATGAAAAATGACGGCGGTGACAGAAATGACGGCGAATCCGCTATATAGAAAAAACTTCGTCACAGCCGTCATTGCCGTCACAGAATTAAGAAAGGATTTGATTTTATGAGAAACAAAACACAGGGAATCAATGTAAGAGTAACGCCCGAAGAAAAGGAAAAGCTCCTGCAAAACGCGGATTACTGCGGGCTGTCGCTGTCCGAATATCTCAGGAGCTTAGGACTGGGGAAAGACTTGAAGGCGGTAACGAATGAAAAGAATTATAGTATTTTTCGGATGCTGTCGGAGCTGAAAAGCAATGCGGATAAGCTTGAAAAACACGAGATTGCTCGCAGGATTGAAGCGATACAGAACATGATCAACGAGTGAGAGGAATTCTCTGCGTCATATTAGCGAGCAGACTGTTTGTACTCCCAAAGTCGCAAAACGGTAAATCTCGTTAGGACGCATCCTAAAACCTCATATGGAAAGGAACTAAAAATGAATAAAAGAATTAAAAAACAGTTTTGGCTTTCTCCCGAAGAGAATGCCGAGCTGAAACGAAAAGCAAGTCTTGCCGGTATTTCAGAATCGGCGGTCATTCGTCTGCTGATTCGTGGCTATGAGCCGAGGAAAAAACCGGACGAGCGTTTTTATGCGGCAATGCGGAACTTATCGGCAATCGGAAACAACATCAATCAGCTTGCGGCAAAGGCGCACTCTCTCGGCTTTATTGACGAGCCGATGCTGAAAGCAGAGGCTTTGCGCTGGCACAGATTTCAGGTGGATATCGAAGCGGAATTTCTGCGATCGACAAAAAGCAATTTGAAATGGAAATGAAAGCGAGGATTCAAAAAATGACCAAACGAAATACAGATTTCACTTTATCTACAAAAGCGTTGGATGATTTGTTTTCAACGCAGGAGGAACGGGACGATGCAAAGCTGGAACGAGTGCAAAATATACCGCTTTGCGAGCTGCACCCGTTCAAGGATCATCCGTTTAAGATTCAAAACAACGAGGAAATGGAGCATATGATTGAGAGCATTCACAAGGTGGGCGCTATCACGCCGGCGATTGCAAGACCGCTGCCTGATGGCGGTTATGAATTGATTTCGGGACACAGGCGGCTTGTAGCGTGTCAGGTGCTGGGCGTTGCGACCATGCCGGTCATCGTTCGAGAAATGACTGATGATGAAGCGGTGATTGCAATGGTAGATGCTAACTTACAGCGAGAAAAGATTCTGCCAAGTGAAAAGGCATTTGCTTATAAGATGAAGCTGGACGCTATAAAGCATCAGGGTGTAGCTTCTATGCAAGTTGCAGAGAAGTTGTTGAGTGTAGAAAAGGTTGCGGAGGATGCTGGCGAGAGCAAAGACCAAGTTAGAAGATATATCCGCTTAACGCACCTACTCCCTGAACTGCTTTCTATGGTTGACGACGGAAAAATCGCATTCAGTCCTGCGGTGGAGCTTTCCTATTTGCAGTCGTCAGAACAGCAAATACTGCTTGATGCAATGGAACTGAACGACTGCACACCGTCACACGCACAAAGCATTCGATTGAAAAAGCTGTCGCAGGAAGGAGCGTTGGACAATCAGTTAATTTACGAGGTTATGTCAGAGCAAAAGCCGAATCAGCAGGAGCACATTCGTTTCAAGCGAGATGACCTAAAGCAATACTTCCCACCGAGATATACTGACGAGCAAATCAAAAAGGATATTATCAAGGGCTTGGAGTTGCTCAAACGCCAGCGAGAACGAAACCGCGACGCCCGCTGATTCGTACACGGGCGTTTGCAATTTGATAAATTACAGGCTGGAAAGAACTGCGCCGACAGGCTACAATGATACTGTCGGTGCAGCCTGTCCTGTGCAAATCTGAATTTCAGGAGGTAAAATAATTATGGTATCAGGATATATGCAAATTAAAAAAGGGCACTATTATGTGGTGCTCAGCTATTACGATAACCGTGGTAAACGCCATGTAAAGTATGTAGCCACGGGACTGCCCGAAAAGGGAAACAAGCGAAAGGCGGAGGCGGAGCTTGCACGAATCCGCAATGAATTTGTACCGCCGCAGGAGGTGGACGAGCTAAGCTCGGATATGCCCTTTGCCGATTATCTGCTTCAGTGGCTGGATATCGTCAGAGTACGGGTAAAGCCGACCACCTACGGATCATACGAGAGTATGGTAAAACAAACCATCGAGCCGTATTTCAGAAGTAAAAACATCACGCTGCAAGGCTTGGAGGCACGGCACATTCAGCAGTTTTATTCGGAGAAGCTGCGAAAGGTAACGGCGAATTCCGTTATCCACTATCACGCTGTCATTCATCAGGCGCTCAAATATGCCATGAAAACAGACCTCGTTACACAAAATGTGGCAATGAAGGTTGACCGTCCGAAGAAAAACGATTTTCAGCCTGTGTTTTTAGATGCTGACGAAATGCAACGATTATTTGAAGTAGTCAAAGGCACAAGGCTGGAGCTCCCCGTACTGGTCGCCACCTTTTACGGATTGCGCCGTGGCGAGGTGGTAGGGCTGAAATGGGACGCCATCGACTTTGAGCGTGGCACGCTGACTGTCAAGCGAACGGTCACATCCATTTCGGTGGACGGCAGAACAAAGATCTACGAACAGGAATCTGCCAAAACAAAATCAAGCCTGCGAACCCTGCCCCTTGTGGGCACATTCCGTGAATATTTCAGCGAGGTCAAGGCGGCGCAGGAGGTAAACAAGAAGGTCTGCGGCAACTGCTACAATTACAAGTATGACGGTTATGTCTTTGTGGACGAAATGGGCGAGCTGATGAACCCCAACTACTTAACAAATTATTTTCCTGAGTATATTCAAAAGCACGGCATGAAAAAGATGCGCTTTCACGATCTGCGCCATTCCTGCGCTTCGCTTCTGCTTGCAAACGGTGTACCGCTCAAACAGATTCAGGATTGGTTAGGGCATTCGGATTTCAGCACAACGGCAAATATTTACGCTCACATTGACTACACATCAAAGCTGTCTTCGGCGCAGGCAATGGAGGGCGGAATCCACTTGCCGAAGGCAGGAAATTTCACAAGCAAGTGGGATTCTGTAAGGACGGAAGCTGCGGAATAAACACAAAAGCAGTTCTTTCCAAAAATCATGGAAAGAACTGCGAAAAAGAGGGCGGTTTTTCGAGGCGGTCAAAAAAAGAAAAATCCAAAAACCTGCATGGTTAATGGATTTTTATTGGCGGAGACGGTGGGATTCGAACCCACGTGACGCATGGCGCCAAAACGATTTCGAGTCGTTCTCGTTATGACCACTTCGATACGTCTCCACGGCTCACTTTTTTAAAAGTGAGAAAAAATAACTGACTTAAATATTTGAATAACATATAAATTCTTTTGAATTTTTATTGCAATGAAATTACTATAAATTATTAAGAGCTTGTTTTAAAGCTTTTGATATTTGGTCAGGGCAGGAAGTTCCTTTATTTCCGCACTGTATGCCATCTAAAATAGTTATTAATTCCTCGACGCTTCGTCCTTTGCAAAGCAGCTCTATGCCTTTTGTATTGCCCTGACAGCCGCCATGAATAGTTAAATTATTTAATTTACCGTCTTCAATATCAATATCAAAGCTTCTTGGACAAATTCCCTTTGGAGTGTAAGTATATCTCATAATTAATACCTGTTATTTATTATCTGTCATTGTTGAGACCAGATCCTGCATTGAATAAAGTCCCGGTTGCTTTTCGTTTAAGAAAAGGGCAGCTCTTATTGCACCTATGGCAAAAACCTGCTTGGACGTTGCAATATGATTTATTTCAATAACTTCATCTCTACCAATAAACATTACAGAATGTTCACCAACAATGGTGCCGCCGCGAATTGCATGAATGCCAAGCTCGTTTGGTTCTCTTTTGTGGGTTTTTCCGTGACGTCCAAAAATGTATTTTAGCTTGCCACCAAGGGCAGAGTTAATAGAATCGGCAAGAGAATATGCAGTTCCGCTTGGGGAATCCACCTTTTTATTGTGATGCTTTTCCACAATCTCAATTTCAAAATCAGGGTAAAGCAGGGAAGCTGCTTTTGCAATTAGATTCATTTGAAGATTTACCCCAAGAGACATGTTTGCACTGAAAAATATTGCAACATGTTTTGAGGCTGCTTTAATTTTTTCAATCTGACTATCAGAAAGCCCTGTTGTTGCCACAAGCAAAGGGGTGTTGGTTTCTTTTGCATATTTAAGCAATCCATCCAGCGCCTCGGGACGGGAAAAATCTATTATTGCATCTGCCTTGGTATCGCAAAGGGCAATATCGCTGTAGACAGGGAAAGGATATTCATTGTTAGACATTTTATCTATTCCTGCCACAACATTTATATTTTTAAATTGGGATATAGTTTTGAGGATGGTTTGTCCCATGGCTCCGTTTATTCCGTTAATTATTATATCCATTTATTTCTCCTAAGTAAAAATTTCTATGTAAGCTTTTACCACTTTACAAGATTTAGTTTTTGCGTTTCAAGTTTAAGCTTACCGGAATTTTGTATTTCCATATTTGTAAGAGGAAGGCGGGGATTGCCTGCGTCATATCCCATAAAATTAACAGCTTGTTTTACAGGAATAGGATTTACTTCGCTAAAAAGATTATCTATAAGCGGATTAAGCTTATGCTGCAATGCAAGGGCATCTTCAAATTTGCCATCTAAAAACAGCGATACAATTTCGTGAGTTTCCTTTGGCATCACATTAGCTACAACAGAAATAACGCCTTTTCCTCCGCAGGACAGCACCGGAACTATATGGTCGTCATTTCCTGAATAAAGGGTTGCTTCTTTTTTACACAGGCGGCTTATTTCCATTATTTGTTTAATATTGCCGCTTGCTTCCTTAATGCCGACAACATTTTTATGTTTTACTATTTGAGCCATTGTTGAAGGCAAAATATTTACATTGGTTCTGCCCGGAACATTATATACGATTATTGGAATATCCACAGCATCTGCAATAGCATCATAGTGGGCGATAAGCCCTTTTTGAGTTGCTTTGTTGTAATATGGAGTTACTACAAGGGTGCCGTCTGCCCCTGATTGTTTTGCAAATACCGCATTCTCTATGGAAGCTTTTGTTGAGTTTGTGCCTGTTCCTATAATTGCCGGAACCCTTTTATTTATGTATTCTATTGAATGGCGAATAACTTCTCTTTTTTCGGCAGAATCCATTGTTGACGGTTCTCCTGTGGTTCCGCATATTAAAATCGCATCTGTTCCGCTATTTATTTGAAAATCTATTAACTTATCAAGGGTTTCAAAATTTATGCCGTCATTAGTGAACGGCGTAATAAGAGCTACGCAGCTTCCGGTAAACAGTGACATAATTTCACCAGCTTTCTAAATTTTAGGTTTTATTGGTTTTGCTCGTTATATTCTATGAGTTTTTCCGCAATTTGTACTGCGTTTGTTGCTGCACCTTTGCGGATGTTGTCTGCAACTACCCATATATTAAGCCCGTTTTCAACGCTGAAGTCTCTTCTTATTCTACCTACAAAAACTTCGTCATGATTTTCTGCTTTTATTGGCATAGGATATACGAGGTTTGCAGGGTCATCTTGAATAATTATTCCTTTTGTGTTTTTATAAAGCTCAAAAATATCCTCAACATTAAAAGGGTTTTCCAGTTCAACATTTATGCTTTCACTATGGCTGTGGAATACAGGCACCCTTGCTGTTGTTGCTGTTATTTTAATATTATCATTATGGAAAATCTTATGGGTTTCATTTATCATCTTCATTTCCTCTTTTGTGTATCCGTTGTCTAAAAATACATCTATATGGGGAAGCACGTTTCCAGCAATAGGGTAAGGGAACTTTTCAGGGGCTATGCCCTTCATGCCGTTTTCAAGGTCTTTGTATCCACTTACTCCTGCGCCTGAAACAGCCTGATATGTGGAATATATTATTCTTTTAATGCCGTATTTATCAAAAAGCGGCTTTAATGCCACAACAGCCTGAATTGTGGAACAGTTAGGATTTGCAATTATGCCTTTGTTAGACAAAATATCCTCAGGGTTTACTTCAGGAACAACAAGAGGAACACTGTCGTCCATACGCCACTGGCTGCTGTTGTCAATAACTGTTACGCCGCATGCAGCTGCAATAGGAGCGTATATTTTGCTGGTGCCGCCTCCGGCAGAAAATAAAGCGATATCTATTCCGGAATCTTTAAAGCTTTCGGTGGTGAGCTCTTTTACTACGTAATCGCTGCCGTTAAATTTAAGCACTTTGCCTGCAGATTTTGCAGATGCAAAAAGATGGAGATTATCTATAGGCAGTTTTCTTTCTTCAAGCACCTGTAAAAATTTATTTCCAACCATTCCTGTTGCGCCGACTACTGCAATGTTATATTTTTTCAAATTAATCCTCCTAAAAAACAAAAGACACCAAATGGCGCCTATTCTTAAAATTAATTATTCTTAAGATAAATAAGCACACCATCAGTTATATTTGATGACAGTGACAGAGCTATTGACTCTATCCCCAAAAAAACCGGCTTTAGATACGGTTTTTTTTCGGCGGCAATTCCTTTTTCTTAAAGGTCAAAAGGTTCTAAAGACCCTATTTTAAGATACTGATAATAACCGCACCTCTTATTTAAATATGTATTTGTAACCTTTATGGTTAAAGACTATAACCATATAATAAGAATATAGCATTTATAATTGTTTATGTCAATTCCATTGAAATAAATACTGAAGTAGTTTATTATTAATAAATACAGAAATGGAGGAAGACATGAATATAAGAGCTTCAATAAATAAACACTTTGATTATATTAGAAAAATTCGACGGGATTTACACCGAATACCTGAAGAATCCATGAAAGAATATGAAACCCAAAAATACCTTGTGAATGAGCTTAAAAAGCTACATCCCGATAAACTTGATGTATTTGCGGGCACGGGTATAAGAGCTGTGTTTTTTGCTGAAAATCCAAAGGAAACAATAGGATTTAGGGCGGATATGGATGCCCTTTGCATGCGTGAAAATACCGGTCATGATTATATATCAAAAAACGAAGGCATGATGCATGCATGCGGTCATGACGGGCATATGTCCATACTTTTGACTTTTGGCAGATATATAAGCGAAAGAAGAAATTTGCTTAAACAAAACGTGGTTCTTATATTTCAGCCGGGAGAAGAGGGAACCGGCGGCGCTAAAATAATAATTGATGACGGTGCGCTAAAAAACCCTGATATAGACAAAATGTTTGGAATACATCTTGATCCATCTCTTGAAGAAGGGAAAGTAGGAACAAGGATTGGATATTTAATGGCTTCTACAACGGAATTTGATATTGATATTAAGGGAGTTACGGCCCACGGAGCAACTCCGCATCTTGGCGTTGACGCTATTGTTGCCGCATCTCAGCTTGTAGGACAGCTTCAAACCATTGTCAGCCGTGAGGTGGATCCTCTTAAAAAAGCTGTTGTGACAATAGGAAAAATGACCGGGGGAGATACCAGAAATATAATTGCCGGAAATGCAAAGCTGGAGGGGATATTCCGTGCCTATGACGATGCTGTTGTGGACGATATAAATAAAGCGATTGAGGACAGACTAATTGGCATTGAAAAGAGTTTTGGGGTAAAATGCAGTTATTCCCCTTATGCACATTATCCTGCTGTAAATAACGATGAAAAGGCAACAAGACAGGTAATGAATGCGGTGGATAGTGATGATTTAATCATTCTCGAACCAAGAATGATAGCCGAGGACTTTAGCTTTTATCAAAAAGAAATTCCTGCTTGCTTTATGTTTCTTGGAATTAAAAAAGGACAATACGTTTATCCGTTGCACAGCAATCAGTTTGATTTTGAAGAACATTCTTTGCTTTACGGTCTTGAGGTTTATGCAAGGCTGCTTAATTTGGAGGATTAGCGGTGTATGAAAATCTGGCGATAATATATGATAACTTTACAGACGACATAGATTATGAAAAATGGGAAAAGGACATTTATGATGCTATAACGGAATATTCAAAAGGCAATACGGAAAGCGTTGCTGATTTGGCTTGTGGCACGGGAAGCATAACCTGCCGTCTTGCAAAGCGGGGATATAAAGTAACGGGAATAGATGTTTCTGAAGAAATGCTTATAAGAGCAGGGGAAAATATGCGTAAATCCGGTGTGCATTTTAATTTGGTAAAACAGGATATAAGTAAATTCAGACTTCATAAAAGGGTTGACGTTATAGTTTGCGCCTGCGACGGTATTAATTATCTTACGGTTGACGGTCAGTTTGAGAATTTTCTTTGCTGCTGCAGAGAAAATTTAAAACAGGATGGAATACTTATCTTTGATGTCAGCAGTTATGAAAAGCTTAAAAATACCCTTGGCAATAACAGCTATTTCGATATAAGAGACGATGCATGCATATTTTGGCAAAATTCTTTAGAGGATAAAATTGTGACAATGGAACTGACTATATTTTTAAAAGATGATGATGGAAGATATACCAGGAAAACCGAAGTTCAAAAGCAAAGGATATATTCTCAAAAAGAAATAAAAGCAGCTATGACAGACTTTGAAATTCTGGATATGAAGTCTGTAAGCTATGATAACAATAATTCAGATAAAAGACTGCAGTTTATTTGCAGGCTCATAAAGGAGAAAAAATGATTTACACCGGTATGTTATTCGAAAATATGGTTTCATTTTATGCGGTAAATTCTACGGATATGGTTGAGGAGGCAAGGAAAGATCATGATTTTTCACCTGTTGTAAGCGCAGCGGTGGGAAGAACCATATCTGCAATTACAATGATGGGAGCAATGCTAAAAGAGAAAAACCACAGAATGTCCGTTACCATTAAAGGTGATGGGCCTATAGGCTCAATAGTTGCTGTTTGTAAAGGAGACCTTGAGGTTAAGGCTCTTTGCGGAAATCCTCATGTGGATTTACCCCTTAACGATAAAGGAAAGCTTGATGTCGGCGGAGCTGTTGGAAAAGGAACTTTAACCGTTGTAAAAGATATAGGAATGAAAGAGCCGTATACGGGAACTGTTGAGCTTGTATCAGGAGAAATAGGCGATGATTTTGCTTCTTATATGCTTGTATCCGAGCAAAGCCCTTCACTTTGTTATGTTGGAGTGCTTGTTGATGTTGATTACTCTATTAAAGCAAGCTCCGGAATTATTATAAAGCCGCTTCCCGGATGCAATGAACATGTTATTACAATTTTGGAGTATCACGCAAAGGAAATCGCAACGCTAACCCGTAAGCTTGCAGAGGGCATGACAATGGAAGAGGCCCTTGAAAATATATTTCAGGATATGGATTTGGTTATTTCAGATAAAAGAAAGAGCGTCTATAAATGTGATTGCAGCAGAGACAGAATGGAAGAGGTGTTATATTCTCTTTCAAAGACTGACATAGAGGAAATGATAAAGGAAGATCATGGTGCACAAATAGTTTGCAGTTTTTGCCATGAAAAATACAATTTTAATGAAGAGGAACTTGGAAAAATTTTAAATGATTGATAGAAACAAAAACAATATTGTAGAGTTTGATGTGGGAGCCGGTAAACTTCTTAATATTGCCTATAAAAAAATTGATAAAAGTGAATACCTCAATGCTGTTCCTATATTAAAAAAAGCATTAAAGGAAGACCCTCAAAATGTTGACGTTCTTCTTGAGCTTTCTTTGGCATATTCCAGAATGGACATGGTGGATAAAAGCAACGAATATGCTTACAGAGCTTTATCTGTAGAGCATAATGAAACCTCTCTTTATTTAATAGGGAATAACTTTTTGAAAATGCATAATTATGATAAGGGAGTTTCATATTTTAAAAGGCTTCTTTCCATGTACCCTGACGGAAAGCACGCAGAATATGCAGAGTTTATTGTCAGCCGGCTGGAGGATAATGAGGAGACGGACAGAGAGAAAAAGCTGTTAAGGCTTACCAAAAAGGGCAGAGAGTTTATTGAAATCGGACAATATAAAAAAGCCGTTAGACTTTTTAGTTTGTTAAGTTTTTATGCGCCTAATGAGACATCTATAAAAAACAATTTGTCAATGGCATATTTTTACGATGGAAAGCCTGAAAAAGCAATAAAACTTTGCAAAGAAATTTTTATGAAAAAAAGGTATGACGTGTTTGCAAATTGTAATTTGGCGTTATTTTATTACAGGCAGAAGAATAAATATGAACTGCACAGACAAAAGGAAAAGCTTTTAAGAATAAAGCCCGCAACTCAGGATGAATTTATAAAGCTTATAAGCACTTACTGCGATATGAAATGCCATGATGAAGTTATACGAATTGTAAAGCAGGCGGTTATGAATTACTCGTATGATTTAACATATATGTTTTTTCTTGCGGCTGCAAATTATAATTTAGGCAATGTAAATAAATCCTTATCTTTATTTCATGATATTCTAAAAGTTGATGAGGATAATTACATAGCTTATTATTACATTAAAGCTATTAATTCTTTAATGAAACCAAAGAGTATAGATTATTATAACCAGCTTCCCATAGTTGCTGTTATAGACTGTGTAAAACGGCTGCGTGCTCTTGCTGAAATGCCCTGCGAGGAGCTTAGAGCCAAATGGAATGAAGAAAGCCAAATGGTGGTAATGTGGGGAACAAAATATAAAGATGATTTAATAAAAAAGATTAGCTTTAGCATTCTTAGTTCAGTCGGGAATGAGGAATGCGAAAGGAAATTAAGAAGTGCGCTTTTTTCTGTAAGCTTAACTGACGAAATTAAAAAGGATGTTTTAGCTTCACTTAGATTTATGAATGCCGAGCAGCCTTATGCAGCATATTTTTCAGGTGATATTTTGGATGTGAAGGTTTCTGTTGCAACAATTGAAAACACAAAGGAATTAAAACGTCCCCAAAAGGCTATTGAAGTTTTTAAAGAAAGCGAGCCGGAGGATTTTAACAACGATTTGCTAAAAGAGTGTATTGACATTTATGTTATGCTTCTTAATAAGGGGATGGACGGCAGCTTTAGAAGCATAAACGCTCTTTGTGCTGCTATAGAAATATCAGTAAGGGAATTGCATAATATTTCATATGTTAAAACCGAGCTGGTAAAAAGATATAAAACAACAGTGCAAACAGTTGAAAAATATGCAAGCCTTTTAAAAAGTATTATTGAGGAGAACAAAAAAGAAAATATGAAGGAAATATAATTAGCAAATTGATTTTAACAGTGAATAGAAATATCCTAAATAGTTGGATGCAAAATAAATATTTTCTTGACAAGCAGGGTAAATTATAATATCATTCAAATATATTTTTGAATATTAACGGCAGTGATTGAGAGAGTAGGTTAAAATTACTTTTAAACAGAGAGTGCAGCCTGGGCTGGAAGCTGCATAAAAGCTTTTAACTGAAAAACACTCATGAGCCGCAGCTGTGAAACCTATGGAATTAGCGGCTGCCGTAATCCATGCGTTAAATGACCTAAAGTGCAAAAGTTATTTTGCGATTTTAAGGGTGGTACCACGGGTAATAAGCTCGTCCCTATCTGGGACGGGTCTTTTTTTATACAGCATAAATAGAAAAGGACGGTTATTATGATAAAAGCACCAAGAGGAACCAGGGACGTTTTACCTGCCGAATCCTATAAATGGCAGCACATTGAAAATGCAATGAGAAAAGTGTGCCGCAATTTTGGAGTTTTGGAAACAAGAACTCCTGTATTTGAGGCAAAAGAGCTGTTTATCAGGTCTGTTGGCGAAGTGACAGACGTTGTGCAAAAGGAAATGTATGAATTTACCGATAAGGGTGGGCGTGAGGTTGCGCTTAAACCTGAAGGAACTGCGGGAGTTGTCCGCATGTTTATTGAAAACGGACTCTTTAACAGCCAGCTTCCTTTAAAACAGTATTACATTAATAATCCAATATTTAGATATGAAAAAGCTCAGGCGGGGCGCCTTAGAGAACATCATCAGTTTGGGGTGGAATTCTTTGGCAGCAGCAGCGCTCTTACAGACGCAGAGGTTATTCAGCTTGCCCTTTCTGTATTTGAGGAGCTGGGTGTTAAAGATTTATCTTTGAACATAAACAGCATTGGATGTCCGAAGTGCAGGGAAAGATACAATAAAGCGCTTTTGGAATTTCTTGAAAGCATTAAAGGCGATTTATGTGAAACTTGCAATGACAGGTTAAACCACAATCCTCTTAGAATACTTGACTGCAAGGTGGAAAAATGCCAGCAAAAGCTAAAAGATGCGCCGGAAATACTTGATTATCTTTGTGACGAGTGCCAGGAGCATTTTGAACAGCTTCAGGAAAACTTGGAAACTTTGGGAATAAAATATTCTGTCAACCCAAGAATAGTAAGAGGTCTTGACTATTATACTAAAACGGTTTTTGAAATCATATCGAATACAGACGGCTTTACCGTTTGCGGAGGAGGGCGATATGATAAGCTTATAGAGCAAATAGGTGGTCCGCCTACAGGCGCTGTTGGCTTTGGACTGGGCATGGAAAGGCTTATAATTGTAATGGAGGCTCAAAAGATAGAATTTCAAAAGAACGAGCCTTTAAATCTTTATATTTGCTCTATGGGAAGAGAATGTGAAAAATATGCACTTAGGCTTTCTCAGTTCCTTAAAAATGAGGGAATAACCTGTGAAATAAATCATGGTGGACGTTCCACAAAGGCTCAGTTTAAATATGCCGATAAAATTAATGCTAAATATGTACTGACAGTAGGGGACAGCGAGCTGGAAAGCGGAATGGCCGATATTAAAAACATGGAGGACGGAGAGGTTGCTCCGGTAGTTTTAAATGATTTTGACGGTATAAAAATATTTTTAACAAGGGAGATAGGTTAAATGATACACGGATACGGAAGAACGGATTACTGCGCAAACTTTACAACACAGGATGTTGGGAAAAAGGTGCGCCTTATGGGGTGGATAAACAAGAGAAGGGATTTTGGTTCTCTTGTTTTTGTTGACCTTAGAGACAGAAGCGGAATTATGCAGGTGGTTTTTGACAGCTCTAAAATGGAGAGCAATTTTGATGAGGTTGACCAGCTTAGAAACGAATATGTTATAGCTGTTGAAGGCGAAATTGTTTTAAGAGATGAAGAGACTATTAACGAAAAGCTAAAGACAGGACTTATTGAAGTGAGTGTTAGAAACTTAGAGATATTCTCAAGGGCAATGACTCCTCCTTTCTATATTGAAGACGACGTTAAGGTTGGAGAAAGCCTTAAGCTTAAATACAGATATTTGGATTTGCGCCGTCCTGAAATGCAGAAGAATTTGATTATGCGTCATAAGCTGGCGACAACGGCAAGACAATATTTGGATAAAAACGGATTTTTGGAAATTGAAACTCCTATGCTCATAAAGAGTACGCCTGAGGGGGCAAGGGATTATGTGGTTCCAAGCAGACTTCATCCCGGCGAGTTCTATGCGCTGCCTCAAAGCCCGCAGCAGTATAAACAGCTTCTTATGGTAAGCGGTCTGGACAGATATTACCAGATTACCAAGTGCTTTAGAGACGAGGATCTAAGAGCAGACAGACAGCCGGAATTTACCCAAATAGATATGGAACTTTCCTTTGTTGGCGTGGATGACGTTATAGCAATAAACGAAGGGCTTATAAAACAGGTATTTAAAGATATTTTGGATATTGATGTGCAGCTTCCTTTGCCAAGGCTTACCTACCAGGAGGCTATGGACAGATTTGGCAGCGACAAACCTGATACCCGCTTTGGTTTAGAGCTTAAAGACCTTAGTGATTTATTGCAGGACTGTGAATTTAAGGTGTTTGCAGGCGCTCTTAAAAACGGAGGCAGTGTCCGCGCTATTAACGCTAAGGGCTGTGAGCCTAAATTTGCCCGCAGGGAAATCGATTCTCTTGTTGACTATGTAAAGATTTACCGTGCAAAGGGACTTGCGTGGATAAGCGTTACTGAGGAAGGATTAAAATCACCTATAACCAAGTTCTTAAAGCAGGAAGAAATAGATGCTATTATGGATAGAATGGATGCAAGGCCCGGAGATATTATTTTCTTTATGGCTGACTGCAACAAGGTTGTGTATGATTCTCTTGGAAATCTGCGTCTTGAAATTGCACGCAGGCTTAATATGATAGACGAAAATAAATACAATCTCCTGTGGGTTGTGGACTTTCCGCTGCTGGAATATGACGAGGACGAGAAAAGATATGTTGCAAAGCACCATCCCTTTACTTCACCAAAGGATGAGGATTTAAGCATGCTTGAAACTTCTCCGGAAAAGGTGAGGGCAAAGGCTTATGACATTGTTCTTAACGGCACGGAAATTGGCGGCGGAAGTATAAGAATTCATGACAGTCAGGTGCAAAGAAAGATGTTTGCTGCCCTTGGACTGACTGAGGAAGACATGGAAACCAAATTTGGCTTTCTTATTGAAGCGTTTAAATATGGTGCTCCTCCTCACGGCGGAATGGCTTACGGTCTTGACAGGCTTGCTATGATACTTGCCGGCAGGGATTCTATCCGCGACGTTATTGCTTTCCCTAAGGTACAAAGCGGCGCATGCCTTATGTCTGAAGCTCCTTCTCCTATTTCACAGGAGCAGCTTGACGAGCTCTATATTCAGACGGTGGAAAAAGAAGAAGAAACAAGCGAAGAATAATTATGGAGCAGTTTTCCCGTACAGTCCGTCTTATTGGAGAGGGCGCTTTTAAAAAGCTTTCACAAAGCAAAATAGCTGTTTTTGGAGTTGGCGGCGTTGGTTCTAACGCCGCTATGGCTCTTTGCAGAGCAGGAATAGGAAACTTCTTTCTTGCGGACATGGACGTTGTTGACGTTACAAACATAAACAGACAGTCTGTTGCCAGAATAGATACGGTTGGGAAAGATAAAGTTGCCGTTATGAAAGAAGACATGTTAAAGATAAATCCCGATGTTAATGCCAAAACCTGCAAGGCATTTTTAACCAGGGACAATTTAGAGGAATTTTTGCCTGAGTCTTACGATTATGTGCTGGATTGTATAGATAATTTAACTTGTAAGGTTTTTTTGGCAAAATTATGCTATAATAAAAATATACCCCTTGTGTCATGTATGGGGGCAGGGAATAGAATAAATGCGCACTTCCAAGTTGTGGATATATTTGACACATTTAACGACCCGGTTGCAAAAGTTATGAGAAAGGGATTAAAGGAGCAGGGAGTTCCCGCTTTAAAAACGGTTTGGACTTCTGATCTTCCCTTAAAGACTAAAGACGGACAAAGGACGCCTGCAAGCGTCAGCTTTGCTCCAGCCCTTGCCGGAATTACAATGGCACAGTTTGTATTTAACGAATTGATAAAAAACGAAATGGAGGAAATTTAAATGTTATACTTAGACGAAAATAATTTTGAGCAGGAGGTTCTTAAAAGCAGCCAGCCAGTACTTGTGGACTTTTTTGCCACTTGGTGCGGCCCATGCAAAATGGTGTCTCCTCTTTTAGATCAGGTAAGCGAGGAAATGAAGGATAAAGTTAAGGTCTGCAAGATAGATATAGACCAAAATCCAAATATTGCATCAAAGTACGGTGTTATGAGTATTCCTACTTTCATAATGTATAAGGACGGGAAGGATGTTGCCAAAAATGTTGGCGCGCTTCCAAAGTCAGGAATTGAAGATTTTATTAATAACAATTTATAAATTTTTATAACGGGGTGCTTAAATAATGGTTGATTTTAATTTGATTGGAAAGACGGACAAAGAAGTTGCCGGTTTTATGGAACAGGAGCTAAGAAGACAGCAGCAGCATCTTGAGCTTATTGCAAGTGAAAACATCGTCAGCGAAGCTGTTATGGAGGCTATGGGCAGCCATCTTACAAACAAGTACGCAGAAGGATACCCGGGCAAGCGTTTTTACGGCGGCTGCGCTAACGTGGATAAAATAGAGCAAATTGCCATTGACAGGGCAAAGGAGCTTTTTGGCGCAGAGCACGCAAATGTGCAGCCTCATTCCGGCGCACAGGCAAACGCTGCCGTATATCTTGCTTTTCTTGAGCCCGGAGACCGTATACTCGGTATGGATTTATCCCACGGCGGACATCTTACCCATGGCGGAAAGATGAACTCTTCAGGAAAGTATTATGAATCATACTTTTATGGCGTAAGCGGAGAAACGGAAGTAATAGATTATGATGAGCTTCGCAAAAAGGCGCTGGAAGTAAAGCCTAAGATGATTGTGTCCGGAGGAAGCGCATATCCAAGATTTATTGATTTTGATAAAATAAGGGCTATTTGTGATGAAGTGGGCGCATATATGTTTGTGGATATAGCTCATATTTCAGGTCTTGTTGTTACCGGTAACCATCCAAGCCCTGTGCCTATGGCGGACGTTGTTACTACAACTACTCATAAAACGCTCAGAGGTCCAAGGGGCGGACTTATTCTCTGCAAGGAAAAATATGCAAAGCAGATTGACAGCGCAGTGTTCCCAGGAATGCAGGGCGGTCCTTTAATGCACATTATTGCTTCTAAGGCAGTTTGTCTAAAAGAAGCGCTCAGCCCTGAGTTCAAAGAATATCAGGATCAGGTTATTAAAAATGCCAAGGCTCTTGCTGACAGGCTTAGCGAAAACGGCTTCCGCCTTATATCCGGCGGAACGGATAACCACCTTATGCTCGTTGACGTTATGACCTTTGGTAAAAACGGAAAAGAGGTTCAAAACCTTCTTGAGGGAGCTAATATAACTCTTAACAAGAATACCATTCCAAACGAAACCCTCAGTCCGTTCCTTGCAAGCGGCGTTAGAATAGGCAGCCCTGCAATTACATCAAGGGGAATGAAAGAAAACGAGTGCCGCATAATCGCTGACCTTATTACAAAGATGATTAAGGAAGGCGAGGGAGCAACGGCAGAGGTTAAAGCGGCTGTTTTAGACCTTTGTGAAAAATTCCCTATTTATCCGAATAATTAGTTTTCTCGCTTCTCTTTTAGAAAAAAGAGAAGCAGCAAGAGAAAATCATATACAGTTAAAAAGCGTTAATATTAAAAAATAAATAGGCTTATTTTATTTTTACTTTTCTTTTTAGAAAAAAAGAAAAGTAAGCAAAAGAAAAACCTTATGTATTTTTTATAAAAGTATTTTTTTGATAATTATGTTTTTTTTCACCTTTCTTTTAGAAAAAAGAAAGGTGGAACAGGAGAAAACCAATTACAGTTTTGAGATAGAAATATATCTTTTACTGTAGTTGGTTTTCTTTTTGTTACTTTTTCTTTTTTCTAAAAGAAAAAGTAAAGTGGAAAAGGAAATTAAAACTTACCGCAGGAAGTAAAATTTTGGTATTTTTCTTTTTCTTAAAAGAAAAGTAAGTTTATGTTGACAATTGGCTATAATATCAATATAATAAAATTAATCTTGATAAAATTACTCAACTTTAAAGGAAAGGATGTAGAAATGAAGGTATCCACCAAGGGCAAATATGCTGTGCTGGCGGCTTATGAGCTTGCTGTTAGTTACAACAAGCAGGCTCTTACGATTAAAGCCATTGCAGACAATCAGCAAATACCCAAGCAATATCTTGACCAGCTTATGAAAAAGCTCAGGCAGCAGGGGGTTGTTGAGAGCATAAGAGGTCCAAAAGGCGGATACAGGCTTTCCCGTCCTCCCGGGGAAATAACTGTTGGCGAGGTTATCCGCGCTGTGGAAGAACCCACTGTTCCGGTGGAATGCAAAAACGGCGAAAAATGCGGAAAATGCGAAAGCTGCGTTGCGAGCATATTATGGGATAAGATTGCCAATAGTATAAGCAGGGTAATAGACAGCGAGACTTTAGAGGATATGCTCAATTATTAAATTTTTAATTTAAAGGTGATAAAAATGATTTACATGGATTACAGCGCAACAAGCTATGTTAAAGATGAAGTGTTTAACGAAATGGCGCCATATTTTAAGGATAAATTCGGAAACGCTTCATCAATACATGCTATGGGCAGAGAAGCAAGAAAAGCAGTGGACGCTGCAAGAGAAAAATGCGCAAAGGCAATTGGAGCCAAGCAGACTTCTGAAATTTTCTTCACATCGGGAGGAACGGAATCAGACAATATGGCTATCCGCGGAGTGTGCGCCGCATATGCGGGCAAGGGTAAGCACATTATTACATCAACTTTAGAGCATCATGCTGTGCTGCATACCTTTGAGGAAATGGCAAAGCAGGGCTTTGAGGTAACCTATGTTCCTGCTGATGAAAAGGGAATACTTGACATGGATGCGTTTAAAAAAGCCATAAGACCTGATACTATTTTTGTTAGCATAATGTTTGCAAATAACGAAATAGGAACAATTCAGCCTATTAACGAAATTGGGGACATTTGCCGTGAAAAGGGTATTGTGTTCCATACAGACGCTGTGCAGGCAATGGGCAATGTGTCTATAGACGTGGATAAGCTTAATGTGGACATGATGTCTATAAGCGGACATAAAATATATGCACCTAAGGGTATTGGTCTTTTATATGTGCGCAAGGGAATTAAATTCAATCCCATTACCACAGGTGGAAGCCATGAGAGAGGCAAACGCCCGGGAACTGAAAACGTGCCGGGGATTGTTGCCCTTGGTAAAGCAATGGAGCTGGCAAACGACAACCTTGACGCACACGTTTCCCGCATGATAGAAATGAGGGATAAACTCATTGACGGTATTTTTGAAAACGTGCCTCATGTCCGTCTTAACGGAGACAGAGACAAGAGGCTTTGCACTAACGCAAATATAAGCTTTGAGTATGTTGAGGGAGAATCACTGCTGCTTAATCTGGATTTAAAGGGTATTTGCGCATCCAGCGGTTCCGCCTGTACTTCCGGCTCTCTTGACCCGTCACACGTGCTGCTTGGTATTGGGCTGGACCATCAGACGGCTCACGGCTCAATACGTTTCAGCCTTGGAGACGGAAACACTATGGAGGATATTGATTATGTAATAGAGGTGCTGCCAGGTATACTTGAGAATTTGCGGGCGATGTCACCACTTTATGAACTTGAAGGAGGAGTTAAAAATGTATAGTGAAAAGGTTATGGATCATTTCCAAAATCCAAGAAATGTTGGAGAAATTGAAAACGCTTCCGGCGTTGGCACAGTTGGCAATGCAAAATGCGGAGATATTATGAAAATATATATCCAGGTTGAGGATGGAATTCTTAAAGACGTAAAATTCAAGACCTTTGGATGTGCTGCTGCTATTGCAACCAGTTCAATGGCTACAGAGCTTATTATAGGCAAAACCGTTGAAGAGGCGCTCGATCTTACCAACAAAGCTGTTGCCGAAGCGCTGGACGGGCTTCCTCCTGTTAAGATGCACTGCAGCGTCCTTGCTGAAGAGGGAATCAAGGCGGCTATTGAAGACTATATGGCAAAGCAGGGAAAATAAACGGAGGCGTTACCTTTGACTGATACTATATTATTTGATTTAGACGGAACGCTGCTGCCTGTATCTCAGGAGGAATTTACAAAAGGGTATTTTAAAGCCCTTGCTGCAAAGATTGTTCCTCTTGGATACGGTAAGGATGAATTTGTAAAAGCTATATGGCAGGGAACCGGCGCAATGCAAAAAAATGACGGCTCATCTTCAAACTGCGATAAATTTTGGAAAGAATTTGCAGCAGTTCTTGGGGAGGATGCCCTGTCTTTAAAAAGCATAATAGATGAATTTTATGTTAACGAGTTTAATCAGGTTAAAAGCTGTCTTTTAAGGGAAGAAAATCACGGGGCGTTAATTAAGGATCTGAAAGAAAAGGGTTATACAATTGTTCTTGCTTCCAATCCCGTGTTCCCAAGCTGTGCGGTGAGAACGCGTTTGTCATGGATAGGAATAGACGCAGATGATTTTGATTACATAACTCATTATGAAAATTCCAGTTACTGCAAGCCAAACATAGGCTATTATGAAGAAATTTTAAAAAATATTGGCAAAAATT
>CAJUEF010000002.1:42624-46655 GCA_910585035.1 uncultured Christensenellaceae bacterium | reverse complement strand
GTTATGATTGGCAATAACTATGAAGAGGATGGAATTATAAGCACAATTGGTGCAAAAGCGTTTATTGTTACAGAAATTCCCGAAGGAAAAACAAGTAAGGATGATTTGCCAATGGGAAGTTTTAGAAAGGCAATTGAATATGCCCTTTCATTATAATTTAAAATTATTAAAATATAAAAAGATGCCTTAAAGGGCATCTTTTTTGTTGTAAATTTCAGCAGACTGGAAACAATAAAATTGAGGTGTTTATATGGCAAAGAGCAATGAAGTACGGGGAATTGAGATATATAATTTTTCGGGTAAAAAAATTGGCAGTGTGCTTTATCCTTTGTGGAAGTGCAAAAATAAAAAGCTTGACGGACTTGTAGTTTTAAAAAGCAATTTTTTACAGATAAAATTTTTTTTGCCGTATACATCTGTGGATAGATTTGAAGACGGTCGCATATATTTGATAAAAAACTATAAGACAAGAAAAACGGAGATAGATATACAACATATTAAAGCGGTTATAAAAGGCAAAAATGCTTTTGTAAGCAAATATACTTTTGATGAAAAAACTGGGAGTGTAAAATCCGTTGAAATTGCAAAGAATATATATGAAGACATTCGCCAAAAACGGAAAGAATATGAAAATTTTTCTGTGAAGGATGGCTTGGTAATAATAAATTAGGAGGTATGCAAAATGAGAGGAATTACTGCTGGAATGATTATAGGAGGAGCTCTTGCCGGATTTATGGTTGCTGCTGCTTATAACGATTTTGATATGGACGATATGTACAGGAGCAATGCCAGAGTTCTTAAAAAGACAAAACGCAAGATTGACCGCCAAATGCATTCAATGGGACTTATGTAATACAAAATGGATAATACTGATATTAAGGTATACGCCCGATACTTTATCGGGCTTCTCCTTCTTGTAATAGGATTAATATATTTTTCCACAATACGCTTTATGCTGCTGCCTATGTTCTGCGGGGCGCTTTTGGTTACAATTCTGATTCCTATGAATAACAGGCTGCTTGAGCTTGGACTTTCCAAAAACATCAGTTCTTTTATACCCGTTGCCATGCTGATTGCAGGGTTGTTTGGCGTTTTTTACATATGCTCAGTGCCTCTTTTAAAGTCTGCAAAAGAATTTCTTATTTCTTTTCCTTCCCTTATGATGGGTATTCAAAACAGGCTGGGAATTTCCAAAATATTTTATACTCTTGGGATTCTGGATATTATAACAGAAGGAATAAACAATTTTATTTCGGAAATAATCAGCGTTCAAAGGATAATCAGCTTTATGGGCGGAGCAGTAAAATGGCTTTATGTGATTTTTTTAACGCCTATTTTTGCTTTTTATGTGCTTCGGGACAGAAGGGATATTCAAAGAACCATAGACTATATCATTCCGCAAAAACATAAAGGCGTTGCATACCATTTGTTAAAAGAGATATATATTGGCATAAATACCTATATTTACGGCTATTTTTTTATTGCTCTTATATGCATGGGGGTTTCTCTTATGTGTTTTGCAGTTATAGATTTGGAAAGCTTTTTGTTTTTGTCATTTTTTATGGGGGTTTGTTCGTTTATTCCCTTTATAGGGCCTTTTATTGGTGGAATACCGGCAATAATAGTTGCTTCTAACCACGGCTGGCAGCTTTGGTATGTAGTGCTGGTAATATTGATTTTATTTCAGTTAGCCGCAAGTATACTAACGCCCCGTACCATTGGAAACAGTGTTAATGTGCATCCTATCTTTGGTATTTTGGCGATGATACTGGGGTATGGCCTTTTTGGTATTTGGGGAATAGTTCTCGCTGTTCCTGTGTTTGTTATTATAAGACCGATAATAAAATATGTTTTTTCGCTTATTACTACAAATTGATTGTAAAAAATATATATTTAGGATATAATGTATTTATAATACATAAATAAAATATGTAACAAACACGGCTAAAGAAAAAGGAGAAAAGGGAAGTGTCTGATTCAGAAAAAAAGGTTTCAAGCAACACGATACAATTTTCAATTGAAAAAGAAAATGCCAGGATGATAAGGGAGATATTCAATATAGTAGACGACGCTCTTATGGAAAAGGGATACGATTCAATTTCTCAGATTGTTGGATATATTATCTCCGGAGACCCAACTTATATTACAAGCCATAATAATGCCAGAGGTCTTATACGTAAATTTGACAGAGACGAGCTGCTGGAAGAGCTTGTTCGCTTTTATTTAGAAAGTAACAAATAATGGAAAAAAGAAAGCTTGGCATCAGTGGTGCAGAGGTTTCAAGGCTTATTTACGGTACTTTAACTCTTGGACCTTTGCAAAAAAACATGAGCATAGGTAGTGGAGCATCCTTGCTTAATTATGCTTATGATATGGGGATTACGGCATTTGATACCGCTCAATATTACAAAACCTATGAGTATCTTAAACCTGTTGCAAAAAAAGATGCGTTTATAATTTCAAAATCCTATGCTTTTGACAGAAATGGGGCAAAAAGCGCTTTGGAAGAAGCGTTTAAAGGCATAGGAAGAGATTATATAGACGTTTTTTTAATGCATGAACAGGAAAGTGAACACACAATAAAGGGTCACATGGCAGCTCTTGAATATTATCTGGAACAAAAGCAAAAGGGATACATTGGTCATGTTGGTTTATCCACTCACCGCATTTCAGGAGTTTTGGGAGCCATCAAATATGATGAAATTGAAATTATTCATCCTCTTATAAATGTAACGGGAATTGGGATTGAGGACGGCACAAGGGAGGATATGGAGCAGGTTCTTATAGGCGCTCATAATATGGGAAAGGGCATTTACGGAATGAAGGTTATGGGGGGCGGAAACCTTATAAAAAGCAGGGAGGAAGCACTTGATTATGCTCTTGGGTGTGGATTTTTGGATGCGCTTGCAATAGGAATGGCAAGTAAAAGTGAAATAGACTATAATATTAAATACATAAGCGGAGATAAAGAAGGAGCTCAAAAGACAGGAGCAGATATAAGGGATAAGAGACTGCATATTGAACAGTGGTGTACAGGATGTGGAAGCTGCACCAAGCGCTGTGGACAATGCGCTCTAAGTATAAAAGACGGCAAAGCCTGTGTGGATTACAGCAAATGTGTACTTTGCGGTTATTGCGGCGGTGCTTGTCCTGAGTTTTGTATAAAGGTGCTGTAATGACAAGATATATAGGACTTGATATAGGGACCAAGAGAATAGGAATTGCTGTAAGCGATGCTCTGAATATGACTGCTCAAGGGATTGAGAGTTATAATGTCACAGGTGACGACGAAGCAGATATTGACTATATAATAAGTTTGTCGAAAAAATTTCAACCGGTGTCCTACGTGGTAGGGCTTCCGAGAAATATGAACGGAACATACGGTCCTATGTGCGATAAAATAAAGGCGATAGGGCAGCGGTTGAAAGAAAAAAGCGGATGCAATGTTATCTTCTGGGATGAAAGGCTGACTACAGTCAGCGCGGAGCGTATGCTGGTTGGAGCGGACGTTTCCAGAAAAAAACGCCGCAAGGTTGTGGATAAAATTGCGGCTGTTATTATACTTCAAAGTTACATTGATGGGCTTTAACAGCAAAAAATACATAATTTTTTTAAATAATTATTGTAATGAATGGCTGTTTGTGGTATAATTTTTTAGAAAAACACACTGAAAGTCATGGAATTGCTTGTGCCGCAAGGTAGTAATTTTTAATCTTTCAGGAGGAATAACAAATCAGGAGGAAAGAAATATGTCAGTTATTTCAATGAAACAGTTACTTGAAGCTGGTGTTCACTTTGGTCACCAGACACGCAGATGGAACCCTAAAATGAAGGAATTCATTTTTACAGAGAGAAACGGTATTTATATCATTGATCTGCAAAAGAGCGTTAAAAAGCTTGAAGAAGCTTATCTTTTTGTTCGCCAGCTTATGGATGATGAGAATAAAACAATTCTTTTTGTCGGAACTAAAAAACAAGCTCAGGAGAGCATTGAGCAGGAAGCTGTTCGCTGCGGAATGTTTCATGTTAAT
>CAJUEF010000002.1:39549-42614 GCA_910585035.1 uncultured Christensenellaceae bacterium | reverse complement strand
CCGCTGGCTGGGCGGTATGCTTACCAACTTTAAGACAATAAGAACAAGAATTGCAAGACTTACTGAAATTGAGGCAATGGAAGCAGGTGGAGAAATGGCAATGCTTCCTAAAAAAGAGGTTTTAAAGCTTAACCTTGAAAAGGAAAAGCTGCTTAAAAATCTTGGCGGTATTCGTGAAATGAAGAAGCTTCCGGACGCACTTTTTGTAGTTGATCCTAAGAAAGAAAGAATTGCTATTGCTGAAGCTCATACTCTTGGTATTCCGGTAGTAGCTATTATAGATACAAACTGTGACCCTGATGAAATTGATTATCCTATTCCTGGTAATGACGATGCCATTCGTGCCGTTAAGCTTATTGCCGGTAAGATTGCCGATGCTGTTATTGAAGCAAGACAAGGCGAGCAGATGGCACAGGCTTCCTCAGAGGGAAATGAAGAAGAAGTTCAGCAGGAACTTGCATAATTAGCTATTGACATTATTGTAAATGGGAAGATTGGTTTCTTCCCATTTTTAGAGTAAAACTTTGATTTGGAGGAAATAAAAATGGTTACTGCACAACAGGTAAAAGAATTAAGAGAGATGACCGGCGCCGGCATGATGGATTGTAAAAAGGCTTTGACTGAATGTGACGGCAATATGGAAAAGGCTGCCGAAGCTCTTCGTGAAAAGGGTCTTGCAAAGGCTGCCAAGAAAGCAGGCAGAATTGCATCTGAAGGCGTTGTTGATTCTTATATTCACATGGGTGGAAGAATCGGCGTTTTAGTTGAAGTAAACTGCGAAACAGACTTTGTTGCAAAAACTCCTGCATTTAAGGATTTTGTTCATGATATTGCAATGCACATTGCGGCTGCTAACCCAATGTATGTAAGAAAAGAAGAGGTTGACGAGAGCGTTGTTCAAAAGGAAAGAGAATTTCTTAAAAAGCAGGCTCTTGGAGAAGGAAAACCTGAGAATATAGTTGAAAAAATGGTTGAGGGCAGAATTGAAAAATATTATAAAGAAATCTGTCTTATGGATCAGCCGTTTGTTAAAGATCCGGACAAGACTATTGACCAAATGGTTAAAGAGCAGATTGCGACTATCGGTGAAAATATTTCCATCAGAAGATTTGTTAGATTTGAAATGGGCGAAGGCCTTGAAAAGAAATCTGACGATTTCGCTGCCGAAGTTATGGAGCAGATGGGAAAATAATTAACTAAGGACACTTTTAGTGTCCTTTTTTTTCGGAGGATGAATGGTTATGGAAAAAGCAAAATATAAAAGAGTTATTCTAAAACTGAGCGGAGAAGCACTGGCAGGAGAAAAGGGATTTGGAATAAGTACAAGCACTGTTGAAAGAGTTGCTCATGATATATATGACATTTCAAAAATGGGTGTTCAAATATCTATTGTTGTAGGCGGCGGTAATTTTTGGAGAGGACGCGACGGTGTTGGTATGGACAGGACAACGGCGGACCATATGGGTATGCTGGCAACAGTTATGAATTCCCTTGCACTTCAGGATGCACTGGAGAATTTGGGAGTTGATGTTAGAGTGCAGACTGCTATTGAAATGAAAGAAATTGCAGAGCCTTACATAAGAAGAAAAGCCATTCGTCATTTGGAAAAAAGCAGAATTGTTATTTTTGCATGCGGCATTGGAAACTCGTTTTTCAGCACTGATACAACCGCTGCTCTTAGAGCTGCCGAAATTGAGGCAGAGGTTATTTTGCTTGCAAAAAATGTTGATGGAATATACACGGCAGATCCAAATAAAGATAAAAATGCAGTTAAATATGACGAAATTAATTATTTAGACGTTATTAATAAAGGTCTTACTGCTATGGATACCACTGCTATAACCATGTGTATGGACAATAATATTCCTATTATTGTGTTTGGATTAAATGATAGAGAAAGTATTAAAAAAGCGATTACGGGCGAAAGCTACGGAACTATAATAAAGTAGTATATTTTCTATTGTTTTTAATTGGGTTTTAAGGTAAAATACCCTTAAGAGGTGAATTATATGTCTAAAGAAATTATTGACAGCTGTAAAGAAAAGATGGATAAATCTGTTGAAGCTTTAAGGAGAGACTTGAACAGCATTCGCGCCGGTAAAGCTAATCCAAAGGTTCTGGATAGAATTACTGTGGATTATTACGGAACCAGTGTGCCTGTTAACCAGGTAGGCAACATTTCATCCCCTGAACCACGGCTGCTTGTTATATCTCCATATGACCCTTCATCAATTCCTGTTTTGGAAAAAGCTATTTTAGCATCTGATTTAGGGCTTACTCCTTCTAACGATGGAAAGGTTGTAAGACTGACTTTTCCTGAACTTACTGAAGAAAGACGTAAAGAAATTGTTAAACAGGTAAAGAGCCGCGGAGAAGAGGCAAAGGTTGCAGTGCGTTCTATTAGAAGAGATAAAAATGAGCTTTTGAAAAAAGAAAAAAAAGACGGACTTTTAACAGAAGATCAGCTTTCTGACGATGAAGAAAGCATTCAAAAGGTTACAGATAAAGCTATTAAAGAAATTGATTCTGTGCTTGCTGAAAAGGAAAAAGAAGTTTTAAATGTATAGTTTTATTGGGCTGCCTTTAGAAAATGCAGAGATTGAATTACAAAAACTAAAATTACGTTATACGGTTGTTAAATACAATTCCAGATTTAAAGATAATATTGATACTGACAGTTATAGAGTTGTTAGACAGCGGCAGGGGAAAGACGGTAGCGTTGAACTGACTGTATCAGCTTTTAAAACAATTTCCCAAAGCCGTTAGCTTTGGGTTTTTTGTAACAGGAGGAAATATGGCGGAAAAAATCCCTAATCACGTTGCTATAATTATGGATGGAAACGGAAGATGGGCAACTAAACGAAATATAATACGCACCGCAGGACACCAGGTTGGAGTGGAAACAATAAGAGAAATTGTTCGCTACAGCTCTAACTGCGGTATTAAGGCTTTAACCCTTTATGCTTTTTCAACGGAAAATTGGCAGCGCCCTAAAGAAGAGGTGGGGTTTTTAATGGCTCTTTTTCGCAAATATTTTGTTAAAGAAACCCCTGAGCTTTGCGAAG
>CAJUEF010000002.1:31687-39539 GCA_910585035.1 uncultured Christensenellaceae bacterium | reverse complement strand
CGACAGGTCAAAGCTAGACGATGAGCTTAACTCTATAATTGATGACTCTATGAAAAAGAGCAAGAATAACACAGGGATGGTTTTATCATTTGCTATTAATTACGGAGGCCAGGATGAAATACTTAATGCATGTAACAAATGTATAGAAAACATAAATGCAGGTAAAAACGAAACTGTTACAAAAGAAATGCTGGAAGAAAATCTTTATACGTCTGGGCTTCCGGAGCTGGATTTGCTTATTCGAACCGGCGGGGATATAAGAATAAGCAATTTTTTGCTGTGGCAGTGCGCCTATGCTGAATTTGTGTTTGTGGATACTTTATGGCCTGATTTTACAAAAGAAGAATATATTTGTGCATTAGAGGAGTTTAGTAAGCGCAAAAGGCGCTTTGGCAAGGTGAAATAATTATGCTAGCTAAAAGGATTTTTTACGGTGCTATATTTGCCGCTATAGTGATAATTTTTCTTATGTTTAAAACAACAGGATTTATGGCGCTTATATTTGTTTTAGGCAATATGTGTATATATGAAGTAAATAACGCTTTTAAGCAGGGGGGGATAAAATCCAGTCCTGTTTTTGGGCATGTATTTATGATGCTGTTAATTCCGGCATACTTGTTGTTTAACAACACGGGCATTTTTTTGCTTCTTGGAATTTGCGTTTATCTTAACTTTTGTTATTTTATTATACGCAAAAAAGTGGATGAAGAAATGCTCTATTCTAATTTACAGTTTATATACCCTTGTCTTATGGTGTCTTTTGTGTGTCCGATTTTGATTACAGAGAACAATTTGGATTTTGGATTTTCACTGTTAATATCTATTATACTTTGTTGTATTGCCACGGATATTTTTGCTTATTTTGCAGGAAGTTATTTTGGTAAGCACAAGTTAAGCCCCACCGTAAGTCCTAAAAAAACTATTGAAGGCTCTGTCGGGGGATTTTTTGGCTCTGTTGTAATGTCTGTTGCTCTTTATTTTTTACTTCCTGTTGTTTTAAGTGCTAAAATTCCTTTTGGGTTTATCATTAGTCTTGGGGTTGTTTGTGGAATATTTGCTCAGTTTGGCGATTTAACGGCGTCAATGATAAAGCGTATATGCGGCATAAAGGATTACAGTAATCTTATACCCGGACATGGTGGAATAATGGACAGACTGGACAGTATATTTTTCTGTCTGCCGATTTGTTACATTTTAATGACGGTGTTTAAAATGCTGGGGGGAATTTAATTGAAGGTTACTATTTTAGGAAGTACCGGCTCAATAGGAACTCAAACCCTGGATATAATAAGAAATAACAGACAGGATTTTGATGTTTACGGGCTTATTGCCGGAAGCAATCATGAGCTGCTTATAAAACAGGCTAAGGAATTTAATCCTTCACTTGTAGGTATTGCTGATGAAAGCAAATATAAAGCTGTGAGAGATAATCTTCCTTTAAGCGTTAAAGTAATTAGTGGGATTGAAGCTGCAAGGCTGGCCGCGAGTGAAAAGGCGGATATGGTTATATGCGCTATTGTTGGAATGGCCGGGCTGGATTCTTTTTTAGAGGCTCTTAAAAGTTCTAAAAGAGTGGGACTTGCCAATAAAGAAGCGCTAGTTTGCGGCGGAGAGCTTATAAGTGAAAATAAAACGGAGCTTTTACCAATAGATAGCGAGCACAGCGCCATATTTCAGTGTATAAACGGCAATAAAAAAAAGGAAATAGATAAAATAATTATAACGGCTTCGGGGGGACCTTTTAGGGAAAAGCCTGCATGTGAATTTAAGGATATAACTTTAGAAATGGCGTTAAAGCATCCTAATTGGTCTATGGGCAAAAAGATAACCATTGACAGCGCAACCCTTATGAATAAAGGTCTTGAGGTTATTGAGGCTGTTCGTCTTTTTAATATAAGCCCTGAAAATATAAAAGTACTTGTGCATAGAGAGAGTATTATTCACAGTATGGTGGAATTTATTGACGGCAGCGTTATGGCTCAGCTTGGCAATGCTGATATGCGTATTCCTATTCAATATGCGATGACTTATCCTGACAGAATAAAAAACACGCAGGTAAAAAGGCTGGATTTATCGAATATAGGAAGCTTGCATTTTGAAAAGCCTGACTTAAAAAGGTTTCCATGTCTCTCCTTTGCTTTTGAGGGATTAAAAAAAGGTGGACTTGCTCTTACTGCATTAAATGCAGCAAATGAAGCTGCTGTCAGCCTTTTTTTACAGGAGCAGATTAAATTTACAGATATACCAAAGTTGGTGGAATACGGCCTTAACAGTTTTGAGGACGAAGATCTTAATTTGGAAAACATTCATCATACTCACAATATGATTATGGATAAAATTATTGCTGATTATAAAAGTCTTGTCGAATTATAATAACAAATTATTCATATAATACGTGTATAATGAATGAGAGGTGAAGGAATGGATATTGTTTTAAAAATAATTTTTGGTCTTTTGTTTATGAGCGTTCTTGTGTGTATTCATGAATTTGGACATTATATTGTTGGAAAAAAATGCGGAATAGGGGTTTTGGAATTTGCCATTGGCTTTGGTCCTAAAATATGGTCTACGGAAAAAAACGGCACGATATATTCTGTAAGGTGCCTTCCTCTTGGCGGATTTACTGCTTTTGAGGGAGAGGATGAGGAAAGCGACAGCCCTAGCGCTATGAACAATGTGAGTGTGTCAAAGAGGATAGCTACTATACTTGCCGGTCCTGTTTTTAATATCGTTACTGCTATTCTTATATCCATGTTTTTGCTGTGTACCCAAGGAGAAGTAAATTCCACTATATCAAAGGTGTCGGAAAACAGCAACGCAATGGCTGCAGGCTTGCAGGCAGGGGATGTTATTACAGACGTTAACGGAAGAAGCACAGTGTTTTCCATGGAGGTAAGCGGAAAGCTTTATACGTTAAAAAATCAGGGTGAGACGGCAAGAATTACTGTTGAGCGAAACGGTCAGCCTATGTTTTTTAATATTCCTTTTGACAGCAACGGACAAATAGGAATTTCAATGGCTAACGTGCAAAAATACAGTATTGTAAATGCTTTTGGAAAATCAATCAGGTGGGGTTACGCAATTGCCTATGATACCTTTTCAGCTCTGAAAGGATTGTTTACAAGAACCCAGCCCCTTGAAGATATGGGAGGAACTATTGCAATTATTGACGTTCTTGGAACTTCCGTTAATTACGGGCTTTATACCGTGCTTAGAATTGCTGTGCTAATAAGCTTTAGCCTTGGCATAATGAACTTGCTTCCTATACCAGCCCTTGACGGGGGACGGTTAATATTTTGTTTTTACGAAGCTGCAACTAAGCACCCTATTGACAGAGAACTGGAAAGCAAGATACATTTTGGCGGATTTGTTATTTTATTCGGAGTTATGCTGCTGCTTATGTTTAACGATGTGCTAAATATATTTGTGAGGTAATAGCCTATGACAAAGCGTATTAATATAGGCGGAGTGCCTATAGGCGGCGGCAGCAAAATTGCCGTTCAAAGTATGACAAATACTGATACTAAGGACGTTGAAGCAACGGTCAGACAGACTGAAGCTCTTGTTAAAAACGGCTGTGACCTGGTGCGCATTTCTATTTATGATATGGATTGTATTGAACCTTTAAAAGAGATAATTTCAAGATGCAGCGTGCCTATAATCGGAGATATACATTTTGATTACAAAATAGCTGTTTCCGCTATAGAAGCAGGAATTCATAAAATAAGGATTAACCCGGGAAATATTGGAGGGAAAGAAAAGGTAAGAGAAGTGAGCAGGGCGGCTAAAAATGCGGGAATACCCATAAGAGTGGGGGCAAATAGCGGCTCTGTGCCTTTAGATTTACTGAATACATACGGAGGAGTAAACGAAAAATCTATGGTTGAAGCTGCTCTTCGCAATGTTAGGATTTTAGAAGAAAGCGGCTTTGACGATATATGTATATCCGTAAAATGCTCAGATGTTCCTACAATGGTGAAGAGCTATGAGTTAATATCCTCTAAGTGCGAATATCCTCTGCATCTTGGAGTGACAGAGGCAGGCACTTTGGAAAACAGCGTTATAAAAAGCTCTGTAGGCGTTGGAAGCCTTCTTCTTAGAGGAATAGGCGATACAGTTAGAATTTCTGTTACCGGCAGCCCTGAAAGAGAGCCTGTTATAGCGAAAAGGATTCTGAAAGCATGCGGGCTTATAGATGAGGGCGTAAATGTTGTCAGCTGTCCTACCTGCGCAAGAACGGGTATTGACGTTCAAAGAATAGCGGAAATGATAGAACGGGAGTTTTCCGATGTCAAGGATAATATTACAATAGCTGTTATGGGGTGTGTTGTTAACGGTCCCGGAGAAGCTAAGTCTGCTGATATAGGTATTGCAGGGGGCAAGGGCAGTTTTGTTATTTTTAAAAACGGACAGGTTTATAAAACATGTAAAAACGGAAACGGAACCGGTGAATTTATGGATGAAATCAGAAAAATGTTGGATGAGGAACGAAAACAAATAAAATGATTGAAGAAATTTTAAAGGAATACGGACTGGATAAAGCTAAAATACATATTAAAGACGTAGTTGCGTCGAAAAAAACAAACACAGTTCAAGGAATAGTTGAAGCAGGGGAACTGATACCTGTGTCTCAAATAAAAAAAATATCGTCTGCGCTTTCTGTTAAGCTTAAAATGAATGTTAATTTTAACATTCATTTTTCCTGTTACGATGTTTTTCTGTCACAGGACAACAGTGATTTTTTGTTTGACCTTATAACTTCTGTTAATGGTAATCTTGGCAATTATATTAATGTTTTAAAAAATGAAAACGGATATACAGTTAAAGTGCCTGAAAATGCTGAAGAAAATGTGCTCTGCGGGGAATGGATAAAAACGGTTTGTAAAAAATTTGAAGACATGTTTGAAAATTCTCTTTTTCTTGAGCTGGAAGTACAGGAGAGTAAGAAGCCGGCGGTAAAGACTGCAAGGACAAAACCAAAAGAGCAAAATGATAATTTACTTTATGGTAAAACTTATAAAATAAAAGATGTTAAAGTGCAGGATTTAACCTTTGGTAAAGTAAAAGTTACCGGAGAAATTTTTGCGGTTGACTCCCGGGATTTTCCGCAAAGCGGAAAGACATCTTTAAAATTTGGTATTAAGGATGAAACGGGAGCTGCCAATGTTAAGCTTTATACTAACACTGCCGATATAGAAGCCTGCGGACTTAAAGGAGCTCTTAAAAGCGCTTATGTTACTATTTACGGAAATTATGCTACAGACAACTACACAGGCACAAACTTTATTAGCGTACTTGGGATAGAAAAATCTGTAAATCCTAAGGTGCGGAGAGATACCTGTGAAATTGGAAAACGCACGGAGCTGCATCTCCATACTCAAATGAGCTCTATGGATGGCATTATAGATATAAAAAAGATGATAAAGCTGGCGGAAAGCTTTGGACATAAGGCGCTTGCAATTACGGATCACGGCGTGGTGCAAAGCTTTCCTGAAGCATATTTTACGGCAAAAGGCAAGGATATAAAAATTATTTACGGCGTGGAAGGTTATCTTTTAGACGACGAGAACCAGTTTGTATCAAAGTGTGATGACAGCAGCCTTGATAAAGATATTGTTGTATTTGATATTGAAACGACAGGGCTGGACTTTCTCACTGAAAAGATAACAGAAATAGGAGCTGTGAAAATAAAAAACGGAGAAATTTGTGAAATGTTTCACAGTCTTGTCAATCCTCAAAAACAGATTTCTCCTAAAATAACCAAGATTACAGGTATTACCAATGAAATGGTAAAGGATGCGCCGCTTATTGACGATGTGCTGGACAGCTTTTACGAGTTTTGCAAGGGATGTAATTTATCCGCTCACAACGCCGGTTTTGACACAGGATTTATATATTATAATGATAAGCAAAACAGATTTACAATGCCTGTGCTTGACACTCTTTCACTTAGCAGAGTGCTGCTGCCTGATTTAAAAAATCACAAGCTGGATACGCTGACAAAGCACTTTTCCATTATTTTGGAAAATCATCATCGTGCAGACCATGATGCCAAGGCAACAGGAGAGCTGCTTATAAAGCTTATTGAAATGTTAAGGGAACAAGGCTTGTCTTTGCTGCATGAGGTTAACCGGTGGTGTACAAAAAATGGCGGCGAGGTTGGCGGAGACGTTTACCACGTTATTTTGCTGGCAAAGGATATTGAGGGATTAAGAAATTTATACAGACTTGTTTCCGTTTCTCATTTGGATTACTTTTATAAAAAACCAAGAATTCCAAAGAGTATTTTAAAGCAGCATAGGAAGGGATTGCTTGTTGGAAGCGCTTGCGAGCGGGGAGAACTCTACAGAAGCATTATAAATAAAAAATCTGCTGATGAAATAAAAAAGATAGCTGAGTTTTACGACTATTTGGAAATTCAGCCAACGGGAAACAATATGTTTCTTGTAAGACAGGGCAAGGTACAGTCTGAAAAAGAGTTACAGCAGATAAATATGGGTATATATAAACTGGGAAAAGAGCTTGGCAAGCCGGTTGCTGCAACCTGTGACGCCCACTTTATAAATAAGGAAGACCAGATTTTCCGCCAGGTATTGATGGCGGGGCTTGGATATAAGGACGGAGATAACGACACGCCTATATATTTTAGAACAACCGATGAAATGCTTAAGGAATTTTCATATATGGGCAGCGATATTGCCAAAGAGGTTGTTATAGATAACACTAATCTAATAGCGGACATGTGCAATGTAGACAGGCCTTTTTTAGATGGGGAAACATATACCCCTACTATTGAAGGAGCAGAAGATGAAATAACCTCTCTTACATATAACAGAGCTTACGAGCTTTACGGCGAAAATATACCTGAGGTTGTTCAGAAAAGAATAGATAAAGAGCTAAATTCCATTAATAAATACGGCTATGCTGTTCTTTACCTGATTGCTCAAAAGCTTGTTAAAAAGTCTATGGATGACGGATATTTGGTAGGTTCAAGAGGCTCTGTAGGTTCTTCTTTTGTGGCCTATTTATCAGGTATTACCGAGGTTAATCCTCTTGCGCCTCATTACATATGTAAACATTGTAAAACCACTTATTTTGATGTTGATACTGACAAATATCCCTGCGGCAAGGATTTACCTGACAGAGTTTGCGAAAGCTGCGGACAGCCGCTTTTTAAGGATGGATATGACATACCTTTTGAGGTGTTCCTTGGTTTTGAGGGAGACAAGGTGCCTGATATTGACCTTAACTTTTCCGGAGAATACCAGCCAAAGGCACATAAGTACATAGAAGATTTATTTGGTGAAGGACATGTATTCAGAGCAGGAACCGTAAGCACTTTGCAGGATAAAACGGCTTATGGTTTTGTGCGCAAATATGAGGAGGAAAAGGAACTTATATTTAATGATGCATACCGAAATTGGCTGGTATCCGGCTGTGTTGGCGTTAAGCGCACCACAGGGCAGCATCCCGGCGGCATTGTTATTGTTCCTAAAAAATATGAGGTTTATGATTTTACTCCTATCCAGCATCCTGCAGACAGTAAGGAAAAGGGAGTTGTAACTACTCACTTTGATTTTAACAGTATGCACGACATTTTGGTTAAAGTTGACGCCCTTGGTCATGATGACCCTACTATGCTAAGGGCATTAGAGGATGCAACAGGCATTGACCCAAAAGAAATTCCTCTTGACGATAAAGAAACAATGAGTATATTTTCATCCACAAAGGCACTTGGACTTTGTGAAAAGGACATAAATTCCAAGGTTGGCACTTTTGGCATTCCGGAATTTGGAACGCCTTTTGTTCGCGGTGTTCTTGTGGACACAATGCCAAAGACGATGGCAGAGCT
>CAJUEF010000002.1:28113-31677 GCA_910585035.1 uncultured Christensenellaceae bacterium | reverse complement strand
GCGTATATCAGGGCTTTCTCACGGCACTGATGTTTGGACAAACAACGCACAGGATTTGGTTAAAAAAGGAGTATGCACTCTTAGTGACGCAATATGTACAAGAGACGATATTATGAATTATCTTATTAAAATAGGTGTGGATGCCAAAATTGCTTTTGATATAATGGAAAAGGTGAGAAAGGGTAAGGGTAAACAGCTTTCTGAAGAGTATATAAAAGCTATGGAGAATGCCAATGTTGCCGATTGGTATATAGAAAGCTGCAGGAAAATAGGTTATATGTTTCCAAAGGCACATGCGGCGGCATATGTTATGATGGCTTTTAGAATTGCCTGGTTTAAAGTGCATAAGCCTGAATATTATTACGCTGCATATTTCAGCCGCAATATTAATGATTTTAACTGTCAAATGCTTGAGGGCGGCGTGGATTACGCCAGGTTTAGAATAGACGAATTAAATAACCAAAAAACCTTATCCGTAAATGACAAGGCGGAAATAACCCTTTTGGAAATGCTTCTGGAAATGCAGATGAGGGGATATAAAATGCTGCCGGTGGATTTGGAAAAGTCTCTTGCCGATAAATTTTATGTGGATAAGGATAATAACATAAGAATGCCTTTCAGGGCTATTTCAGGTCTTGGAGACGCAGTTGCAGAGGCAATAGTTGAAGAAAGGGATAAAAAACCTTTTATATCCATAGAGGATTTGCGAAGCAGAACAAAGCTTAATAAAACCGTGGTGGAGTTTATGAAAGCATCCGGATACCTTTGGATATGTTATTATACATCTATAAGGACAATTATTACAGGAGTGGGCTAGCCCGCTCTTTTGTTTTGAAAGGTAAAGATTTTGAAAATAACAGATAAAATTAAGGAAATTGTTGAGCCCATTGTTGAAGAGTTTGGATATGCGCTTTACGATGTTGAATATAAAAAAGAAGGCGGAGAATATCTGCTGGATATAATTATCGATAAAGAAGAAGGAATAGACCTGGATGACTGTGAAAAGGTAAGCAGAGCCGTTGAACCTCTTATTGACGAGGCAGATGTTATTAAGGACGCTTATATGCTGTGCGTATCTTCCCCGGGAGCAGACAGGGAATTAAGAAACGATAATGATTATAAGCGCAATATGGGTAAAGAAATAGACGTTAGGCTATACAAGGCTTTTGAGGGAAAATCAAAGCACATAGGAATTTTAGAATATTATGACGAAGATAAGATAACCATAAGGGTTAAGACCAAAAAGATTTCCATTCCGCGGGAAGTTATATCCGTTATTAAACAATATGTAAGTTTTTAGTTAAGGAGTAATTTTAATGAGTAACGAGCTAATCGAAGCACTTGATGCAATCGAAGAAGAAAGAGGAATTGATAAAGAGGTATTAATTGATGCCATTGAGGTGGCTCTTGTTTCTGTTTACAGAAAGAATTATGACCCAAATCCAAACATTAAAATTAATTTTGACAGAGAAACCGGAGAGATAAACGTTTTCGGCAGTAAAACAATCGTTGAAGAGATATATGATGAAGCTTCTGAGATTACTCTTGATGAAGCTCTTAAAATAGACCCTAATGTTAGTATAGGAGACAGTGTTGATTATAAAATTACTCCAAAATCTTTTGGACGTATTGCAGCCCAAATGGCGAAACAGGTTGTTATACAGAGGATAAGAGAAGCGGAGCGCGGCATAATTTATGACGAATATATTGAAAAAGAAAATGAAATTTTAACGGGAACGGTTCACCGCATTGAGAGAAACACAGCTTTTATAGAGCTGGGTAAAATTGAAGGTATTTTAAGCGCTAATGAGATGATACCCGGTGAAAAGCTTTATATTAATAAACGCATAAAAGTTTATGTTCTTCAGGTTCGTAAATCTTCCAAGGGCCCTCAGGTAATGGTTTCAAGAACTCATCCGTATCTTGTTAAACGTATGTTTGAAATTGAAGTTCCGGAAATACGCTCAGGTATTGTTCAGATAAAGAGCATTGCAAGAGAGGCGGGGTACAGAACAAAAGTTGCGGTTACCTCCAGTGACAGCGATGTGGATTCCCTTGGCGCATGTGTTGGACACAAGGGAATGCGTGTGGAAATGATTGTAAACGAGCTTGGCGGAGAAAAGATAGACGTTATAAGATATTCCGAAGATCCCGTTGAATTTATTTCAAACGCTTTAAGCCCTGCAAAGGTGCTGCTTGTACGTCCTAACCTTGAGGATAAGATTGCAAAGGTAATAGTTCCTGACAATCAGCTTTCTCTTGCCATTGGCAAGGAAGGACAAAACGCAAGGCTTGCCGCAAAGCTTACAGGCTGGAAAATAGATATTAAAAGTGAAGCTGAGGCAAGTTTTGAAGATGATAATAATACAAATGTAAACACAAAAGCGGATGAAACTCCAGAGATGGATATAAACATTCCTGTGCTTGATGAAATAGATGAAGATTTGGATATAGAGCTTGACAGCGATGAAATTTTAGGAGACATTGAGGAAACAGAATGAAGACAAAAAAACCGCCAATGAGAATGTGTATTGGCTGTAATGAACGAAAGGAAAAAAAAGAGCTTATAAGGGTTGTAAGAGACACAAGCGGTAATGTTAAAATTGACTATACAGGTAAGGCAAACGGCCGCGGGGCATATCTTTGCCATAAACCTGAATGTTTTAAAAAAAGCATAAAGTCAAATGCTTTGTCAAGGGCTCTTGAAGTTTATGTAGGTGAAGAACTGCTGGAACAGTTAAAGGAAGAATATGAATCTTTGTAAGGTTAAAACATATTTAGGCTTTTCTAAAAAAATGGGAAAACTTTCCTACGGGCAATCTGTTTTAAAGGATTTAAAATATAAATGTAAAAAGCTGGTAATTATTGACGCAGGAGCGTCTGAAAACACAAAGGATAAATATATATCGGCTTGTAAGTCAGCCGGTGTAAAATATATTGAGCTTCCTTGCGGAGAAATAGCCGATGCTGTTGGAAAACCAAATGTTAGGGTTATATGCGTTAAGGACGAAGGCTTGATAAGAGTAATTTTAGAAAATTTGGATTAATCAGGAGAAGGAATTTATGTCAAAATTAAACGAGTATGCAAAAGCGCTAAATGAAGAAAGCTCAGAGATAATTAAAAGAATAAAGGCAGATCAGGTAAAAACCTCTGAGGTAATACAGAGAATGAGAAGGCTGGAACAAACAATAAAGCGGGAGGAAAAGACGGAAGATGCTGTTTCAAAAGTGAATGCCAATGTTGTATCACTTAATAACAAGCCTGCTGCGCCAGAGACTAAACAGGAGGTTAAGGCAAGCCCTGCAACAGAGAAAAAGCCTCCTATTAATAAAATAAAGCCTGCCGGAAAATCTGTATCTGAGCAATCAAAACCCCATGGCAATGACAGACAAAAAACAAATAATGAGAGAAGATCTGCGCCGAGTTATAACCGAAACAATAACGGACGCCCAGGTTCTAAATCTGTTTCTTCTTCTATTGCACCTGTTCAGGAAAAGGAAAAGGTGAGCAACTATGATCCAAAGAAAAACTTTTTCGATTGCAGTGCGGTAGAAGACGTGATT
>CAJUEF010000002.1:27533-28103 GCA_910585035.1 uncultured Christensenellaceae bacterium | reverse complement strand
AAAATAAAAAACAGATGATTAAACAGACCGGAGCGGCAATGTATGACGATGAAAGAGTTAGAAGCCGCAAGATGAAGAAAAAGCCTGTTGTTAAAGCTGAGCCTGTAGTTATTTCTCATGCAGTTGTTAATACGGAAAAATTTACGGTTAAAGAATTATCTGAAAAAATCGGAAGACCAAGCGCTTCCATTATTAAGCAGCTTATGATTTTAGGCATACTGGCTACAATTAACCAGGAAATAGATTTTGATACGGCGTCACTAATATGCGAGGAATTTGGAGTTACACTGGAATATGTTCCTTATGAAACTTCTGAAGATAAGCTTATTGAAGAAGAAGGCGCTGAGGATGATGAAAAAGACCTTATCAAGCGTCCGCCTGTTGTTACTATTATGGGTCATGTTGACCACGGTAAAACATCTTTGCTGGATGCAATAAGAACAACAAAGGTTACCGCCGGAGAGGCAGGAGGTATTACTCAGCATATAGGTGCTTATTCAGTTGAAATTGACGAGCGCAAAATTACATTCCTTGATACCCCGGGCCATGAAGCATTTACTTCTATGAGAG
>CAJUEF010000002.1:21285-27523 GCA_910585035.1 uncultured Christensenellaceae bacterium | reverse complement strand
AGCAAGCGTTACAGATATTGCGATTTTGGTAGTGGCGGCTGATGACGGAATTAAACCGCAAACCGTTGAAGCCATTAGCCATGCCAAGGCGGCTGAGGTTCCTATTATTGTTGCAATCAATAAAATTGATAAGCCAACTGCGAATATAGAAAAGGTTAAACAGGAGCTTACAGAGCATGGACTTGTATGTGAAGAATGGGGCGGCGATACTATAGTTGCACCGGTTTCCGCGCATACTAAAGAGGGTATAGACAATCTTTTGGAAATGATACTTCTTGTTGCAGACGTTCAAGAGCTTAAAGCAAATCCAAACAGACATGCCAAAGGCGCTGTTATTGAAGCAAAGCTTGACAAAGGAAGAGGTCCTGTTGCAACTGTGCTGGTTCAAAACGGAAGTTTGCGTGTTGGTGATACTGTTATTGCAGGAACTGCTTATGGACGTGTGCGTGCTATGGTAAATGAAAAAGGCGACACCGTTGAAGTTGCCACTCCTTCCATGCCTGTTGAAATACTGGGATTTGGCGATGTTCCTCATGCCGGAGACATATTCTATTCCCTTGACGATGATAAGCTTTCAAGACAGGTTGTTGAAGAACGTAAGGATAAGCTTAAAATTGAACAGATAAAAGCAACCAGTGCAGTATCCCTTGATGATTTATTTGACCAGATATCCGAGGGCGATATGAAAGTTCTTAATTTGATTGTTAAGGCAGATGTTCAGGGCTCTGCCGAAGCTATTAAACAGAGTGTGCTTAAGCTTTCAACCGATGAGGTAAAAATTGACGTTATTCATAACGGCGTTGGAGCCATTACTCAGTCTGACGTTATTTTGGCAAATGCGTCAAACGCTATTATAATCGGCTTTAACGTTGTAGCTGAGCCTACAGCGCGCACAATGGCTGAGAAAGATGAAGTTGATATAAGAACATACAGGGTTATTTACAAGCTTACAGAGGATATTGAAAAGGCTCTTGTTGGTATGCTTGATCCTGAGTTTAAAGAGGTTATTCAAGGACATGTTGAGGTTAGACAGGTGTTTAAGGTTTCCAGCGTTGGAACTATTGCAGGATGCTATGTGCTTGATGGTAAGATAACAAGAAATTCAGGCATCAGACTTTCCCGCGACGGTGTTGTTATTCATGAGGGTACTATTTCCAGCCTTAAAAGATTTAAGGATAATGTTAAGGAAGTTGTGGAAGGCTATGAATGCGGTATTGGAATTGAGGATTATAACGACATCAAGGTAGGCGACTTAATTGAATCCTACATTGAAGAAGAGGTGAAACGCTAAGCATGGCGAAAATAAAATCGGACAGGATCAGCGAAGAATTTAGGCGGGTTTTAAGTGAGCTTATAACAAACGAGATAAATGATGAGCGTGTCAAAGGGAAATGCACTGTTATGGGAGTGAACGTTACTCCTGATTTGGCATACTGTAAAGTATCTGTAAGTGTTATGGGCAGCGATAAAGATAAAGAAAAGGCCATTGATTGTTTAAATCACGCAAAGGGATATTTGAAAAAGCGTTTATCTGAAATTGTTATGGCGCGTAAAATTCCTGAGCTTTCCTTTGTGCTGGATACATCTATTGATTACAGCATTAAAATATCTAAATTAATTGATGAGATTAGCACTGATAAGCAATAAAGCAAGGTATAAATATGAATTTAGTTAAAGAATATATAAATTCAAATGATAATTTTGGTATAATATGCCATAAACATCCTGACGGTGATACTCTTGGCAGTGGTTTTGCAATGTACTACGGGCTTTTAAGTATTGGCAAAAACTGCCAAATATATTGTGTTGATAAGCCTGATAAAGTATTTGATATTTTAGACGGTATAGGCAATATAAAACCTTTAAGTGAACTTAAAGAAAAAAATCTTATTTTTTGTGACTGTTCTGACGAACTCAGGGCAGATTTTGAATGGAATATAAAAGAATACAATGTTTTAAATATAGACCATCACATATCCAATACAAATTTTGGAAATGTAAATTTTGTTGTTGACACTGCATGTGCTACTTGTCAGGTTATGTATTATGTGTTAAAAGAAATTGGCGTTCAATTAAACTCCGTTATAGCTAAATGCCTTTATGTTGGAATTTGTACTGATACCAATAATTTTACAAACTCCAATGTAAACAGTGATACATTTTATGTAATGAGTGAAATAGCTAAATTTGATTTTGGCATTAGTAATATTGTTAAAACAATTTTCAGAAATAAGTCTTATGCTAAAACAAAAGCTATTGCCCTTTTTATTGAAAGAATAAAAATATTTTTTGATGACAGGTTTTGTGTATCCTATTTAACTTTAGATGACATTGACAGGCTAAAATTGGATAATACCGAAGGGCTTGTTGATATTGGCGTTGATATAGAGGGCATAAGCGTTGTTGCCTTTTTAAAAGAGATTGAGGACAATGTTTTTAAAATAAGCTTCCGTTCAAATTATGATGTTGACGTTCGTAAAATCTGTGAAGTTTTTGGAGGCGGAGGACATATAAAAGCAGCGGGATGCACAATAAACGGCAGCGCAGAAGAAGTAATAAACCTTTTAAGCAGCGAGGTCGCTAAATGGATGGAATAATAAACATTTTGAAACCACCTGGTCTGACTTCCAGACAGGTGGTTTCTATAGCAAAGGGAATACTTAAAGAAAAAAAAGTAGGCCACGCGGGAACTCTTGATCCGGGAGCTAGCGGGGTACTTCCTGTTATGCTTGGAAAAGCAACAAAACTTTTTGATTACATGGGCGAAGGAACAAAGGAATATATAGCAGAATTTAAGTTTGGAGTAAAAACGACAACACAAGATTCTTATGGTGATGTTATTGAAACAAAAAAAGAATTGGTAACTAAAGATATGGTAGAAAATGTTATTAAAAGCTTTATTGGCGAATATGAACAAACGCCGTCCATATTTTCTGCTGTTCACATTAACGGCAAGAGAGCTTATGATTATGCCTATGCAGGCAAGGATGTGGAGTTGCCAAAAAGAAAAGTTGTTATTTATAATACAGAGCTTTTGGCAAAAACAGATGAAAATTCTTATTTGGTAAAAGTTAAATGTTCTAAAGGGTGTTATATACGTTCTTTTTGTGAAGATGTTGCCAAAAAGTTATCTACAGTTGGATATGTGTCAGTTTTAATACGCACTGTGACAGGAATGTTTTCTATTGATAAAAGCATCACAATAGATGAGCTGCAGGATTTTAAACCGGAATTTTTAACCTCTTTGGAAGAAGTGCTTAAAAACATGGATTCTTTACAGGTAAATAAAGAGCTTGATAACGCTCTTTATAACGGTAATAAGCTGCCTGTAAGTTCCTTTAAAAAGGAAATAAACCAAAATACAGTATATAGAATTTTAGACAGCGATAATCAGCTTTGGGCACTGGGAGAAAAAGACGGGGATATTATTAGAATAAAGCAAATGCTGAGGGACAAGCTATGAAACAGTTTGATGGATTAAATAATTATATAAAAAACAGCGGTACGATTTTGGTTTTGGGCATGTTTGACGGTTTGCATCTTGGGCATATGGCTCTTTTTAAAAAAGCTATGGAGATAAAAGAAGATAAAACTGTTACGGTTTTAACTTTTTCAAATCATTTTAAAGGGGTTAAAAGAGCTTTTAAAATGATTATGACAAGTGAAGAAAAGGCAGAAGCATTAAAGCAAATCGGAGTGGATGAGCTTATAATGCAAAGAGTAAACCAAGAGCTTATGGATACCCACCCCATTGATTTTGTAAGAATTATAAAAGATAAAATTAACGTTAAGTCCATAGTTGTCGGCTATGATTATACTTTTGGAAAATATGGAGCAGGGGACATTTCCATGCTTAAAAATAACTTTGACAGCGTTTATGTAATTGATAAAATTGAACTATGCGGTGAAAAAATATCCAGCACTTGTCTTAGAGAGTGCGTTAGAAATTGTGATTTTGAAAAATTTGAAAAATTTAGTGCAAAGGCCTACAGCATAACAGGTGTAGTGGAACACGGAAATAACATTGGCAGCAAAAACAGCACTCCAACTATTAATGTTGCTGTAAGCGATGAAAAAATGACGCCGCCTGACGGTGTTTATATGACGAAAGTAAAAATTAATAATGAGACCTATAAATCTATATCCAACCTTGGAAGCGCACCTACCTTTGACAGACAAAAGCGTATTTTAGAAGTACATATTCTTGATTTTAACAAAAATATTTACAATACAAAAGTTGAGGTTTGTTTTTATAAAAGAATAAGGGATGTTAAAAAGTTTAAAGATACAAATGAACTTTATGAGCAGATTTCAAGAGATATTAAAGAAACGAGAAATTTTTTTAAAGGCTTGAAATAGACTTGAAGATGTGTTAAAATATAACAGTTCCGCGTGCAAGGTTTTGTCGCTTCTCCAACGCATTACTTTGCCTGCGGTGTAAAAAAACATATGGAGGAATAAAAAATGGATAAAGCAAGAACGAAAAGGATACCGGTTCTCCGGAAGTTCAAATTGCGCTTCTTACAGAGAGGATTAACCATTTAACCGAGCACCTTAAAGAGCACAAAAAAGACCACCACTCACGCAGAGGTCTTCTTATGATGGTAGGTCAAAGAAGGGGTCTTCTTAATTATTTAATTTCAAAGGATATTAATCGTTATCGTGCAATCATTTCTGAACTTAACCTTAGAAAATAGTGTTACTTGGTAACGAGGCATAAACGCGATACCCGGTGGTTTCGCGTTTTTTTGCACAAGGAGGATATTAAAATATATGGAAAGAACTTTTACACTTGAACTTGGAGGAAAAACCATTACTGTCGAAACAGGTAAATATGCCCAGCAGGCAGGGGGCTCTTGTCTTGTCAGATGCGGCGAAACCGTTGTTATGGTAAACGCCACAATGAATGATGAAATGAGAGACGGTATAGACTTTTTTCCTTTAAGCGTTGAATACGAAGAAAAACAATACAGCGTTGGCAAAATCCCGGGGGGCTTTATGAAAAGGGAAGGAAGGCCGGCGGAAAAAGCTATATTAACTTCACGCCTTATAGACAGACCATTGCGTCCTCTTTTTCCAAAGGGATTTTTTAATGACGTTCAGGTAATTGCCACAGTGCTCTCTGTTGATAATGATTGTCCCCCTGAGGTTTATGCTATGATTGGCTCGTCAGTTTCTCTTAGCATATCAAAAATGCCTTTTATGGGGCCTACCGGCTCTGTTGTTGTTGGTATTATAGATGATGAATTTATTCTTAATCCTGATAGCAAACAGCGGGAAAAGAGCAAAATGCATCTTGTTGTATCAGGAACTAAAGATGCGGTTATGATGGTTGAGGCAGGCTGCAATGAAATTCCTGAAGCTCAGATGCTGGATGCAATTATGTTTGCTCATGAGCATATTAAAAAAATAGTAGAATTTATAGAGGATATTCAAAAGGAAATCGGAGTTCCTAAATATGAGTATGTTCCAAACGAGCCGGAAGAAGGCTTTAAAAACGAAGTTGAAGAATATGCAAAGGATAAAATAATTTGGAGTCTTGATACCTTTGACAGAAAGGAAAGAAGGTCAAGGGAAAAGCAGGTTAACGAAGAAATAAAAGCATATTTTGCAGAAAAGTATCCTGAAAGCGATCAGCTTCATTTTATAGGCGATATACTTTATAAAATGCAAAAGGCAACTGTCAGAGAAAAAATTCTTAAGCACGGCATACGCCCTGACGGAAGAAAGACAACTGAGGTTCGTCCTATTTGGTGTGAAGTGGGTATCTTGCCAAGGCCTCACGGCAGCGCTGTTTTCACAAGGGGCGAAACCCAGGTTATGAACATTCTCACTCTCGGCGTTCTCAGCGAAGCTCAAACTCTTGACGGGCTTGATGATGTGGAATCCAAAAGATATATGCATCACTATAACATGCCGCCTTACAGTACAGGTGAAGCTAAAATGCTGCGTTCTCCTGGACGAAGGGAAATCGGTCATGGCGCTCTTGCTGAAAGAGCTCTTGTTCCCGTTATTCCAAGTGAGGATGAATTCCCTTATGCCCTAAGACTTGTATCAGAAGCAATAAGCTCTAACGGTTCAACATCCATGGCAAGCGTGTGCGGAAGTACCCTTTCTTTAATGGATGCCGGCGTGCCTATAAAGAAGCCGGTTGCAGGAGCTGCCATGGGACTTATGCAGGACAGCGAAACAGGAGAGGTTGTTGTGCTCACTGATATTCAGGGGCTTGAGGATTTCT
>CAJUEF010000002.1:16072-21225 GCA_910585035.1 uncultured Christensenellaceae bacterium | reverse complement strand
GTTGCAGGAACCAAGGATGGCATAACAGCTATTCAAATGGATATAAAGGTTGCGGGAATTGATAAAGCTATTTTGGAAAGAGCCCTTGCTCAAGCACTGGACGCAAGGCTTCATATATTGGGCAAAATGCTTGAAGTTATCAGCGAGCCTAGAAAAGAGCTTTCTAAGTATGCCCCTAAAATCGTGAACTTTACTGTTAATCCGGAAAAAATCAGAGAAATTATCGGACCTTCAGGCAAGATGATTAATAAGATTATTGATGAGACAGGGGTTAAAATTGATATAGAAGACGATGGAAGAGTATTAGTTGCCAGCGACGATATGGACATGATTGAAAAAGCTAAAAAGCTTATTATGGCTATTGCAAAAGATATTGAAGTGGGTGACGAATTTGAGGGCAAAGTAGTTCGTATTATGAACTTTGGGGCCTTTATTGAGCTTGTTCCGGGAAAAGACGGTATGCTCCATATATCCAAGATGGCAAATAAACGTGTTGAAAATGTTACTGATGTTATGAATGTCGGTGATGTTATAAAGGTTAAGGTTGACGCCATAGACAATCAAAATAGAATTAACCTGGTTAGAACTGACTTACCTCCAAGAGAACCTAGAGATAATTAGTTTTAAATTAAAATGTAATATAAAATTAAAGCGCCGTAAATATATTCGGCGCTTTTTTACAATAATAATTTTAGTAAATAAAATAATCATGAAAAAGATATTTTAAACAAAAAATTATAAAGGAGTAATTATGAAAGTAAATAAGCTTTTAAATGGAATAAAAGTAGTTACGGATAAAAACGACTATGCGCTCTCAGCAACAATAGGCGTTTGGGTTAGAGTTGGATCAGTGGATGAACAACCAAATATAGCAGGTATTTCTCACTTTATCGAGCACATGATGTTTAAAGGAACCAAAGACCGCACTGCAAAGGATATTGCTTTTGAAATGGACAGTATAGGCGGTTCTATAAACGCTTTTACATCTAAGGAATGCACTTGCTACAATGCAACCGTGACTTATGAGCATATTAATAAGGCTGTTATGCTGCTTGCCGATATGGTGAAAAATTCCCTTATTGATCAAAAGGAGCTGGACAAGGAAAGAGGAGTTATACTTGAGGAAATTAATATGGTTGAAGATTCTCCCGAAGATGTAATTCATCGTTTGCACTGTGAGAATTTTTTTAAGGGAAGCAGGGTGGCTAATTCCGTAATAGGAACAAAGGAAACTGTGGGAGCTATGAATTCACCTGATTTAAAGTCATACGTTAAAGAAAACTATACATGCGACCGCATTGTTATATCTGTTGCAGGAAGGTTTGACGAAACAGAACTTATAAAGCTGATTGAAAAGGAATTTGGCAGCGGTATTGAAGAAAAGGGAAAAGGCAGCCGGTACTTAGATGAAAAAAAGGAAATATCCAAAGAAACAAATATTGCATTTAAAAATATGGCTATTGAGCAAACCCATATTTGTCTCGGTTTTCCAGGACTCAAATTAGATGCATCTAACCTTTACGACCTTTATGTATTCAATAATTTGTTTGGTGGTAGTATGTCCTCACGTTTATTCCAAAGAATAAGAGAAGAGCGTGCACTTTGCTATACAGTATATTCTTACGCATCGCCTTATATGGACAGTGGAATATTCACAATTTATTCCGCAACAAATAAAAATCAGGTAAAAGAGCTTATTGATGTTGCGATGAAAGAAATTTCGAGTATAATAAAAGAAAAACCATCGCAGCAAGAGCTGGAAATGGCTAAAGAGCAAATGAAAGGTAACTATATTCTTGGCAGCGAAAGCACCAGTGGAAGAATGACCAGCCTTGGACGTTCTCTTTTGCTGACAGGAGAGCCGAGAACCCCAGAAAAGGTCATTGAAAAAATTAACGCCGTTAATATGGATTCAATGATGGAGACTGTAAAATCTTTACTTGATTTAAAAAAAATGTCTGCTTCCTTTGTGGGAAATGTGAGTGAAGAGGAGTGCCGTGGTTTTTTAAGCTGAGGTGAATAGCTGTGGATAAGCTGGACGAGCTGTTTAGACTTCAAAAAGAGTTTGACAGCTATTTGGAAAACAATCGGAATATTACGGGCATATCCCTTGATGAATGGGTTCAAAAAGGAGTTATTGCCCTTATTGCCGAGCTTATTGAAGTTGTAAATGAGGTAAATTACAAGTGGTGGAAAAATCCTTTTGAGGTTGATATTGACAGGCTGAAGGAGGAGATGATAGACGTCCTCCACTTTTACATAAGCACATGTATGAAAATAGGTATCACACCGGATGAGGTTCTTAAACTTTATAAGGATAAAACTATGGAGAATAAATTAAGACAAATGGGGCTTTCGCAGAAAAAAGGATATGCTATTTCAGAATACAAGGTTAAAGAACTAAAAGGAGAAGATAATGAATAACGAATTTCAAATAACTGACGGACATCTTTACATTGGCGGATGTGATACTGTTAAACTTGCAGAGCAATACGGTACGCCTCTTTATGTAATGGATGAAACATACATAAGAAGAATTATGAAAGCTTATATAGATGCTGTAAAAAATTCAGGACTTGGTGGCAAAGTGCTTTATGCCAGCAAAGCATGCCTTACTCTTGCTCTTTGTAAAATTGCACAGCAAGAAGGCTTAGGGCTTGACGTTGTATCATCAGGGGAGCTTTACACAGCGGTAAAAGCTGATTTTCCAAGAGACAGAATTTATATGCATGGAAACAACAAGAGCGCGGGGGATATTGAATTTGCTGTTAAAGAAGGCATTGGAAATATAGTTATAGATAATTTTTATGAAATAGATTTAATTGACAGTCTTGCAAAAAAATACGGGAAAACCATGAATGTATCCCTTCGCATAAAGCCGGGTATTGAAGCACATACTCATGAATATATTAAAACAGGAACTATTGACAGCAAATTTGGCTTGGGTATTGAAGATGGGGAAGCGCTAAAGGCAATAAAACAAATACTGGAAAAAGATAATCTTAATTTTCTTGGTTTTCACTGTCATATCGGCTCTCAAATATTTGAACTGGAACCTTTTAGAATGGCTGTTGACGTGCTTATTGACTTTGCTCTTGCAGTTAAAAGAGATACAGGATACCTTATTAAGGAAATTAATTTTGGAGGAGGTTTTGGTATAACATATACGCATGAAGATGCTCCTCTTGAGCCTCACGAATATTTAAAAGCCCTTATTGAAAAGTTAAAGGAAAGATGCGAAAAAGAAAATATACCTGTGTTTGATTTTGCCATTGAGCCGGGACGCAGCATAGTTGGTGAGAGTGGAATAACCCTTTATACCATTGGTTCAATAAAGGATATTAAAGGCGTTCGCAAATATATAAGCGTGGATGGGGGCATGGGAGATAACCCAAGATATGCCCTTTATCAGGCAAAATATAATGCTGTGATTGCAGGAAGAGCAGATGAAAAGCCGCAAGAGACCGTTACAGTTGCAGGAAGGTGCTGCGAATCGGGAGATATGCTTATTTATGACATTGAGCTTCCAAGGGTCAATAGCGGCGATATACTTGCAGTTTTTTCCACAGGAGCATATAATTTTAGTATGGCCAGCAATTATAACAGGCTGCCTGTTCCGGCAATTGTGCTTGCATGTGACGGTAAAAGCGAACTAATGGTAAAACCGCAAAGCTTTGAGGATTTGCTTAGAAATGATGTTATACCAAGCTGGCTTAATTAACGCTTTTAAGGAGATATGATGAATCTTTCACTTTTGTTTACAAACCCAATGCTATTTATATTGGAAATACTTTACATACTTCCCGCAGTTCTTATAGGTCTGTCCTTTCATGAGGCCTCTCATGCTTACGTTGCTTATAAAATGGGAGACCCTACTGCGAAAAATCTTGGAAGAATTACTTTGGACCCGGCTAAACACCTTGACCCTATTGGGCTTTTATGTCTTTTGTTTTTAGGTTTTGGATGGGCAAAACCGGTTCCTGTTAATCCAAATAACTTTGAAAACAGACGAAAGGGTGAATTTCTGGTTTCAATTGCAGGGGTAACAATGAATTTTATTCTTGGAGTGGGCTTTACTGTTATACTTGCGCTTATGCTGGTATTTAATATAAGAAACAGCATTGCCATAAAAATAATACAGTATATTATTTCAATAAATTTTGTGCTCATGGTTTTTAATCTTTTGCCTATAGGTCCTCTTGACGGAACAGGAATTATAAGAGCTATCCTTTGGAAAGATTCTTATAAATTCGATTCATTTATGGCAAGATACGGAACTATAATTCTTTTAATGCTTTTAATAACAGGCGTTATAGGAATGTTTATAAGCGGTATAGTAACTGTTATACAAACAAATGTATATAATCTTGTGTTCATGATTTTTGGAATAAGCTAGATGTATGAATTTAAAATAAATCAGTTTGAAGGTCCTTTGGACCTTCTTTTACACCTTATTCAAAAGGCGCAGATAGATATAAAGGATATATTTATTTCTGAAATAACCTCTCAGTTTATAGAATATGTTGAACAGCATAAATCCACTATGGATGATGTGAGCGAATTTTTAGAAACAGCAGCGACATTAATATATATAAAATCCAGAAAGCTTTTACCACAAAGAAAAGAAGAAGCAGATGAAGAAGATGTTGAAGCACAGTTTATTTTGAGGCTGGAGGAATATAACCGGTTTAAGCAGCTTGCAGAAAAACTAAAAGAGGAAATTGAAAAAACTCCCAAGACTTTTACAAAATATAAAGATGAGCTTGTAATGTCGGACAAGCGTATTAACCTAGGTGATATAACCCTTGAAGCCCTTGTGGATGCGTTTAAAAAGCTGCTGGAAGAGCGGCAGATAGAAAGCGAGCTTCCTTTGGCAACTGCAGGGAAGGTCATGCGAAGGGATAAATACACCATTGTTGAAAAGATGGATTACATAATGACCAAAGTAAGCAAAAAGAAAAGAATAGCCTTTGAGGAGCTTTTCGATTCCTATGACAGAGGAGACATGATAATATCATTTCTTTCAATGCTGGAACTTTTAAATCAGGGGAAGCTAAAAGTATATCAGGATGGAGCTTATAATAACATAATGATAGAGCGCAGGGAAGAAGAAACTTATGAATAATATTGAATCTATAATTGAATCTTTGGTT
>CAJUEF010000002.1:5882-16062 GCA_910585035.1 uncultured Christensenellaceae bacterium | reverse complement strand
AACGGCGAACCCCTTAAAATTGATGAAATATCAAAGGGGCTTGGTATTCGTATTTGGCAGGTGGAAGAAGCAATTGAAAATTTAATTGTAAAATACAAGGAAAACGCCGGAGGACTTCGCATTATTAAAATTGAAGACGCCGTTCAGATGTGTACAAGCCCTGATAACGAAAATGCAGTTATGGATTTTTTTAAACCTGTTGTTAAAAAGGATTTATCTTCTTCAGCTTTGGAAACCTTAAGCATAGTTGCTTACAAGCAGCCGATTACAAGAGCGGAAATAGAGGATATTAGAAGGGTTCAATGTTCTTATGTTCTAAAATACCTGCAATCTCACGATCTTGTAAAAATTGTTGGGAAGAAAAACACTGTGGGGCATCCTTCTCTTTACGGCACTACAGACGAGTTTTTACGCATGATAGGCATTGAAAGCCTATCTCAGCTTCCTGAAATTCAGGAAACAGATATTGTTACAACTATATAGAAACTTAAATTAAAAATATAAAATGAGTAAAGACGAATTATTTTTTAATTCGTCTTTTTTTTTATTCTATTTTATGAAATTATCCTTGTCCATAGCATATATATAGATTAGAAAGGCGGACAAAGGTTATGGAAAACATTATGTATATATTTCCCCAGCGTATAAAAGAGGGGATATTGCTTTCAACAATTAATTTAAAAAAGCCTATTGAAGAAATAAGAATTGTTAGAGACAGACCCATAATTGTCAAAACCTCTGACAGTGAACATTTGATAAAAGATACTATGGACAGAGTAATATATACGTCAAAGGAGGATGTTGACCATATAGTTTGTCTTGCCAGCGAGCACTCAATGTATTTAAAAGAAGATGAAATCAATAAAGGATATATGACTTTAAAAGGCGGTTGCCGAATTGGAATCTGCGGCACAGTATCATATATGAAAAACAGCATTGCCCACCACGGAAATATAACTTCTTTAAATATAAGACTGCAGCGTGAGATAATCGGTTGTTCAAAAAAAATTGTTCAAAGCCTTATTTATGATGGAGGCATTTACAGCACCCTTATTGTATCGCCGCCTAAAAAGGGTAAAACAACTTTATTAAGAGATATGGCAAGAGTTCTTTCAGACGAAAAAAAATTTCGTGTTGGAATTGTTGATGAGCGTAAAGAGATATGGGGAATGGGTGATTTTAACGTTGGAATGAGGAGCGATGTGCTTTGCGGCTGTAATAAACAGGATGGAATTATGATGCTAATAAGAACAATGGCGCCTGATGTAATTATTGTAGATGAGCTGGGAGGAAAAGAAGATGCAAAAGCTGTTGAGGAGGCCATAAACTGCGGCGTTGCCGTTATTGCAAGTATACATGGAAGCTGTATTGAGGACGTAAACAAAAAAGGACTGGGAAAGGTTTTCGACTGCACTGTAATACTTGGAAATGAATACGGCGATTTTAAGATTTTTAAAGGAGGAGAAGAAATATGAAAGCTTTATATCTGTTTTTAATGTTCAGCACATCATCTCTTATAGGATTGTACTATGGATATTTAATGAATGAAAGGGAGAATACCCTTGTAGAGCTGAATAATTTTTTAAAATATATGGTTATAAAAATATCTGCTAAAAGCGGAACGCTTTTAGACTGTGTCAATACATATAAGGAAAGCAGACCAATAGAGCCGTTTTTGGCTAATTTAACTCAAAAACTGGAATGTGGATGCACCTGTCCTTTTGAATCAGCGGCAAAAGCTTTATATGCATTAAATGATGATGACCTTGCATATATAAAATCTATAAATATAGGTACGCTGGATTACCAAGGACAGATTAAAGCGCTGGAAAATGCCATATGCTATTTGGAAGAAGAAATAAAGAAGTCCAACACAAATGTGAAAAAACGTCAGATAGCGTCTTATTCAGGCATTCTTGCAGGTCTTGCGTTAGTGATAATTTTTATATAGGAAGTGTTTTAAATGGATATTACTCTTATTTTTCGTCTGTCCGGCATTGGATTACTGGTGGCTATACTTAATTTTATACTGTCTAAGGCTGGGAGGGATGATATTGGTCTTCTTGTTTCTATTGTTGGTCTTATTATTTGCATGTTTTTGGTGGTTGATATTACGGGGGAGCTGTTAAACACTGTGAAAAACGTGTTTATGCTGTATTAATATGAGCATTGTTCAAATAATTTTAATTGCGTTAATCGGGGCTATGGCTTCTATACTGTTAAAACAGACTAATCCTGAAATATCAATGATTATAGGCATTGTTACAGGGATAATAATACTTTATTTTACTGTTTACAAAGCAGTAGCGGTAATAGATGCTATTAATGAAGCTGCCAAAGCCTTTAACATAAATTCCGAATACATTGGCATTATTATCAAAATAATAGGAATTACCTATTTAAGTGAATTTGTTGTATCAGCATTGTGTGACGCGGGCGAATCAGGAATTGCTTCTAAAGTTGAAGTGTTTTCAAAAATTATAATAGTCAGCATGGCAATTCCTGTTTTTATGTCACTTATTCAAACAGTGTCATCCATATTGCTGTAGAGTGGAGAATACAAATGAAAAAGCTAGTGGTTTTTTTTGCAGTAATCTGCATCATCTGGTTTCCAATTAATGCTTATGCCGTTGAACAGGAAAGTGGAAATAACAGTTCATCTTTAAATCAGACACTTGAAGACGAGCTGAAAAAATTTGATTTAAGTCCGTTGGACGAGCTAAGAAAGCAAAGTGAAGTTAATGAGATGCTTGGGAACAAATCAGTTAAAGAGATTATTATGGATTTTGCAACCGGCAAAAATTCCATAAACAGCGAGACAATAACAGACTATTTGTTTGTATCTTTAATAACGGGCATAAAGGAAGGACTGGTAAATCTATCCTTTATACTATTTACCGTTATTATGTGCGGAGCGCTGAAAAGTATGTCAAGCAACAGTCTTGGAGATATAAGCAATATATGCGATTATGTGTGCTTTATTGTAGTTGTATATATGCTTCTTGGAACATTTGTTTATTACATAGGAATGACAAGGGAGCTTATAGGTCATATGCAAGCCTTTGTAAGAGTGATTTTTCCGCCTCTTTTAACGCTTATGACTGCAATAGGGGGTATTAGCAGTGCAAGTGTATTTCAGCCTGCTATGGCAGTGCTTAGCGGAAGCATGGTGGAGTTTATGGGAAACGGCATAATGCCCATAGGAATTCTAGGTGGTGTTACGGGAATTCTTGGAGGGATAAGCAGCCGTTTGAGCCTGGAAAAGTTAAGCGACTTTTGCAATTCTCTTTGTAAGTGGCTTATGGGCATAGCCTTTACTGTATATGCGGGAATACTGTCAATTCAGGGAATGATGGCAGCTACCTATGACGGTATATACATAAGAACGGCAAAATACACAGTGGACTCATTTATGCCAATACTTGGCGGCATGATGTCTGACACGGTTGACACAGTGCTTGGATGCTCCTTGCTGCTTAAAAACGCCATAGGCTTTACGGGGCTTTTGATAATAGCAGCTATATGCTTACTGCCTTTAATGCGGTATATAACATGCATATTATCATATAAGCTTCTTGGGGCGCTTATTGACACGGCTTCAGATTCGAGAACCGCTGGAGCAGTTGAGGGCTTAGGGGCGGCCATCACAATGATGTTTGCCATAGTGTGTGTTATTGCGGCTATGACCTTTATAACAATAGCTCTTGCAGTTAATGCAGGCAATACAAATATCATGTTAAGGTAGGTGGGAAAATGAGAGGAATTCTTGCAACAATAATAATCACAGTTATTATAACATCTATATTTGAGATGCTGCTTCCCGGAGGCAATATAAAAAAAGTTGCTCTGAGCGTTATGGGAATAATTGTTATAGCTATAATTCTTTCGCCAATAGTAAGCTTTATATCTCAGCTTAAAACCAAAAATTCTGCTCAGCCGGTTTATAATTTTTACGAAGGAGGAATGGAAATTGAAAAAAAATTCTGAATCTCAGGCAAGTTTGGACGAAACAGTGAATAGATATGTAAAAAACGTTATTGGTTTTGCCACAGGAAAAAAGGGAGCGATGATACTTGTATGCCTGTTTTTTATCCTCATAATAACTCTTGCTTTTGGTTTCAAGGACAAGGTGGACCTAAATGCAGATGTCTCAGATGTTGAGAAAAAACTTGCACATATTATAAGCAAAATAAACGGGGTAGAGAGCGCGGAGGTGATGATTACCTATGAATCCACTTCAAAAAAGGTACCGGCAACCAGCGAATCAATAAGCAGCAGTATTGGAACGCTTGAAGGCGAAGATTGGAAAAAATCCGGAGATATTGCATCAAGGCTTATTTCGGGAAACGGAGGAAACGCACTTATTATAACGGAACTGGAACCGGAAATCAGAGGTGTTATGGTTGTGGCCAGGGGAGCAGAGGATTACATGGTAAAGTTAAATATAATAAATGCTGTAAAAACGGTTTTAAATATACCAGGTGAAAAAATTGAAGTATTAAGCATGAAATAAATGGAGGTAATAAAAATGCAATTTCAAAAAATAGATTTCAGCAAGGTTAGAGTTAACAAAATTCAAAAAAAACAAGCTATGGTTTTAGGCGGACTTTTTTGTTTGCTGCTGCTTACAGGATATTTGAACTTTAAATTTAACAGCAACACTTCAACTGTTGTAAACAACAAAAAAGCAGACAGCACGGTAAGCAGCCAGCTGCCGGAACATAATCAGGCTGTAAGCGCATCATCAGGAAGCTTTTTTTCTGATTTTAGAATTGACAGAGAGCGTATTAGAGAAAAAGAGCTGGCAAGTATTGAAAGCGTAATTAATGATGAAAATACAAACCAGCAAGTTCTTGCCCAGGCACAGGAACAAAAAATGAAGGTATCCTCTGCTATGGAAAAGGAAATCACTCTTGAGGGGCTTTTAAAAGCAAAAGGATTTTCGGACGCCGTTGTTACCATAAGAGAAAACAGCGTGAACGTGGTTGTTGAGGAAGCTGAAATTGATGAAAAGAAAGCGGCTCAGATACTGGAAATAGTTCAGCGTGAAACCGGCGAGGATTCATCAAACATCAAAGTACTGCCAAAAGGATGAGCAATAGCCCGTTTACCAGAATAAAAGATGGGGTACGGTTAACTGCCGTACTCTTGCTTTTTAGAATAAATTTTTCTTTTTGAGCAAAAGCTATTTTTATAAATAAGCTTATAATAAGATTTGCAATATAAGTTATTTTTTGTTATAATCTTAAAAAAGGGAGGTGCCTATTGTGAGTGAAAATTTACAGGATAATATTCATGTTGTAACGAGCGATGATAAAGGAAAGGTAACATTTGCCAATGATGTAATTGCTGTAATTGCCGGTCTGGCAGCAACTGAGGTTGAAGGCGTTGCAGGAATGAGCGGCAGTATTATGGGTGATATTGCAGAAATTTTAGGAAGAAAAAATCTTACCAAAGGCGTTAAGGTTGAAGTTGGAAATGAAGAAACCGCCGTTGATTTGTATGTTATCATAGATTATGGTGTTAAAATACACAATGTGTGTGAAAATGTTCAAGATGCGGTTAAAACTTCTGTAGAAAATATGACCGGTCTTAGGGTTGTTGAAGTTAATGTTTACATTCAGGGCATTAATATGAATCAGGAAAAAGAAGCTCCTGAGCCTGAAAAACAGGATACACCAAGAGTAAAATAAACATTTAGCCCCTTTAATTAGGGGTTTATTTCTTATAATGATAAAGGGGAAATATTTTATGAAACTAAGTGTATTTGATAGAATGCTTTTGTTTTTTTCCATGTTATTTATGCTTGCAATTGGTGTTGGCATTGCACTGGTGTGCACTTCAATAACTTCATTTGTGGAAATTGCAAAATATCTTGAAGTAAATTTATACGGGCCGTCAGGTATTGCTATTTTAGTTGCTGTATCCGCAGTGATTATCTTTATTTCAATTAAGCTTATTTTATCATTGTTTATTTCACCTGGCAGCAAGGACAGGGTAAGTCATGAAGCTAGGGAAAACATTGTGCTTAAAGATGGTGATGATGGCAATATAATGGTTTCACCTGAACTTGTTAAAGATATAGCTGTAAGATATGCTAAAAAGTCAGATGATGTTAAAGATGTTGAATGTAAAATTATATGTGAAGAAAACGGCGTTAAAATACTTATGAAATTTTATTTAAAACGAGACATAGTTATTAATGAATTTTTATCAAAAATGCAGGAAGAGCTTAAAGATTATGTGGAAAAATACGTTGGTATTAATATTAATTCTGTAGATTTTTGTGCTGATTTTAACGGAAGCAATAATTCATCGGGGCGAGTGAAATAATACACTTTGAGGAGCAAAAGATTATGAAAGAAATATTTGAACAATATAAATATACTATAATCGGCGGCATAGCAGGACTTTTTTTAGCAGCTCTGTTTTTCACTATTGGGTTTTGGAAAAGTATTTTAAGCATAATTATAATCGGCATTGGAATGGTAATCGGATTTTCCAAAGACAGAGACGTCAATGTAAAAGAATATTTTGATGACTTTTGGACAAATAAAAAGGAATGGAAATAGTATATGGAACAAAGGTTATCAAAACCAAAAGTAGAAAAGAAAAGGTTTTTACGTGAATTACTGTTTAGAAGTCTTTACGCAATGGAATTTACAGATAATGCAGATGATGCGCTTTTAGATATGATTTCCAAAGACTTTTCTGAGCGGACAAAAAAACAAATGCTTTTAGATGAGGATGAAAAATCAGAGATAATCAATAAAGCAGACAGCATAATGGCAAAAAAAGCAGATTTAGATTCAACTATTGAAAAGTTTTTGGTTAGCTGGAAAATGGACAGATTGCCAATGGTAGATGTATGTATACTTAGAATGGCTGTTTATGACCTTTTATATAATACTTCTGTTCCCGAAAATGTAACGATAAATGAAGCGGTTTTAATTGCAGATAAGTTCAGTGATGAAAAAGATAAAAAGTTTATTAACGGTATTTTAAGTTCCGTACTAAAGCTTCTTAAAGAAAAAGAAAATAATACTGAAAAGTTTATTGAATGCATTAAAGATAAAGAGCTTTTAAAATAAAGTTAAAAAATAAACGTCCCTTTAGGGACGTTTTTATTTTTATAAAATATAATACCATGTGCTATAATTGTACTTTATTGCATATTATGTTATTCCATAATTATTTATGTTATGTTAGAATAAGTGTATATAAAAATTTATTAGGAGTAAATAACAGATGGTACTTATTGATGGGAAAAAAATTGCAGGTGAAATTCGTAAAGAAATTGCAGATGAAGTTATTGAAACAGAAAAGAAACTTGGGAGAAAACCGTGTCTTGCTGTTATTCTTGTAGGTAATGATTACGGTTCAACTCTTTATGTTCGTAATAAAGAAAAGGCGTGCGAAGAAGTTGGAATGCGCTCTATCGTTCAGCGCCTGCCGGAGGAAACGACTCAGCAGGAATTGCTGGACATTATTGACGGGCTTAATAAAAAAGACGACGTTGATGGAATAATGGTGCAGTTGCCGCTTCCAAAGCACATAGACGAAGCGACAGTTGTGGATGCCATTTCGCCCAAAAAGGATGCGGACGGTCTTCACACAGTAAGCTGCGGCAGGCTGTTGCAGGGTAAAAAGGGATTTCTTCCATGTACACCTCATGGAGTTATTGAGCTGTTAGACAGATCAGGATGTGAAATAGAAGGGAAAAATGCAGTTGTTATAGGCAGAAGCAACATTGTTGGAAAACCGGTTGCTCTTATGCTGCTTGCCCGTAATGCAACGGTTACTGTATGCCACAGCAGAACAAAGGATATAGGAAAAATTACAAGAGAAGCAGATATAGTTGTTGTTGCAGTTGGCAAGGCAGGATTTTTAACGGCAGATATGGTAAAGCCCGGAGCTGCAGTAATTGACGTGGGAATGAACAGAAAGCCCGATGGCAAGGCAACGGGAGATGTGGATTTTGAAGCAGTTAGGGAAGTTGCAGGTTATATAACGCCTGTTCCCGGCGGCGTTGGCCCTATGACTATTACAATGCTGCTGTATAACACACTGGAAAGCGCTAAAAACAATGGATAATCAATTTACGGTAAGCGAGTTAAATGAATATGTAAATAATCTGCTGTCAAACCATGAGGTTTTATCCCATGTAAGCGTTAAAGGAGAGATTAGCAATTATATTAATCACAGCAGCGGACATAGATATTTTTCTTTAAAGGATAAAGAAGGATTAATATCCTGCGCTATGTTTAGCTTTAACGGAAGACATTTGAAATTTGAGCCTAAAAACGGAGATAAGGTAATAGCAACAGGGCAAATCGGTGTTTATAAACGTGACGGCAGATACCAGCTTTATGTTAAGGAAATGGTAATTGAAGGAGTTGGCAACCTTTATGAAAAATATGAAGCTTTAAAAAACAAGCTTCTTGAAGAGGGTCTTTTTGATAAAAGCCATAAAAAGCCTCTTCCAATGCTTCCTAAAAAAATAGGTATTGTAACATCCTGCCAGGGAGCCGCTGTGCAGGATATGATAAACATAATTACAAGGCGCTTTGATAATTCTTATATAGCTATATATCCGGCTAAGGTTCAAGGGGAAAATGCTCATTTATCAATTATAGACGGTATTGCATATTTTAATAATGACCCGGATACAGATGTAATTATAATCGGTCGCGGAGGCGGCTCTTTAGAGGACCTGTGGGCTTTTAATGAAGAAGCTCTTGCAAGAGCAGTTTATGACAGCAAATTGCCCATAATTTCTGCGGTTGGTCATGAAACTGATTTTTCCATATCAGATTTTGTTGCAGATTTACGGGCGCCAACACCGTCGGCAGCAGCAGAACTTTGCGTTCCGCAAAAAAGTGAAATGAAAAGAGCAATTTCAACTAAGTTAAACGCCCTTGGAATGTGCATGGATAATGTTATTACAAAACGCCGCTCAAAGGTACAGCTTTATATAAGCAGCCTTATGAGGTTTGACCCTGTTGGCAGAATCAATCAGCAGCGGCAAACCGTTGACAGCCAAAGAATGCAGATGACAGGAATAATAAAGAATTTACTTACAGAAAAAAAGGGCAGGATTGTTAGCTTTAAAGGCAAGCTTGATTCCCTCAACCCCAAGGCTGTTTTAAAACGGGGTTATTCTATAGTGGAAAATAGTGAAGGTGTTCCTGTTGACAGCGCAAAAAAACTTAAAACCAGTGATGAAATATCCCTTGTTTTTTATGATGGAAGCTTAAAGGCAAGGGTTGAATAGAGGAGAAATTAATGGCAGATTTTGAAAAGAGTGTTAAAGATTTAGAAGGAATTATTGAAAAGCTAAGTGAAGGCGAGCTTACATTAAAAGAATCCGTGGAGCTTTACGAAAAGGGAATAAAGCTGGCTAAAGCTATGGAAAAAAAGCTTGATGAAACAGAGAAAAAAGTAAATATAATTTTAGAGGGTAAGGAAGAACCTTTTGAAAATTCAGAGCAAAAGCAAAAAGCAAAACAAATGACCCTTGGAGAGTCTGTGGATGAATAAATATAAGCTGGAATACGATGAGTATAAGCGGCATCTTGAAACAGGCATAGAAGAAATATTGGAAAGCTATAAAAAAGATGTTCCAGACATGTTATTTGACGCTATGAAATATAGCGTGTGTAGCGGAGGAAAACGCATTAGAGGCGTGCTTCTTATGGCGGCCGGAGATATGTTGAAAGTCGACAAAGAAATTCTTTTGAAATATGCCTGCGCTGTGGAAATGATACACGCTTCTTCTCTTATACATGACGATTTGCCATGCATGGATAACGATACTATGAGAAGGGGAAAGCCGTGTAATCACATTGTCTTTGGCGAGGCAAATGCGCTTTATGCCGGGCTTGGGCTGTTAAACCTTTCATATGAAATTTTACTTTCCAAGGGCAGTACAAATGTGGAAATAGACGCTATCCGTTTGCTGGCTGAAAGCGCAGGGGTAAAGGGAATTATGAAGGGGCAAAGTCTTGATATATTATATGAAGGTAAAGAAGTGGACTTTGCAACCTTAAAAACTATTCATGCCTGTAAAACAGGGGCGCTTATTAAAGCTTCCGTGCTTATACCTGCTGTTTTGGCTAAAGAGGATAAAAGAATAATAGATGCAATGGAAGAATACGGAGAAAATATTGGAACTGCTTTT
>CAJUEF010000002.1:674-5804 GCA_910585035.1 uncultured Christensenellaceae bacterium | reverse complement strand
ATGTTACTGCTTCAAGCGATGATCTGGGAAAAACGGCGGGAAAGGATGAAAAAGCCGATAAGCTTACATACGTTAAAATTTTTGGCGTAGAAAAAGCGCTGGAAATAGCAGGCTCGCATATTAATACAGCTATTTCCAGCCTTAGCTCCATAGAGCATGACAGCGGTTTTTTAATAGAAACAGCGAAACTAATATTGAATAGAAGGAATTGAAAATGATTTATTTAGATAATGCAGCAACAACAAAACCATTGCAGTTTTTTATAGATGATTGCAGTAATTTTTTAGAAAATAGATGGCTTAATCCAAGCGCTATATATAAAAGCGCAGTGGAAGTAAAAAATATGGTGGAAGAAACCAGGGAACTGGCACAAAAGAGCCTTGGCAATAAATATAACTGTTATTTTACTTCTTGCGGAACGGAAAGTGCAAACCTTGCGATTTTCGGCAGTTTGCCTGAAAATGTGCGTGGCAGGCGTGTTATTACTTCATCTGTTGAGCATCCTTGTGTTTACAACTGTTTTAAAGAGCTTGAGCGCAGAGGAGCGGATGTGGTTTACCTTAGAACCAATGAATTTGGTATAGTTGATTTTGAGGATTTTAAAAATAAATTAACTTCTAACACTGCTCTTATAAGCATAATGCATGTAAATAATATTACCGGCGGTATTAACGACATTAATATGATGTATGAATATGCAAGAAATAAATGTCCCGGCGCTGTATTCCACAGTGATGGCGTTCAAGGATATTTAAAGACGGGAATAATACCCAAATGTCATATTTATACGGCAAGCGGTCATAAGATAAACGCCCTTAAAGGAATAGGAATGATATTTGTAAAAAAGGGCTTTAAATTTAACGGTAAGCTATATGGCGGAGGACAGGAAAAAGGATTGCGTTCCGGCACGGAAAACACCCTTGGTATATACTCCCTTAATCATGCCATTAATTTTTGGATGAATAACATTAATGATAATATACAGCATATGGCAAGACTTCAAAAGGCATTTTTAAAAGAAATATCCCAGCTTGAAGGAGTTGTGCTTAATTCTCCTATGGGTGGTGCACCGCATATTTTAAATTTAAGCTTTATTGGAGTTGGTGGTGAAATACTTCTTCACAGCCTTGAGGCTGACGGCATATGCGTCAGCACAGGTTCTGCTTGTTCATCAAGGAAAAAAGACCCGAGAATAAGCAATGCCCTGGGCTTTGATAAAGCAAGAGCAGAAAGTCAGCTGAGAATTTCATTTACTCACGACACCAATGAAGAAGAGGTTATTTTTGCTGCCAAGAGAATTGCGGCAATATGCAGAGAGCACAGAATACTAATGAGGAGAAAACGAAAATAAATGGTAATTCTAATAAGGTATGGTGAAATACATTTAAAGGGACTTAACAGACCCCAATTTGAAAGACGCCTTAAGGACAATATTAAAATTGTCCTTAAGGAATTTAAGGGAATAAATATAAAGAGAATAAACGGTAGGTTTATTTTATTTGGATTTGATGAAAATTATATAGATGATATAAGTGAAAAATTAAAAAATGTTTTTGGCATTCACTCTTTCAGCATTGCCCTTGAAACGGACAAGGATTATGAAAATGTAAAAAAAGAAAGTCTTAGGATGTTTTGGGACGCAGTAAACAAGGCTGGAGCAAAGACTTTTAAGGTTGCTGCAAAAAGGTCGGACAAGTCCTATAAATTTGACACAATGGAGCTTATTAGGGAGCTTGGCGGATATCTTTTTGAAAATACCAATGGCATTTCTGTAGACGTGAAAAACCCTGATATAACCTTAAATGTGGAAATCAGGGAAATGGCATACATATATACTGATATAATTCTTTGCAGAGGAGGGCTGCCTGTAGGCTGTAATGGTAAGGCTGCTCTTTTGCTGTCAGGGGGAATAGATAGCCCTGTATCAGGATATATGACAATGAAGCGGGGAGTGCTTATTGAATGTATTCATTTTTACAGCTTTCCTTATACAGGGGAACTGGCAAAGCAAAAGGTCATAGATTTGTGTAAAATCCTATCAGGCTTTGGCGGAGGAATACGGCTTCATATAGTTCCTTTTACAGAAATACAAAAGGAGATATTTGAAAAGTGTCCTAATAGTGAGCTTACAATAATTATGCGAAGGTTCATGATGAAAATTGCAGACCGTATTGCAGCTGCAAACGAATGCAGCGCCCTAATTACAGGAGAGTCCATAGGTCAGGTTGCCAGCCAGACTCTGGAATCTCTTAATTGCACAAACACGGTGACAAATCTTCCTGTAATAAGACCTGTAATATGCTTTGACAAACAGGAAATAATTGAGATAGCAAAGGATATAGATACCTTTGAAACGTCAATTTTACCCTACGAAGACTGCTGCACAGTGTTTACGCCAAAGCGCCCTGTAACTCATCCAAACCTTGAAAGGATTGTAAATTCCGAGCAGGTGCTTGATACGGAAACTTTAATTAAAAGTGCAGTTGAAAACACAGAAATGATAGTTGTTAAAGGCTAATAAGATGGTTAAGGACGTCGTTTTCTTGTGCCCACTTTACGTCCCGGTGGACTGTCTGTACTTTCATCTGTGTTTTCTTCATCCACACTTTCATCTGTTACCTTATCGGAGGATGATGTTAAATCCTCCGATGTTGTTTCTTTATCCTGAGTGCTTTCTAGCGGGTTATCAAGATCTATTTTTTTGGTTTTTACCACAATCTTTTGGGATTCAATTGTTTCGTCTCCAATCATTGCAATTATATAGTATTCATATTTTTCCTCTTCACTTACTGTAGTGTCTTTAAAGCTTATTATTTTTTGTTGTCCCGATGTTTGGTAAACGGGCATTTGTCCAGTGGGACCAATACGCATAATAGTATAATTTATATTGCTGTATTCGGATTTAAAGGATATAACGGGATATCCTTTTTCATCCATTGTAATATTAAATCCGTCTATAGATGTTATTTTTTGCCATGATTTTGAATGTTCGCTTGGTACTGTGGCAATAGAAAAATATTCTTTTAACACTTGGCTGTCAGGCGCATATTCACTGGCTATTGCAACTTTTTTATTTTTTTCCAGCATAGTTTTATCAAGCTTAACTTCCACAACGCCTTCCGGCTTTACAAAATCTTCCGGCTTACTGTATTTATAAACATCTAAATAAAACTGTTCAACCAGGTGTGCCGGATAGCTTCCTCCTGAAACGCCGCTTGGAAGGGCTTTACCGTTATCGTATCCTATCCACGCCGTACATATATAGTCGGTGGAATATGAAACAATCCATGCGTCTTTGCTGTCTGATGTATCTTGAATATTACTTGTTCCGGTTTTTGCCGCAATATTCATATTGAGATTTTTAAGCCTTTTGCCCGTACCTGAATTAATTACTTCTTTCATAACGTCTGTTAAAAGAAACGCTGTTTCTTCACTTAAAACTTTAGTTGCAGAATTTTGCCTTTCATAAACGATATTTCCTTCTTTGTCAATTATCTTTCTTACAGAAGAAGGGCTGTAATAATACCCACCGTTCATAAAGGGCAAATATGAAGCGGACATTTGAAGTGGAGTAACTCCTTTGGAAAATCCTCCAAGAGCCAGAGCCAAATGGTCGTCCTCAGGCTCAAATTCCAGACCAACACTTTTACCGTAATTTTTTGCATTTTCAACGCCAACTTCATTTAAAGTTCTAACAGCAGGAGTGTTTAAGGACATGGCTATAGCCTTTTTTGCGGTGACCCATCCATAATACTTGTTTGATGAATTAGATGGAGAATAGCCGCTGAAGCTTTGCTTTTCATCAAGAATAAATGTAGCGTTTGTATAGGCTTTCTGCTCGTAAGCAGGTGCATAAACCAGCACAGGTTTAATTGTTGAGCCAGGGCTGCGCTTGTTATCCATGGCTCTGTTAATACCCCTGCGGGCAGTATGTTCCTTACCGCCAACAATTCCTGTTATTTCTCCCTGTGATGTTAATGCAACCATTGCAACCTCGGGAATTTCACCATTTTCATTTTCCGGCAATTCAGATTTTGCAGCATTTTCCAGGGATTGCTGGATGCTAGTGTCCAAGGATGTATATATACTGTATCCCTCTTTTAAAAGCTCTTCTGAATCCACGCCCAGCAGATGCTCAGCTTCATATAAAACCGTATCTATATAGTACCCATAAGGATATATTTCATCTACTGTTGGCACTAAATCAACAGGCTCCGCAAGGGCTGCATCGTATTCATAGTTTGAAATAAATCCTGTATTAAACATTTGTTTTAAAACAAGATTACGCCTTTCAACACTTTCCTCTGGCTTAATATGCGGAGCATACTTTGACGGGGATTTTAATATACCTGCAAGCATTGCACTTTGCGCTATCGTAAGGTCTTTGGCGTTTATTCCAAAATATCTTTTTGCCCCTGCTTCTATTCCGTATGCTCCGTTACCAAAATAGCAGTAATTTAAGTACATTTCAAGTATTTCATTTTTAGAATATCTGCGCTCAAGTTCAAGGGCAAGAAAAGCCTCTTTGATTTTTCTGGAAAAGGTTTTTTGTGATGAGAGATGAGAAAGCTTTATAAGCTGCTGGGTTATAGTGCTTGCGCCTTCCTGTTTTCCTCCTGATTTCACGTTAACAAGCGCCGCACCAAAAATACGCCGGACATCTACGCCAATATGCTTATAGAACCTTTCATCCTCAATGGCTATGAAAGCATTCTTGACGTGATCGGGAAGATTTTCAATTTCTATTTTACTTCTGTTTTCTTTTGAATAAACACCGGTAATAAAACTGTCGTATTTATCCATTATATCTACAGTTTGCGTTATATCGGTAATTTTACTAACGTCCAGCGACCGTGCAAAATATATCCACATGCCAAAAAATATTACTGTTAGAGATATAAGGACTATAAGCGTTATAATGGAAATTTTCTTTAATATCTTCATAGGGAAAATCCTTTGTTTTTTGTTATATTTTGTATTCTTCCAATAAATTTTAAGTTTTATTAATGAATGTTTTTAATAATTTTGCACAAAATATAAAAGAAGTTAATAAAATCCAAATATCGCTTTTTTTAGTTAAGGGAGAGATGAATATAAATACAGAATTATATTAGGTATAAATAATTTAGA
>CAJUEF010000002.1:0-664 GCA_910585035.1 uncultured Christensenellaceae bacterium | reverse complement strand
GGGGTCATGTAAATGAACATAAAAATGAGGACAAGCGGTGATGTGCTGTATGTTCACATAACCGGCGAACTGGATCATCATGTTGCGGCGCCTATCAGAGAAGAAATTGATAAAGAGCTAAACGCTAACGAAAAGCTGACAAATATTGAATTTGATTTTAGCGATTTAACATTTATGGACAGCTCGGGAATAGGCGTTATTATGGGACGTTATAAAATTGTTGAAAAGCGGGGAGGAGGGGTTTATGCTTCTCATGTAAGACCCCAAGTTCAAAAGCTGCTTAGTCTTTCAGGGCTGCTTAATATACTAACAATAATTTAATAAATAAGGGGGAAAATTATGAAAAACCATATGGAGGTAAGCTTTCTTGGCAGTTCTATAAACGAGGGCTTTGCCAGGATTGCAGTAAGCGGATTTGCAGCGCAATTAAATCCAACTCTTGAGGATTTGGCAGACATTAAAACCGCTGTAAGCGAAGCTGTTACAAATTCAATCGTACATGGATATGAAAACATGGTAGGCGAGGTAAAGATAAAATGTTCCTATGATGATGATAGAATACTCAGAATTGAAGTTGAGGATACGGGAAAGGGAATTGTAAATATTGAAAAGGCTCGACAGCCTTTTTATACATCCAAACCGGATATGGACAGGTCCGGTATGG
>CAJUEF010000001.1:160529-162321 GCA_910585035.1 uncultured Christensenellaceae bacterium | reverse complement strand
GCAGGGTTAATCCTGCCTCTTTTTTTGCGTTATAGCTCCTAGAAAGATATTTAATTATTGTAAAGCTGTGTTAACATTAAATAAGATTAAAAATGGTAATAAAAAAAACAGGGTGTGTTATGTCCTTTGCTTTTTTGTTTACCACACACACTCTTTTATAAAATGGGTTAAAAGTGGGTTATTTCAAAATAAAAAAGCCTTGAAATGTACTGTTCAAAGGCTTTTATCTGGTGCGGATAAGAGGACTTGAACCTCCATGAGATTGCTCTCACATGGACCTGAACCATGCGCGTCTGCCAATTCCGCCATATCCGCATAAAAATGGTCGAGATGACAGGATTTGAACCTGCGACTTCTGCGTCCCGAACGCAGCGCTCTACCAAGCTGAGCCACATCTCGGTATTCACATGTCCTGCCATAAAATTATTACCATTATTAAAACAGCCCCAAAAAGGGACTGTCTTAATAATGGTGCGAGTGAAGGGACTTGAACCCTTACGCACATACGTACACAAGATCCTTAGTCTTGCCTGTCTGCCAATTCCAGCACACTCGCAACATAATTCATTTTAATATATTATATGCAAATTGTCAAGACTTTCTTTTAGAAGAAAAATAATTTTTTAAAAGAGCAGCACATTCTTGCTCCATAATTCCACCTGTAAATTCACATCTGTGATTAAAGCGCGGCTCATCCAATATATTTAAAACGCTTCCTGCGCATCCTGCTTTATAATCATATGCCCCAAAATATACATGCCTCATACGGGACTGGATAATGGCTCCTGCACACATTGGACATGGCTCTAGAGTTATGTATATATCGCAGTCTATAAGCCTCCAGCTTCCTATTTTTTTTGCTGCCTTCTTAATTGCGCGTATTTCCGCATGATAAGTAGGGTCCTGGGCATTTTCTTTATAATTATAGCCTGATGCAATTACTTCTCCGTTATAAACTATAACTGCTCCTACCGGAACATCATCCTTTTTTTCGGCCTTTTTTGCCTGTGCTATAGCTTTTTTAATAAAGCCTTCATGTATGCTCATATCGTTAGTTTCGCTCATTTATCTACTCCGTAATTATAATTGGCTTATCTTCAGTAACTACTATTGTGTGCTCATATTGAGCTGTAAAAGCTTTTCCAGGCGAAATCCATGACCAGCCGTCTTTTCCTATGAAAACCTCTTCATTTACAGTTGATACAAAAGTTTCAATTGCCACTACCATATTTTTTACAAAGCGCCTGTTATCCCATCTCATATAATGGCAATGAATGTGTTTTGGTTTTTCATGCAGCGTTTTGCCAATTCCGTGTCCTGCCAGCTTTTTAACAGGATAAAGATTTCTGCTTTTACATAAGGTTTCCATATGCATTCCCATATTTCTAAGTAAGGATTTATGAGTGATTGTGCTTATTCCTTCTGTAAGCATATCCTTTGCGCAGTCACATATATATTGTTTTTCTTTGTTATTTCCCACAACTATGGATTTGCCGCAATCAGAAAAATATCCGCCTATGCTGCCGCAAACGTCTATATTAACACAATCTCCATCCTGCAAAATTATTTTTGAAGAGGGAATTCCATGAGCAACACAGGCATTAACACTTATACAAGTGTTCCCGGGGAAATTATAAATCTGCCTTGGAGCGCTGATAAAGCCTGTTTCTTTAAAAAGAGAACCGGCATATTCATCTGCCTCCAGGGTAGACATGCCAGGAACGACGTAATCCGCCACTTTATCTCTTATATATGCACAAAGCTTTCCCGATTCTTTTAATGCATCAAGTTC
>CAJUEF010000001.1:158090-160519 GCA_910585035.1 uncultured Christensenellaceae bacterium | reverse complement strand
GCATTATTTTTAATTATCATCGTTTACCTCGGTATCATCAAAGAGGGCAGGGGCGTCTTCTTCCGTAACTGCCTCTACATCTCTTAGCTTTCTGTTTATGGTTCTTGTCTTTCTGGCCGCATCTAATATTACGTTGTTTGCTTCCTGTAATTTCTTTTGGGTTTTTTCTAAAATTGCTTCAAATTTACCGAATTCATTTTTTATTGTGCCAAGAAGCATCCAAACTTCGGAAGAACGCTTTTCTATTGCCAGGGTTTTAAAGCCCACGTTTAAGCTGTTTAATATTGCAACTAAGGTTGTAGGTCCGCATACTACTATACGCATTTTTTGCAGTTCTTCAAAAAGAGAAGAATTCCTGAGCACTTCGGCATACAAACCCTCTACAGGAAGAAACATAATTGCAAAATCTGTGGTATAAGGCGGCGCTATGTATTTTTCAGCTATATCCTTAGCCTCTTTTTTTATGCTTATTGAAAGCTGTTTCATTGCTGCATTGCAGCCTTCCGTATCTCCTTTATTGCTAAATTCAACAAGGCGCAGGTAATCCTCCTGGGGAAATTTACTGTCTATTGGCAAATATACCTTTTCGTCTTTCCCCGGGAGAACAAGGGCAAATTCAACTCTCTCATTGGAACCGGGCTTAACGGCAACATTTGTTTCATACTGACCGGAATACAGCACCTGCTCTAATATTTGCGATACCTGCGCTTCACCCCAAAGACCACGGGTACGCACGTTTTGCAGCACTCGTTTTAAATCTCCAACTCCGCTTGCAAGGCTTTGCATTTCTCCAAGACCGTTATATACCTGTTCCAGACGTTCATTGACTAAAGCAAAAGATGCGGTTAGGCGGTTCTCCAAAGTGTTTTGAAGCTTTTCGTCAACTACGCCACGCATTTTTTCCAGCTGCATTGAGTTTTCCTGATTAAGCCTTTCAATAGAACGTTGCAGAGTCGTTCTAATGCTATCAAGCCGCTGCTGGGTTGAGTTGCTTAAATTGGTGTACTGATTTAAAAAACTCTCCTGATTTTGTATAAGCAGGGAATTTATTTCACTGCGGCTAAGACGCGCATTATTATCACTGTCCTGCCGCAGATTTGCAATTTCCTGCTTTAAAGTTTTTTCTATTGATGAGGCGCCTGTTTTTCTCGATGTAAGCTTATCCACTATTATATAAAGCACCAGACCTGCAATTATAACTGATAAAATAAGTTCAAGATTTTCCATAATTTCCTCCGTGCAGCACTTTTTTAATGTGTTACACGTCAATTATACAGGAAATTACAGGATATATCCATGAATTTTTTTAATAACCTTTTGCAGTTCTTCATTTACGCCATCAAAATTCATGGCGGGGATATATATAGATTCCAGTTCGCTGTGAAAATCGCCGCAAGAGGACATTATACTCACAGCCTTTTCTACCAGCTCATCAAAATGCTGGTTATTCCATGTTATATCGTTGTGTGCATCCATTATTTTGTCCTTATTAACAATGTCTTTAAGGTTTATAATCTCATCTGCTTCACAGAATTTATTATGCTCGTCAATAGATAAAATGTTTATGTCATCAAATATAATATGGTCTATATGAGATGGGTCAATAATACTGTGACAAACAGTCATATCCGCTCCGCAGGTAAGTGCATAGTCATAAATTGCCTTCATAATTTGTTTATTTAAGCAATAATAGTTTTTTATACCTGCCGTATGCTTGTTTTCAAGAAGGGAACCAACATAATCGACATATCCTGATGAGGTATATGCAGATGCAAAAATATGTTTTACTTTGCTTGGGGATTTTTTACTGCAGCTAACAAGAGTTTTTGGCAAAGACTGTAGCATCTCGTTAAATTTATTTTTTTCTACGCAGGCGGAAATAAGCTGTGATGTATCGTCATGCAAATTTTTTGCACATTTAAGATAGGTGTAAGCGCGGTTGTACATACGCTTTTTAGAAGCTGTAAGAAAAGCTATCCGGTCTTTTTGTTCTAAAACTGCGGATGTATTTATGTACTTCCCAAGGTCTACTATTTCGTCAAAACATCCCGGAAGAGAAGGATCCACCATATGAGGCGATGTGCCGTCAATAATGCCAACACCTATTTCCGGAAGCATTATTCCGTCTAAACTATTGACGTCATTGGAACAGTGACAGTATTCCACAGGCTGTCCGTTATTTTTCATTTCTTCTGCAACATTTTTCATAAATGTATGTTTGCCAACACCACTGCCGCCTTTAAGAATAAAAAGACGGTTCCCGCCTTTATTTGCTTCATTATAATAACCAACAAAGCCCGATGGGGTATTAGAACCTAAAAAATAATGTTTCATATTATTATCATCTCCAAAAAACACTTTTATAAATTAGTTTATTCACTAATTTATAAAATAGTTCAAAAAATTCCTGTGACAACAGTTAATAAGTC
>CAJUEF010000001.1:148923-158080 GCA_910585035.1 uncultured Christensenellaceae bacterium | reverse complement strand
TAAGCAAAAATATCGTAATAAAAAGCAAAAAAGCATATGTCTCTTGGAGGAGTTTCTTATTTCAACATATTGCTGGACGAAAGATTTACGGTTAAAAATACTGTCCCAACCGCTCTTGGATGCATATATACCGTTATGGAAAACAACTCTGTTTGCATAAACGAAATGAAAACTCTTGTAATAGGCTTTGGAAGGGTTGCTAAAACCCTTATTAAATATCTCACAGGACTGGATACGCCTACATATGTATATACAGTAGATGAGAAAGAAAAGGCTCTTGCAGAAGTTTTTGCATCAGGAATTGAAAATTCTCTTGGCAGCATTGATGAATATGATTTGATTATAAACACAGTGCCTGCAAAGTTAATTAAAAAACAAATCATGGAAAGCATTTCTAAAAACGCTTTTGTGTGTGACCTTGCATCCGGTGCTTATGTTGATATAGAAGCAATGCAAAACATGGGCATAAGGGCTGTTAAGGCAGCGGCTCTTCCCGGAAAGGTTGCTCCTTGCTCAGCAGCGGTATATATGGAGGAATGTATACTTGATACTTTAAATAAAAACTCTGGATTAAAATCCGTATTTTTGGTTTACTAATTATGGGAAGGGATGAATAATATGACCATTGGATATGCGCTTACAGGCTCGTTTTGCACTATAGATAAAACCCTTAAAGCGCTTAAAGAAATTAGCAAAGATTATGACATAATACCTATTTGCTCTTTTACAGTTGCAAATACGGATACTAGATTTATAAAAGCTGCAGATACTTTAAAGCAGCTTGAGGAGATAACGGGGAATAAAGTTATTTCTACTATTGAAGGGGCTGAGCCTATAGGTCCTAAAAAGCTGCTTGATTTAATGGTGGTTGCACCTTGTACAGGAAATACCCTTGGCAAAATATGTCAGGGCATAATAGATACGCCTGTTACTATGGCGGTAAAAGCGCACTTGCGTAATGACAGGCCTGTTGTGCTTGCAGTTTCAACTAACGACGGACTTTCCGGCAGCGCTAAAAACATAGGCAGCCTTTTAGAACGCAAAAACATATTCTTTGTGCCTTTTGGACAGGATGATTATAAAAATAAATCGACATCTCTTGTAGCTCATTTTGACATGATAAAGGATACCATAAAAGAAGCAGAGAAGGGAAAGCAGATTCAGCCTATGCTAAAGGAATACTAAAAGAAACTGTTTTGTTGCACCATTTTATATTATTTAAAAATGAAGCTTAGTTTTTTACTTTGCTTCATTTTTTATTACAATTTTTTTAATTATATTAACATTAAAATTCACCAAAACATTTTCTTTTTGTTCCAGATATGATAAAATAAAAAATATATATTTTGCAAAAGAAATTAAGCAAATGGTAAAAATATATTTTTTAATATTAACACAGATAAAATTGTTACTATAAAAAATAGATATTAGGTACAAAGATAATTAATGTGAGGGGAATTTAATGGAAATAAAAGAAAGTGCACGTAAAAAAGCAGCTGCTATTATATCAGCTTTTGCAGCGGCAGCGGTTATTTTTGGCGGAACATTTGCGTGGCAGTCAATAAGTCAGAAAGTTCAAAATGAAACTCAGACTAATATTAACCCCGGAGCACGACTGCACGACGATTTCAACGGAACAAATAAAGATATATATGTGGAAAATTTTACTGATGAAAATAATTTTGGCGTAGCTGTTTATGCTCGAATCCGTTTAAATGAATACATGGAAATAGGTGTTGGGGCAGGAAATCCTGATGCTCCAGATCGTAAAGTCCAGGTAATTGGAAAAGCTGATGCTGATATAAAAGATCCAAGCACATGGGCTCCGCATCTGCCAGGACGGCTAAATCAAGGAGAAGTAAGTAATTCTCATATCCCAATGCACAAATACTGGTCTTGGGAAATGGGCGGGAAAACGATTTATATGCCTACATTTAATAAAGATAAAGATAGCCTTGAAGCTGAAGTAAATGGTACATTTGCAGGTCCTGATGGCGATAAGACAACTGATGAAGATAGATACGGAGATTACAAAGAATATAAACTTGGTGAAGAAAAGACTGACACAGCCACTTATGCGGGCGGAATTAGTTCCAATGAAACTCATCAAGCAAAGGAAACGATAGATGCCAAGGTAATTACAATGGAAGAATGGAAAGCAATGGGAGCGCCTGTAGGTAATTACTGGGTATATGATGTTGATGGCTGGGCATATTGGGCGCAGCCAATTCAGCCTGGAGAAGCAACCGGCTTGCTTCTTAGCAGCATTACTCCTGAAAATATACCGGATGAAGAAAGCTATTACAGCATCAACGTCACAGGTCAATTTGCAACGGCAGGAGACTGGGGCGATGAAAAAACAGGCACAGGGTTCTATGAGGACGGTATTACACCTGATGGGCTTTTTGTGCTTAATCAGGCTGCAGGGCAACTGCCAAAAATATCTTATATGCAGGTAAAAGGCGGATTTAAGCAGTATGTCAAAGCAGGAGACAGCCTGGATTTTGAAATAGATATGGATATTGAGCATCCTTCCGGTAAGCCTTCGGAAACATATGTGCTTTGGAAATCAGAACCAGATACTCCTTCACTTAACGGAAATACTTTTACTCCTACAGATAGAATGGTAGGTCATAAATATAAAATTACAGCAATTAGCACGTACGATCCTAATGTTACTGCTTTTGTAGATGTTTATGTTTACCCACGTGAGGCTGTCGGCGTAGTAAACGGAGAAATGGACGGCAAAACTTATGTAGATTTTGGAGACAATACTTTTAAGGAAATAAAAGATGATGGCAGTCTTGGAGAATTCGTTTGTGGCGGTATTGATGAAAAAATTGGTAACGGCGATGATAAGTTAAATGTCGTGGTTATAGATCCGGCACACCCTGTATTTGGCAGCAAGTTTATAGGGCCAGATGGCTATGACAGGTATTATGCGGTTGGAGCTGACGGTAAGCTGGGCACAGCAGATGATGTTAGAGTTACCGGCAATCCATGGCCAAATGACATTACAGATATGATGGCAGATAACATCGTAATTACGACTGCTGAAAATAAGAATAAAGCAAAATTAGGAAAAACTTTGAAGTTTAATGCTGTTGTTACACTGCATGGAAAAGAAATAGAAAACCAGGATGTGACATGGAGGGTTACGGGAAATAAAAATGCAGGCACTACAATTAACAGCAGTGGCGTTTTAAGCGTAAACATAAATGAAACTATCGGAACTGTTTTAACAGTTTATGCAGCGTCTACGGAACAACAGGGATTGGAAAGATTTATTAACATAACGGTTGCGCCTATGTATGAATATGAAGACCTGCCAAATATGCCCGTTGGTACTACTGCATATGCAACAATTGATGGTATTGAATGGTACTTACTGGCTAAAGACGGTAACAAAGCGTTGCTTTGGTCCAAAAATTCTATTGGAGGAAATATAACATTTGGTTCAACAAGTGTTTGGAAAGACAGCACCATAAAAACTTATTTAAACGGTGAGTTTATTAATGGATTAACGCTTTTAAAAGATAAAGCAGCATCTACTGCGCTGACTACACGTACACAATATACTGCAAGTACATGGGAAACTACAAATGATAAAGTATTTTTCTTAAGTGAGGCAGACTTGTTTGGAACAAATAATGGCACTTCAACAAGCGATCCAAAAGATTACACAATAGGTAATAACATTTTAGTTCCAGATATAGAGATGAGGAAATTTAACGGTGCATCTTATGCATGGCTTCGTTCACCAGCTAATATTGTTAATACTGGTGTAGCCATTGTGTGGTCTTCAGGTGCGGCTGGAAGCACAATGCCAACACATACTCAAATAAGTATGCGTCCTGCACTATGGGTTGAAATGCCTTAGTAAATGGAATGTTCTTTATAAAGCTTTTATAATTTTTCTTACAAATAAAAACATCCTGCGTTAATACAGGATGTTTTTTATTTAATATGTGTTACTAAATATTAAGTGTATATGTGCAAATGTTTAATGACCAACCTTTAAATCCGCCACAACTATTCGCAAAACTTTTCTTTTGCGAATAGTTGTGGCGTTCTTTATTTTTCATAAAAATGCTTTAAATAACATTATCAGCCACTTGTTTACGTGCCAGCGCATCACATCTTTCATTATAATCATGTCCACTGTGTCCTTTAACCTTTATCCATTTTATCTGATGGTCTTTAGTTAAATTAATAAGCGCCTGCCATAAATCCAAGTTTTCAACAGTTTGTTTTTTTGAATTTTTCCAACCGTTGCGCTGCCATGAATAAATCCAGCCTTTTTCAAAAGCATTTAAAACATAAGCGCTGTCTGTATATATATTTACCTGACACCGTTCTTTTAATGCCATAAGTCCTTTTATAACTGCAGAAAGTTCCATGCGGTTGTTTGTGGTTTGTTTTTCAAAACCGGAAATTTCTTTTTCGCAGCCTTTAAATTCAAGAATTGCCGCCCAACCTCCAGGACCTGGATTTCCTGAGCATGCTCCGTCTGTATACAGGTTTACCAGTTTCATTTAATGCACTTACCCTTTTCATATGCAGCCTCAACAGCAGACATTACACATGCCCTAAATCCACCATCCTCAAGAGCTTTCATTGCCTTTGCCGTCATACCTCCAGGCGAACAAATTTGGTCTTTTAAAGCTGTAGGGCTTTGCTGGCTTGCAATTATCATACTACACGCACCTTCAATGGCATAAGAAGCCATTTCAATGCTCTTTTCTTTATTCATGCCGCATAAAACTCCTCCGTCCGCCATACTTTCAATAAGCATATGTCCAAAAGCAACTCCGCAGCTGCAAACAGCGGCACAAACATTAAAATAATCTTCCTTCACTATTGCAACTTTACCCACAGCGCTGAAAATACTGTTAAATACATTAAATTCTTCTTCTGTAAGACTGTTATCCTTTGATAGACATGTATAGCTTTTTCCTATGTTTGCACAGGTGTTAGGCATTATTCTTAAAATATGAGCCTTTGGAACAATACTGCTTATGTGTTCTGTAGTAATACCTGCAGCTATTGATCCAAGTGGCTTTGCATCTATTTGTTTAGATATTTCATTTAAAACCTGATCCACCATATTTGGTTTAACGGCTAAAATAATATATCTGCATCCCTCTACTAAAGAGCTGTTATTTTCAAAAGAAATTATTCCTTTGGGAATAGTTTCAACATATGGATCGAAATAGCCTATTTCATCAGCCGGTAAAACCTTTTTATCAATAATTCCGTTTATAATGGCTTTTGCCATATTTCCGCACCCGATAAATCCCAATGAAATTCTCTTTTTTTTCATGGTCATACCCTCCAAGTTCCTTTATAGGAATATTATAACATATATTATATTTAATAAAAATATTTTAAACTATAAATATTATAATAATTATTGTTTTTTTATTGACCGCTGACATATAATGAGGTATAATAATTTTTGTCGAGATTTAAAGGGGAGTAGTTCAATTGGTAGAGCGTTGGTCTCCAAAACCAAAAGTTGCGAGTTCGATTCTTGTCTCCCCTGCCATTACATTTAAAAACCGAACACTATTTTTTAAATGGTCTGTTCGCATTAGTATTTACTAAAATAAAAAAAGCAAAGGATATAATATCCTTTGCTTTTTTTATTTCCCCTACTCAAACGCTAATACAATAAAATATAAGTTATTCATTTTTATAATTTATAAAAATAAAAACTGTTCTAAAAATACTTCTTAATATTTAAGCATTAAATATACTATACGCTTACTTTCCCTTCAACAGCTCCAATATATTTTTTATTATCCGATAATACGGGTTTAACAATCTCTCTAAGAAACTCCTCCACTTGCTCTGAACTTCTTCCGGTAAACTTAAATGGATCTAAAATATCTTGAATTTCTGTGCTGCTTATTTTAAACATAGGATCTGAAGCTATCATTGAAAGAAGATTATTATTTTCTCCTTTTTCTTTTATGGCCTTTGTTGCAAGCATGGAATACTGCCTTAGCTTTTCATGCAGTTCCTGCCTGTCCCCACCTTTTTGTACTCCTAGCATAAGTATAGTTTCTGTTGCCATAAAAGGTAATTCTTCGTATATTCGTCTATTAATAACATTTTTATTAACAACAATGCCATTACAAACATTAAGATATAAATTTAAAACAGCATCTATCGCTAAAAATGATTGGGGAATAACTATTCTTCTATTTGAAGAATCATCTAAAGTTCTTTCAAGCCACTGAGTTGCTGCAGTTTGCGCCGCATTTTGGTCACAGCTCATAACAAATCTGCTAAGTCCGCACATCCTTTCACAACGCATCGGATTGCGTTTATAAGGCATTGCAGATGAACCTACCTGGCTATCTTCAAAAGGTTCTTCAACTTCCTTTAAACCTTGAAGAATTCGCATGTCATCAGCAAACTTATAGCAGGACTGGGCTATTGAAGAAAGCAAACTCAAAACCTTGTGGTCTATCTTTCTTGTATATGTTTGTCCGGTTACAGGCACTGATGAATGAAAATTCATTTTTTCCACAATTCTTTTGTCAAGTTGACGTACCTTTTGAGAATCACCGTTAAACAGCGTTAAAAATCCCGCTTGGGTGCCTGTTGTTCCTTTTGCTCCTCTAAGAGGAAGATTATCAAGAACATCCTCTAAATCATAATAATCAATAACTAAATCCTGTATCCAAAGACAAGCGCGTTTACCAACAGTGCTAAGCTGTGCAGGTTGTAAGTGTGTAAAAGAGAGCGTAGGCTGATCTTTATATTCAAGTGCAAAATCTGCAAGGCAATATATTATATTAATAAGTTTTTTACGAAGTATTTTCAGACCGTGATTCATAAGAATAAGGTCTGCATTATCTGCAACATAACAACTTGTTGCTCCAAGATGAATAATAGGTTTAGCTTTAGGACACTGCTCCCCATATGCCTTAATATGAGCAATTACATCATGACGCGTCTGTTTTTCAAAAGATTTTGCCAATTCGTAATCAATATTATCTTTATTTGCAATCATTTCATCAATTTGTTCCTGGGTTATATCTAAACCCAGTTCCATTTGAGTTTCAGCAAGTGCAATCCATAATCTTCTCCAAATTTTATATCTTTTTTCATCTGAAAAGTTATACTGCATATCTTTAGTAGCATATCTGGTGCACAAAGGATTTTCATAAATGTTATACATAACTACCTCCACAGATTGTTTCTAATTTATATTTTATTATAAAAATTAAAATTTTTCTACATTTATTTTAAAGTTTCTAAAATTATGGTATATTACGATTTAAAATATAATTTTTTAACGCTGTTTTTATCAATTATACATAATAAAAAACACACCTTTTAAAAGGTGTGTTTTAATAAAATTTTTACTGAAGTTTAAATTTATTAAGTTGTTCTTTAAGCATTTGTGCCTGAACAGAAAGTTCCTCACTTGCGGCTGCCTGCTCTTGGCTTGTCGCAGTATTGCTCTGTACAACAGTAGAAATTTGATCAATGCCAACTGTAACATCTTCAATAGCTTTCGCTTCGTTTTCAACAGAAGATGCAATCTTGCCCATGCCTGAAACAGCTTCACTGGATAAATCAGCTGTCTTTTGAAGAGCATTAGATACAGAAGAAACAATATGATTACCGTTTTCAACAGCAGCCATTGAGCTTTCAATAAGTTCCTTTGTTGCTTTTGCAGCTTCATCAGATTTAGCAGCCAAGTTTCTTACCTCGTCAGCAACAACAGCAAAGCCTTTACCAGCCGCACCTGCACGGGCAGCTTCTACTGCAGCGTTAAGAGCAAGAATATTGGTCTGGAAAGCAATATCTTCGATAGTTTTAAGAATCTTACCAATTTCTTGTGAAGAAGTATTAATATGATCCATTGCCTTAACCATATCTTTCATACTTTCATTACATGTGCCAACCTCATCGTTTGCCTGTTCAAGCTGTTCCATGGATTGATGAGCAGCTTTAGCATTTTCAGTAGCGCTCTTGGATATTTCATTGGTTGTAAGAGATAAGCTCTCAACTGAACTTGCCTGTTCTGTAGCACCCTGAGCAAGAGACTGAGCACTGTTTGATACCTGTCCTGAACCATAGGATACCTGCTCAGAAATTGTTTCCAGCTGTGACAATGTAGATTTTACATTATCAATAAAGTTATTTATTGATGCCTCAATAGGTTTAAAGTCACCTATATATGGAATGGAAGGACTAGCTGTGAAATCTCCGTCAGCAAGATAGGACATTGTTACATCAATGTCAGAAACATATTCTTTAATAGTATTCACTGACTGCTCAAGGGATTGAACCAGCTTACCGATTTCATTGTCTTCCTTAACTTCAACATGGAATTTAAGGCTTCCTTGTGATAAGTTGCTGCTCTCCTCTGTAATATTAAGAACAGGATGAACTATCTTAAGCATTACATACTGAACAAGACTTACCATACATCCAATTGTTATGATACCGCAGATAATGCTCAACCATATAAGAAATGTTATTGATCTTTGCATTTCAATAGTATCAGTATGGTTAATATCGGTACTAAGTTGAATAATTTCATCCAAACCGGCAACTAATTTATTAATACTTGATATAGTATTGTTTTGGAAATACTGTCTAGCACCGTTTGGATTTGTTTTATACATATCCGTAATAATTACTGCTGATTCATGAATCTCCTTATGGATAGACTCAAGAGCATCCAGTTTTTGGTGAACTGCTTCTTCAATATCACTCGTTCCACGCTCTCCGTAAATCCATTTACCAAGAACACAGCCTTTATAATCTGTACTTCCTGTAAATTCATTTCCAAGATAAATAGCATCTCTTAAATTATTGCCCCAGTTGTAATGAGCAATTTCTGCACTGTAAGATTTTGCAACAAGGTCATTAGACTGTGAAATGTATTGGCTTTTCTTTTTCATCTGGATAGAGTTAATTAAAACTACGCCTGCAAATATCAATATAGATATTGCTGCCGCTGCAATTCTAATCCATATGGCCTTTCTAATACTGTTTTTCAAAACCTGTTCCCCCTCTTTAGTCACATTACTTTAATTTACATTTTAATTATACATCAACTTTGCAAATTAATAAATAAATTTTACAAAAAAATTTTATTTTTTTATATATTTTTTGTTAACAAAAATTC
>CAJUEF010000001.1:139627-148913 GCA_910585035.1 uncultured Christensenellaceae bacterium | reverse complement strand
CATAAAATTATTTTTTTTCCAGTATAATACAAAAAAGAACACACCTTTTTTTAAGGTATGTTCTTTATTTATTATGCTAAATTTTACTTTGCAAAGTCTGTGGCTCTGGTTTCTCGAATAACATGAACTTTAATTTGTCCAGGATACTCCATTTCAGCCTCAATTTTTTTACATACATCCTTTGCAAGAAGTGTCATTTCCACATCGCTTACCTTATCAGGGCTCACGACAATACGAACTTCTCTTCCCGCCTGAATTGCATATGACTTTTCAACACCTTCAAAAGAACTTGCAATATTTTCCAGTGATTCAAGCCTTTTAATATAGTTTTTGAGGGTTTCTCTTCTTGCACCGGGTCTTGCGGCTGAAATTGCGTCTGCAGCCTGCACAAGAACAGCTTCAACTGTTTGCGGCTCAACGTCATTATGATGGGCCTCAATGGCGTGAATTACCTCTTTGCTCTCTTTATATCTTTTTGCATAATCAACGCCAATTTGTACATGGGAACCCTCCATCTCAAAATCAATGGATTTACCAATATCATGTAAAAGTCCCCCGCGCTTTGCAATTGAAACATTAGCTCCTATTTCAGCAGCCATTGCACCGGCAAGACGCGCCACTTCAATAGAGTGGTTAAGTACATTTTGTCCATAGCTTGTTCTGTATTTAAGACGACCTAAAAGCCTTACAATTTCAGGATGAACACCATGAATTCCGGTATCAAACAGAGCCTGTTCTCCGGCTTCTTTAATTTGATGCTCAACCTCTTTCTTAACCTTTGCAACCATTTCTTCAATACCGGCAGGATGTATCCTTCCGTCCAGTATCAGCTTTTCCAAAGCAATACGTGCAATTTCACGTCTTACAGGATCAAAGCTGGAAAGAATAACTGCTTCAGGCGTATCATCAATAATAAGATCAACACCTGTTGCTGTTTCAAGAGCTCTAATGTTTCTGCCCTCTCTTCCTATTATTCTGCCTTTCATTTCATCATTTGGAAGAGCAACAACGGAAACTGTCGCCTCTGAAACTTGGTCTGCCGCACACCTCTGTATAGCAATGCTAACAATTGACCTGGCTTTTTTCTCAGCTTCTTCTCTTGCTTCAGTTTCTATTTGGCGTACAAGTAAAGCAGCATCATACCTGGATTCTTTTTCAATATTTTGAAGAAAAATATTCCGTGCTTCTTCTTTTGTCATCTCAGAAATTTTTTCAAGCTCGCTAAGCTGCTTTTGGAACAAATCATCAGCTTCTTTTTTTCTTTGCTCAATTTCCTTATATTGTTCGCTGATTTCTACTTCCTTTTGGTTTATGCCTTCAAGCTTTTTGTCAAGAACTTCTTCTTTTTGAACAAGTCTTTTTTCCGTTCTTTGAAGCTCTCCTCGCCTTTCCTTAGTTTCTTTCTCAAGATCGGCACGCATTTTATGAACTTCTTCTTTAGCTTCAAGGATAGTTTCTTTTCGCATGGCCTTGGCTTTTAAAGTAGCCTCATCTATCATTAACTTAACGGCATCTTCAGCTTTTTTAACTTTTGCCTCTGCAACATTTTTTCTATATAAAAAACCGCCAATACCGCCAATGATAATAGCAACAATACCTATAATAGCATAATTCATTTTTTCACCTCCCTTTTTCACAAATGATTAACTCTATAAAATAGTTATCCCAAATCGTAACGAAAAAATATTCAGTCACACTTAAATTTTAAGCGTTACTGAATACTTTGTCAATTAAATAGATTAAAATTTTTAAACGATATAGATATAAAAAAGCCTAATATGCCTTAAACAGCTATCTTTAACAAAATCTTTATTTTTAAACTTTACACTAAATCATCCTCAAGCAGATTATCAAAATCATCTAAATCATCAAATTCTTCGCTGTTTGCACCCGGTTCTTCAAGTTTACTTTCTTCTTTTTCTGATTTATTATTATCATCTGCACCGGTAGAAAATTTCTCTCTTACTTTAGTTTCAATTTCCTTATATATTTCAGGGTTTTCTTCTAAATATTTTTTTGCGTTTTCTCTTCCCTGACCTATTTTTTCATCATTATATGAGAACCATGCTCCTGCCTTTTTAATAACGTCATACGTAACTGCCATATCAAGGGTACAGCCAACGGCTGAAATGCCTTCACCATAAATAACGTCGAATTCTGTAGTTTTAAAAGGAGGGGCCACTTTATTTTTTGCTATTTTAATTTTTGTTCTTGCACCAATTACCTCTGTACCGTCCTTTATTTGTTCTCCCTTTCTTACGTCAATTCGTACGGTTGCATAATATTTCATCGCATTTCCGCCTGTTGTAACTTCAGGATTGCCGTAAACAACGCCGATTTTCATTCTAAGCTGATTAATAAATATAACACAGGTATTTGTTTTTGCAGCATACCCCGCAAGCTTTCTAAGAGCTTTTGACATAAGCCTTGCATGCAGACCCATATTTGCGTCTCCCATAAGCCCGTCAATTTCATCTCTTGGCACAAGAGCAGCAACACTGTCCACAACAATTAAATCCACTGCCGCACTTCTGAGCAAAGCTTCACAAATATCAAGTCCCTGTTCTCCACAATCCGGCTGGCTTACGTAAAGCTCGTCAATATTTACTCCAAGTTTCTTTGCATATGCAGGATCAAGTGCATGCTCCGCATCAATAAATGCAGCAATGCCTCCCATTTTCTGTGCCTCAGCAATTGCATGAAGTGCAAGAGTGGTTTTACCGGAGCTTTCAGGACCGTATATTTCAATAATTCTTCCTTTGGGATATCCGCCAACTCCAAGAGCAAGGTCAAGAGCCAAACATCCGGATGGAATTACATCTATATTAACTGCGCCTGAGCTTCCAAGCTTCATTATAGAGCCTTTTCCAAAATCCTTTTCTATTGCAGCTATAGCAGCAGTAATAGCCTTGCTTTTTTCATCAGCTGCCGGTATGACCAAATCCTTCTTTTTTTTCTTCTTTTCCGCCATTTTATTCACCCTTATCCATAAAGTATTTTCTTATCATATTAAAAACTTGTAAAACCGTCATTTGACGAATGTCGTTTCTCGTGCCGTTTAAATGCAGCTCCTCCACAACAGTTTCTTCCGCGTGTGAAAGAGCAATATAAACAAGCCCAACAGGTTTATTTGTGTTATCTGAGCCCGGTCCTGCAATTCCTGTTGTGGATATACCAATATCTGAATTACCTGCTTTCATAACTCCTCTTGCCATTTGAATCGCCGTTTCCCTGCTAACTGCGCCAACGGTGTCAAGAGTTTCTTTTTTTACTCCAAGCATATTCATCTTAGCTTCATTGCTGTAGGACACAACTCCAAGCTTAAACACAGATGAAATACCACTTACTTTTACAAGAGCATCGCTTACAAGACCTCCTGTGCAGCTTTCGCTTACGCTTATTGTAATTTCTTTATCAATTAAAAAGCCGGCAACGGTCTCTGTTATGCTTCTGTCACCAACTTCAAACACACTGTCTCCAAATATCTTTATAACTTCACCGGCAACAGGATCAACCAGCGCTTTGGCTTTTTCTTCGTTTTCTGCTTTTGAGGTTATCCTTATAGTTACATATCCCGGATGACAATATGTTGCAATAGTAGGATTGGACTGATTTCTTATAATATCCTTTATCATATGCTCAACCTTGGATTCCCCAAGACCAAAAACCTGCACATTCTTTGTAAAAAGTACATCGCTGCATTTATCCTTTAAATATGGAACAACATACTCTTTAAACATAGGTTTTAGCTCTCTTGGAGGACCCGGAAGAACTATAAATACTTTACCTCGGGCGTTAATGATACATCCTGGCGCAGTTCCAACGCTGTTTTTAAGTATCACAGCATCTTTTGGAAACTTTGCCTGCTTTTCATTATTGGGAGTAAACTCTATATTTTTCTTTTTAAAATATTCTTTTATATCGTCTAAAACATCATCATTTAAAACTAATTTTTTTTCGCAAAGCTCACATACACATTCTTTAGTCATATCGTCGTCAGTTGGACCAAGACCGCCTGTAGTAATAATTATATCCGCCCGTTGCTCTGCAGTTTTTAAATTCTCATTTAACCTTTCAAAATTATCCCCCACTACAGACTGATGAAGCATATCAATTCCCAGTTCACTAAGTTTCTCTGCAACATATTGTGCATCGGTATTAACAATTTGTCCCATAAGAAGTTCCGTACCTACGGAAATTATTTCAGCTACCACTTTAATTGCCACACGGCACATAATTTACACAAATCTAATTAAAATATAAGCTTTGTGCAAAGCGCCGCTCCTTTCTTAAAATTTATCACACTATTACCTATCCTTAAAAAGTTCTTTATGTGCATTTAAATATTCAACAGCAGATAAAATTGAAAGCCCAAGAGCCAAATAAAGCGTTATATTTGCAAGATAAATTATAGCAGAAGGCATAAACGTATTTGGATTTCCCGGGTCAAACAGCAAAAATAATATTATCGCCGTCATCTGTGTTGCCGTCTTTAGTTTTCCCGTTTTACCCGCAGCTATAACCGTACCCTCTTTTGCAGCTATAGTGCGAAGCCCGCTGATTAAAAATTCCCTGGAAATAAAAATCAGCGTTATAATTGCTGAAATTCTTTCTGTCTCCGTAAGCATAACAAGTGCAGCGCAAACCAGCACTTTATCTGCAATGGCATCCATAATTTTTCCGAAATTTGTAACCAGGTTGTATTTACGGGCTAAGTATCCGTCAAAAAAATCAGTTAAAGATGCAATTATAAAAATAATAGTTGCAAATATCTTAGCTTCGCCTTTTTCCAGATAAAAAGCAGCCATAAATACAGGTACAAGGCACACTCTTGCAGTTGTTATTTTATTTGGCAGATTCATCTGTTTTCACTCCATACACGTCATATTCAGTTGCCTGAGTTATTTTCACATTATAGAATTCCCCTATTTTAAGATCCATACCCTCAACATATACTCGGCCGTCTATTTCCGGCGCTTCCATATAGCTTCTTCCAAAATATATACCATCTTCAATGCCTTCAACTAATACAGAGTAAGTTTTTCCTATACGTCTCTCGTTAAGCTCTTTATTTATACCGCTTTGAAGAGACATAATTTTATCCAGGCGCTCATTTTTAATCTCTTCTTTAATTTGTTCCATGTTAGCCGCAGGGGTATTTTCCTCCTGGCTGTAAGAAAACACGCCCAGCCTGTCTATTTCTGCTGATTTTACAAAATCATAAAGTTCGTTAAAATCTTCTTCTGTTTCTTTTGGAAAGCCAACAATTAAAGTGGATCGGATAGTGAAACCCTTTTTATGCAGTTTTTTAAAAAGCTCTGTTATCTGCTTTTTACTGGTAGTCCTGTTCATATTTTTAAGCACCTTATCGCTAATATGCTGAACAGGCACATCCAAGTATTTGCACACTTTAGGATTGCTCTCCATAGCGTCCAGTATTTCATCGGTAACACATTCGGGATAGGCATATAAAATTCTTAGCCAGCAAAGCTTTTCTATTTTACAAAGCTCATTAATAAGCTCTGCAAGCATAAGTTTCCCTTTATCGCATCCATATTTTGTAGTATCCTGCGCTATAAGCACCAGTTCCTTTGCTCCGCCATTTACTAGGGCTTTTGCCTCATCAAGTATTTTGTCAAAATCGCCGCTTTTATACGCCCCCTTTATCATGGGAATTGCACAGTAACTGCATTTATTATTGCAGCCTTCCGCAATTTTCAAATAGGCATAATGATCAGGAGTTGTGACAATTCTGTCATAACCGTTATAAGGCATGGATTTACTGTTATGTATTATCTGTTCTTTCCCGTCTATCTCGGCAATTATATCGCCAATTTTGTGATAATCACCAACTCCGATAAAAGCATCCACCTCGGGAAACTCCTGCGGCAGCTCTTTTATATAGCGTTCACTCAAACAGCCTGATACAATAAGATATTTACATTTTCCCTTTTTATATTCCGCCATTTCCAAAATGGTATCAATGGATTCTTTTTTAGCTGCGTCAATAAAACCGCAGGTATTTACAATAAGTATTTCCGCCTGTGTTTCGTCATTGGTGAGCTCATATCCCTGATGAATAAGCTCCGCAAGCATAACCTCCGCATCCACACGGTTTTTTGAACAGCCAAGTGAAATAAGTCCGACTTTCATTTATCAGTTTCCTTCCCCAAACATTCGTTCATAGTCTTCAAAAGATATGAGCACATCCCGTCTTTTGCTTCCATTTTGCGGACCGATAATGCCCATTTCTTCCATCTCGTCCATTATTCTTGCCGCTCTGGCATAACCAAGGCGCATTTTTCTCTGTAAAAGCGAAGTAGACGCTTCATTAAGGTTTAAAACAGTTTTAACCGCCTCCGGCAAAAGCTCGTCATGAAAACTATCTTCATCAGTTCCAAGCCCCATAACCGCATTGGCGTTTTTCTCAATTTCCTTTAACACATCTTCACTGTAATCAGCAGTAGCATTTTCTTTAATAAAATCAGTTATTTCCTTTATTTCCTCCTCAGAAACAAAAGCGCCCTGTAATCGTTTTGGTGCGCCTTCACCGTTTGGATGAAACAGCATATCCCCTCTGCCAAGCAGCCTTTCAGCGCCGACGCTGTCTAAAATCGTCCTGGAATCTATTGGCGAAACGACATGACAAGCTATTCTTGAAGGTATATTCGCCTTAATAACACCGGTAATTACATTTACTGAAGGTCGTTGGGTTGCAAGCACAAGATGTATACCTGCCGCACGTCCCTTTTGTGCAATACGGCAGATAATTTCTTCAACTTCTGCTTTTGCCACCATCATAAGGTCTGCCAGCTCGTCCACAAAAACAACAATAGCTGGTTTTTTGTCCTCTTCATTGTCCACATTGGCATTGTATGTAGAAAGCTCTTTAACACCGGACTTTGAAAATAATGTATAACGCATTTCCATTTCATTAAGAGCCCATCTAAGAGCACCTGCTGCTTTATTGCTATCGGTAACCACAGGAATAAGCATATGGGGCAAATCGTTGTAAGAAGTCATTTCCACCATTTTCGGATCAATCATTATCATCTTTGTCTCTTTGGGAGTTGTGTTATAAAGTAAACTAAGTATTATATTATTAACACACACGCTTTTTCCCGAGCCTGTCGTTCCCGCTATAAGCAGATGAGGCATTTTTTTCAAATCGGCTACAACGCTATTGCCGTCAATATCTATACCAAGAGCAAAAGCCAGTTTTGACTTATGACTTCTAAAAGCATCGCTCTCCAGCACTTCTCTTAAATAAACTGTTCTTATATTGTCGTTTGGAATTTCAATTCCTACAGCGTTTTTACCCGGAATAGGCGCTTCAATTCGTATGTCCTTAGCAGCCAGCGCCATTTTTATATCGTCCTGAAGAGAAAGAATTCTGTTTATTTTAACACCATGAGCAGGCTGCAGTTCATATCTTGTAATTGTCGGACCACAAGTTATATTAACTACCTTGGCTTTAACATTGAAGCTTTCAAGAGTGCTTTCCAAAATATTAGATTTTTCTTCAAGCTCCTGTTTATTCCCACCTACCATATCCATCTGTGGTTCTTTAAGCAGGTGCAAAAACCCTTGCTCCGTTGCTTTCATTTCAAAAGCCGGCTTATATTTTGGCTTGTCGTTTATGGATATAACCTTTGCCCCCGGAGCGTCTTTCGGAACTGTTTTTCCTTCGCCGCTGCCAAGAGGAGCGCTGAAAATACTAAAAGACTGTGGAGGAGTTTCCAGCCTTTTTATTCCACGAGCAGGCTCATCGCTCGACGCACTTTCCACCTTAAAATCCTTTACGGTTTCATTGTCCTTTGCTGTTTCCTCCTCTGCCGGTTCCGGCTCCAGCACATTATTTATGGAAGGACGCTTATTCTTTTCTCTTCTAAGTCCGCCGAGGAAACTATAATCTCTCTCAATAAACTCCTGGGTTTTCAGCTCCGGCTCAATGTCCGGCGTTCCTTCTTCTTTTTCCTCAATTTTATCCATATAAAGCTGATTTTCTTTTTCCTTTTCCAGCCGTCTTTGCTCTTTTTCCTCACGCTTTTTTTCCTGTTTTTCCCGTCTGTTTTCCAAATACGTCTTAGTATCTTCTATTTTATCCTTAACATCGTCTCCAACCTTTTTAATAGACATATTTGTAAATATAACCAAAAGCACAAGAGTAACGCAGCTGTAAAAAATAAGACTGCCGCTGGTGCCAATGAGTTTCCAAACGGGATATGTCATAATAGCGCTGAGAGCGCCCTGCCCTTTAATCTGCATACCCACGTTATAACCTGATAAAATAAAGTTTCCATAACTTGAAGTATCAAAAAGGCGTATAGCGACAACATGTAGTAAATTCATAAGCACAAAAATAAAAATCAGTAAAACGGATATTTTACCCTTGTTAAGCTTCTTTTTATCCAGCATTATAATTGCGCCGCCAATTCCGCTTATAAGCAGCGGAATAACATATGCAGAAAGCCCAAATAGACCATACATAACCGGCTTTATAGCTCTTCCCAGCAAACCGGTTGAGCTTAAAAACATACACATAAACAAAAAAAGCCCCACAGCTGCTAAAATCAGCCCTGCTACCTCTCTTTGTTTTCTCGCTTTTATCTTTTTGTTGTTTTTTCTGTTTTTTGCCTTATTCTTTGGCATACCTTTCCTCCGAGTAAAATTTCATATCCTAAATGGGATAATATGCTATTTTGTTATTGTAACATATTTTCATGCTTATATAAAGTTAATTTAAAATAATATCTTCCAAAAGATTATCATAAATTCGCAGGGTCTGCGCTTTAATTTCATTATATAAAGGCTCTTTTTTAATGTTTTTTAAATCTTTTCCCGCCTTTTCAACTATGTCCTTATCATTCATTAAATCTATAAATTTAACAATGCCTTGTCCATGCTGAACCGTACCTACCAGCTCTCCTATACCCCGCTGCGCCATATCCATCATGGCAATTTTATATCCGTCTGTATTTTGTTTAAAGGTTATAAGTCTCTCATTTTCGGTTTCATTATACAAAACAGCAAAACAGTAAGACTGTTTGTCCCCCCTTCCAACACGTCCTCTAAGCTGATGCAATGCAGCAAGTCCAAACCTGTCGCTGTTTTCAATAACCATTATCGTAGCATTTTTCACATCCACACCAACTTCAATTACAGTTGTGGATACAAGAACTTTAATTTTGCCAACGCGAAAATCATTCAACACCCTTTCCTTTTCCTGAGTTTTCATGCGTCCATGCAATAAAGCAATATTTACGTTTTTCAAAACACCATTTGT
>CAJUEF010000001.1:134927-139617 GCA_910585035.1 uncultured Christensenellaceae bacterium | reverse complement strand
ATAAATATCCTTTGCGCTTTTTGCTTCCATGTTTTCAGATTTATCTATTAAAGGACACACCACATACGCCTGTTCACCGGCGCTGCATCTTTCATAAATAAATTTATACATATCCATACGTTTATTGGGATATATAAGGTGTGTTTTAACAGGCAGCCTGCCTTTTGGCAGCTCGTTAATTATGCTTATATCAAGCCTGTTAAAAGCAATAAGTGCAAGAGTTCTTGGAATAGGGGTTGCGGACATAATAAGCGTATGGCATTTAAAAGATGAAAGCTTTGCCCTTTGTTTAACTCCAAATCTATGCTGCTCGTCAGTTACTACAAGATTTAGGTTTTTAAATTCAATATCATCCTGTATAAGAGCATGAGTGCCAACAACAAGCTGCACTTCTCCTGTTTTCAGCCTCTCTAATATTTTTTTTCTTTCACTCTTTAAAGTGCTCCCCGATAAAAAGGCTATATTAAAACCTTGCAAAAATTTCTTTGCATTTTCATAATTTTGCATCGCCAAAGTTTCTGTTGGCGACATAAATGCAGTTTGAAAACCATATTTACAATTCAAATACATTGCAAACATTGCCACAACTGTTTTACCGCAGCCCACATTTCCCTGTAAAAGACGGTTCATTCGCTTTGTTTTATTCATATCATCAGCTATTTCCATAGCCGCTTTTTTTTGACTTTTGGTCATTTCAAAAGGCAGGTTATGTATAAATTCTGTGAAATCATCTTTTGTGTACTTAACAGGCACACTACTGTTGCAAGGAGTAAGAAGATCAAAAGCGCAGGATATATACATGGCCTCATCATACTTAATTCTTTGAACAGCTTTTTGTCGTGCTTCAAAACTATCAGGAAAGTGCAGCTGTTTTATTGCAGTGTATATATCCATATCCTCTGTTTCCAGATCTAGAAGACAATTATTTTTTTTTGCATAGCCTATTGCATTTTCAATTAAGTTTCTGAATTCCTTTTGGCGAAATCCCTTTGGCAATGAATATACAGGTATTATTCCCTTTAAATTATCTTCAACAGGCTCAAGCTGAGGTGCGGAAAATCTTCTTCTGCCATTTAAAACCGTCACCTTGCCAATTAAAAAATAATCTTTATTTATATCTTTTTTGGCAATATAAGGCTGATTAAACCAGTAACAGTCCATCGTATAAACGCCGTCTGATACTTTCATTTCAACAATACTCATGTTGCGGCGAATATACCTAACTTTTGGCTCCTGGGAAATGCGCACTTTCACAACGCTTAATTCACCTTCCGCGCAATCTGCAAGAGATTTGATATTATTCATATCTATGTATTTCCTGGGAATTACCGTCAGCAGGCTATATAAATCTTTTATACCCATTTTAAACAAAAACTTTAAACGTCTGTCGGTCATTCCCTTGATTTCTGATAACATTTTACAACTCTCCAAATTAAAAAAGGGCATATGCCCTTTTTTTAAATCTTTATTCTACGCTGATAATGTAAGGATAAAGCGGCTGCCCGCCATAGGCAACGTCAACCTCAACATCCGGATATTTTTCTTCAATCAATTCAGACAGTTTTTCAGCATCAGCTTCACTGGAGCCTTCTCCGTAAAACAGTGTAATAGACTGATCGTCAATTTTAAGATCCTTATCATCCATACATGCAAGCACCGCATCGTTTGCATAAAAACCCTTTGCTTTAATATCTCCGTCTAAAATAGCTATATAATCTCCTTCACTAATTTGAAGGTCGTTAATAGACGTGGTGCGTACTGCTTTCGTTATCTGAATAGAATGCACTTCTTCAATAGCTTCATTCATGTTATCAATATTTTCATTAACTGATATATCAGGATTAAACACCATTGCAGCATTTATTCCCTGGGGAATAGAACGGGTGGATACCACCTGAACATTCTTTTTTGATACCTCAGCAACCTGTTCACAAGCAAGAATTATATTCTTGTTGTTAGGCAAAATAATAACATTTTCGCTGCGTATACTGTCAACAGCCGCCATAAAATCCTCTACACTTGGGTTCATGGACTGACCGCCCTTTATAATAACATCCGCATTTAGCTGTTTAAACACTTCATCAATGCCGTCTCCCGATGATACACAAATAAGGGCAATGCTCTTTCTTGGTGAAACAGGTGCAGACTGTTTTTTCGTTTTCTTGCGCTGTTCATCCATGTTTTCAATTTTAATATCGTTAAGATAGCCAATTTCAAGAGCGTGCTGCAACGCTTGACCCGGATTATCAGTATGGACATGAACTTTTAAAATTTCACCATCTCCCACAACAAGCACACAATCGCCTATTTTCTCAAGCTTTCCTCTAAGCTCGTCATTATGCACGCCCTCTACGCCGTTAATAAGAAATTCTGTACAATATGAATATTTGCTGTGAATGTGTTCATCGCTAAAATCATATTCCAGTTTAGGTATTTTTGCATCTTTTGACTTTGCTTCAGCACTGCCGGTAGAAAAATCTATATCCACATCAATTCCCTTAAGGAAATTGAGCATGCCTGTCATAATAACTACAAGACCGGTTCCACCGGAATCCACAACTCCGGCTTCTTTAAGTATAGGCAGCATATCAGGAGTTTTTTCCAGCATTTCCTTTCCGCTGTCAACAACATTTTCAAAAAATTCAATAACGTCGTCAGTCTTTTGAGAAGAAGCAGCGTTTGCAATAGCTTTGCATACAGTAAGAATTGTACCCTCCTTAGGCTTCATAACAGCTTTATAAGCAAGCTCTGAAGATTTATTAAGCGCACTTACAAGCACGGGTACGTCAATCACTCTTGCATCAGCAGTCTGGCTGGAAAAGCCTTTTAAAATCTGTGAAAGGATAACTCCGCTGTTTCCCCTTGCTCCTTTAAGACTGCCAAGAGCAATAGCGTCTGAAATAGACTTAAAGTCATCTTCTGTATTTTCAATTTCACGAACAACTGACTGCATGGTCAAATTCATATTTGTGCCTGTATCTCCATCCGGTACAGGAAATACATTTAATGAATCAATATAATCCTTATTCTTGCTAAGAGTGGATGCCGCATTTAGTATCATACCCTTAAATTCTGCATTAGTTATGCCTGTCTTATTCAAACCCAATTCCTCCAATTATTACACTCTAATGCCTTGAACAACCACGTCAAGAGAGCCTACCTCCAGGGAAGTGGCTTCCTGCAAAGCAAATCTTACGTTATCTATAATATTTTCGGCAACAGTTTTTATTGAAACGCCGTATTTAACTATAACGGATAATTCAATATTAAGCTTATTATCCTCAATATTAATTTTCACACCTCTTGCCACATTATCTCTTTTTAGCAGCTCTGCAATTCCTTCTCCCTTTGCAGAAACACCAACTATTCCGTAGCTTTCGGCAACCATAGTTCCAACAATCTGTTTAAGAGAATTATCGGAAAACACTATTTTACCATAATTATTTTCTATAGTAGCACTCATAAATTACCGCCTCCAAAATATTTAAATAAATTCCATGTTGAAATTATACTTTAAAATTATTTAATTTGCAAATATATTTACCCTTGTAAATTTCTAGATATTCCATTTTTAAACTTTTATCACAAATTTAATTATTTCTCTTGATTATTCTGCCCCGATATGCTAGAATACATATGTTATTTTATCATTTGAATTGCCGTTAAGGAGGTGTAAAGTATGGCTAAAGTTTGTGAAGTATGTAAAAAAGGCACTATGTCAGGAAATATTGTCAGCCACTCACACCATAATACAAAACGTTCCTGGGCTCCAAACCTTCAGAAAATCAGGGTTTTAATGGATGGCAAAGTTGTTCGCAAATATGTTTGCACTCGCTGCATCCGTTCCGGAAAGGTTCAAAAAGCTCTGTAATGTTATTTAAAATGTCTATTAAAGGGTGAAGAGAAAATCTCTTCACCCTTTTTAACACTTTTTATGCGCTGAATAAAAATCAACAGGATAATCTTGTAATTATTATTCCAAGAATAATAAAAGCAAGCCCTGCAAGAACAACCCAACACCACAGCGGCATAAATACCAAAATTAAAAATAAGCCCAGCAGTACAAATACTACTCCTATTATTTTAGCATATCTTAACATATATCTCACACCTTAACATGTCATATGTTAATTAATACTATATTTTATCTTTAAATATTACATATAATTGCTGCTTATAATAACCAGTGGATATCCCTTATTAACCGTTATTTTTCCCAATTCATCCACAATATAATTGCTAAGACCTATAGGAGTATCTTTTTTAAACATAAATTCTTTTACATTATACCTAAAACCCTCTAAAGTAAGTATCGTTTCATCAGTATATGGAATTATGGAAACAATTTGGTCTTTATCTTTATTCAAAACAATTTCTTTGCCACTCATTGCTGCCAAAATATCATTACCAATTATTTTTGCCGTTACTCCGTGTCTTGCAATGCGGTAAAGAAGCTGGAAATTACCCAGCATATGGTCAATCCTTCCTCCAAGACCACAGATTATATTTATTTCATCAGGCTTGTCATCTAATGCCCTATCCACAATAAGCTGGCCGTCTGTCTCATCTTTTTCTCTTTTAAAGATGGCAAACTCACAGCCCTTTTGTTTATAAAATTCTTTTACTTCAGGCTTTATGCTATCCATATCACCCATTATAATTTTGGGTATTAATCTGCTTTCATAAAGAT
>CAJUEF010000001.1:131931-134917 GCA_910585035.1 uncultured Christensenellaceae bacterium | reverse complement strand
CTCCGTCTGCACAATAAATATCTGCACCAAGAGGGATTACTTCAACTATATCTTTTGTTTTCTCTCCGTTTAAAACTACCCACGCCGTCATAATTTTTTTAGTGAGGCAATAGCCTCTTTCATGTCCTTTCCATTAAATACATAGCTCCCCGCCACAAGTATATCAGCTCCGGCGTCAACGCAACGCCTGCCTGTTTTGTCGTTAATGCCACCGTCTACTTCAATAAGCATATCTGTGCTATTAACATCCTTATAATTTTTACAATATCTTATCTTATCAAGAGAGTTATCCATAAAGCTCTGCCCGCCTTTTCCCGGCTCTACAGACATTATGAGAACCAAATCCAACAAGCAAAAATACTCTTCAATTTCCCTAATATCCGTACCCGGTTTTACAGAAAGCCCTGCCTTTACTCCCTTTTCTTTAATCAATTTTATGCAGCTTTTAACACTGTTTTTTACAGCTTCATAATGAAGAGTAACAATGCTGCCGGCATCACAAAAACTCTCTATATGCCTTTGTGGTTCAACAATCATAAGATGTACATCAAGGGGCAGCGACGTATTTCTTTTAACCGCTGCAACCATCTTTTGTCCAAAAGTAATTTGGTTTACAAAACTGCCGTCCATTACATCGCAGTGAATATAATCTGCGCCAAAGGTCTCAAGCCTTTTGCATTCCTCACCCATATTAGCAAAATCTGCTGATAATATAGATGGCGATACGCTAGTCATATTGTTTTTCCCTCATTTCTTTTTGCATTTCAAAAATTTGCACATACCTTTCGTATCTAAGCTTATTTATGGTTTCACCAACATGAGCTTTTACAGCGCAATCAGGCTCATTTACATGGGTGCATCCGGTAAAACGGCATTTTTCTCTTAACCCATCAAACTCTCTATAGGTTTCTTCTATTGAAAAATCATCTTTAAAATCATAAAAGCTAAATCCGGGAGTATCTAGAATGCTGCCTTCCAAATCAGGTATATATGAAAGTTCTACGTGCCTTGTAGTATGCTTTCCTCGCTTTAGTTTTTTTGATATATTTCCCGTTTCATGGCTCAGCTCTTTACTGACACAGTTTATTAAAGATGACTTACCAACCCCTGACTGCCCTGCAAAAAATGATACATTCCCCTTTATAAGCTTTTTAATTTCACTTATTCCATAATTATTTATAGATGAACAGCAAACAATGTTGTAATAACTGTATTGTTTGCTTAATTCATCTATTTCTTCATCACTCATTAAATCGCATTTGTTTATGACAATAACAATATTTATGTCTGCCAGCTCGCATTGAATAATCAGCTTATCAATTAAAAGCAAATCTACCTTTGGGTTAGCTCCTGTCATAACAATAAACCCTTGAGTTACATTTGCAACAGCAGGACGGTAAAATTCATTTTTCCTGGGCAATATATTTTGTATATAGCCATCATTACAGTCAAATTCAACTCTATCGCCAACTACAGGCTTTATTCCTTCTTTGCGAAATCTGCCCGGCGCTTTAAGCGTATATATTTCTTTTTGGGCACTGACATAGTAAAACCCTCCTATGCCCTTTATTATCTGTCCCGTCATTGCGACATCGCCTCAACATTTTCAATAATCCTCTGTCTAACATTATTATAAAATACATGTATTTTTTTAGGTGTTGAAGTAGGTGCGCTAAATCTAACATATCTTTGAAAAATCCCTAGATTAAGAGTAAATTCATCAATGTAATACATTATACCGTCATCATCCTCATAGCATATTGTTACTTTTGTGGAATCTTCTTTAATTGTCAATTCAATATCATGGGCAAATTCCACTGTTTTATTTTCCCGTTCACCTATCCAAACATCAATAGAAAGGTCGTCTGTTTCCATCTGTCCGCCAATTGGAAGCTGTCTGTTAACCGACTGAGGCTTTCCCTTCTCCTCATAAACAATGCCCAATGTAAAACCGTTTGCATCTGCTGCAAGTCTTGCCTTTTCAATGTTTAAGCCAATAAGATTTGGAACAACAGTTGAAACATGATTGTTGCTTAAATAAAGCTTTACGCTGTTTATATTTTTTAAAGGAGTTCCCGTATCAGGCTCTTGACCTGCAACAAAATTATATGGTAATTCCGAATCTATATATTCAAGGGTGACATTAGTTATATTAACAGAATTTAAAAATGCAATAGCATCATCTCTGTTCACCCTGTATAGGTTGTGCATTGTTGTATCTTTACTATTGGTAGAAACTCCAAGAACAACAGTCGTTCCGGCTGGAATATCGCTGTTTTCTTTTAAAGATTGGTTTACAACTATTCCACTTTTAACTCCATTTCTTTCATAATACTCAATGCGGTATTCAACGCCTAAATCGCTAAGCTTTTTTTCTGCGGCGTTAAGTTCCATATTAACAAGGTTTGGCATTCCAAAAACAGACTGGTCTGAATCATTATTAAAAACCGAGTACCCCAGAATAAACAGCATCATAAACATTGACATTATCACAAGAGAGCTTACAAACATTTTTCTTAAATTAAATGAATTGTCACTCATAGAAATAGGCACGTGATTGTATTCCACAAATCCTCCGTCCGGATGTTTTAACGCCTTTTTCATATCTGCCATAAAATTATTAAAGTTAACATACCTAAGCTCATAATCTTTATTTATTGCCTTTAAAATTACCTGGCTTATAGCCTCTGAAATATTCCTGTTGATTTCATTAGGTGGAACAGGATCATGATGAATATGCCCCATAATAACTTCATGAGTGCTTTCACCGTCAAAAGGCAGTTTTCCGCAAAGCAGCTCATATAACACAATTCCAAGACTGTATATGTCGCTGCGCATATTTACAGCGTCTCCTTTTGCATGCTCAGGCGAAAAATAATAAACGGAACCAAGAACCAAATCCCCTCTGCTCACAACGCTGTCATACTCTTTGGTGGCAAGACCAAAATCCGTTAGATATGCATTCATATCCTTATCTAAAATTATA
>CAJUEF010000001.1:126137-131921 GCA_910585035.1 uncultured Christensenellaceae bacterium | reverse complement strand
GTCTTTATGTATATAACCGTTATTATGAGCATAACGAAGCGCCCTTGAAATCTGTAACCCAACGTTTATTGCAGCATTTTCTTCCATAGGTCCATATTTCTCTATGTAGTCCTTTAAATTTTGTCCTTCAATATAATTAAGAACGATATACATGCTGTCATTTTCTTCAACAATTTTCTGTGCGTTTATAATATTTTTATGTTTAAGTTTTATGGCTATATTTGCTTCCTTTTTAAACATTTCACGCATATTATTGTCGCCAAGCAGTTCATCCTTAAGCAGCTTTATTGAAACATATTTGCCGTCGTTTTTCATATCCATGGCACAATATACTTTTGCCATTCCTCCACTACCCACCTGACGGACAACTTTATAACGGTCATCAAATATCATCTCTTTGTTGCATCCTGCAACAACGGTAATATTATCGTCGCCTCCCCGTTTTTTTGCAAGATTAACAAGGCTTTGCACCCCTTCATAGCAATCTTTGCTCATGTTGTCCAGTATTTCTTCATCTGAAACAAAGCGGGTCAAGCCATCTGAGCAAAGAACCACTATATCGTCAGGCTCCATAGTGCGTTCAAAGGTATCAATTCTAACCCGTCTTTCCACACCAACTGCTCTTGTAATAACGTTTTTATAAGGATGCTCAAAGGCCTGTTCAATGGTTATTTCTCCATTATCCAAAAGCATCTGAACATAAGAATGGTCTTTCGTAAGCTGTGTTATTTTATTTTTGCACTTTGATATAAGATAAGCCCTACTATCGCCAACATTACCAATAACCACAGAATTTTCATTAAAAACAGCAACTGTCATGGTTGTTCCCATACCTTTTAAACGAATATCTGTTTTTACCATTTCCATAATTTTGTTATTGGCGGACCTGATTGCCGAGCGCACACAGTTTTGACCTATATAGTCTTCTCCATATTCGCTCATATAATTAACAGCGCTTTCAACAGCAGATTTACTTGCTATTTCACCGGCGTTATATCCCCCCATACCGTCAGCAACTATGGCCACATTTTGTAATTTTGAACCCTCTTTGGGAATGTAAAAATAATCTTCATTGTTTGCTCTGCCACATCCAACGTCAGAGCCAAAAGCAAAAATCATATATTCTCCTTAATAATTACGGTTATTTGATATATGTTTTCTTCTAAGCTGTCCGCATGCTGCATCAATATTATCGCCGAGCTCACGGCGCACAGTAACTGATATACCGTTTTCCTCCAAAAGCTTAACAAAAGCTTTTACCATTTTTAATGAAGGTGGCAAAAATTCACGCTCTTCCACTGAATTGTAAGGAATTATATTAACATGACAGTTCATCCCTTTTAATAAAGCTCCAAGCTCTCTTGCAGTTTTTGTGGAATCGTTTATATCTTTTATAAGCATATATTCAATTAATATCCTTCTGCCTGTCTTATTAAAATAATACTGCATTGCATTTAATGTTTCTTTTATTGAATAACTATCGGCAACAGGCATAAGGTGTTTTCGAAGTTCGTCACTTGGAGCATGAAGTGACAAGGCAAGATTACAGCCAAGTTTCAAATCAGCAAGCTCAGTAATTTTTTCCACAATTCCGCAAGTGGAAATAGTTATATTTCTTGGACTCATATTAAGCCTGTCCCTTGTAAACTCAATAAATTTAACTAAGTTATCAAAATTAACAAGGGGTTCTCCGCTGCCCATCACAACAATATTGGTAACTCCTCGTTTAGTTCCTTCCGCAAACACTCTATTTAACAGTGCGACAGTAAAAAACATTTCTCCAGCCGTCATATTCCTAACAACGCCGTCAATAGTGCTTGCACAAAATTTACAGCCCATACCACAGCCAACCTGGGACGAAATACAAAGAGAATTACCATGCTTATATTTCATAAGCACCGATTCCACAATATTCCCGTCTTCCAGCTTTCCAAGATGCTTTACTACGCTTTTAAAAGGCTGGTCAATATTAATAATTTCTAATCCGCCAAAAGGTAATCCCAATAAAATCTCTTTAATTTCCTTTGGCAAATTTGACATATCTTTTATATAAACGCCTTTATTTATCCACTCAAAAACCTGCTTTGCTCGAAATTTTGGATAAGCAAATAACAACTTTTCCAAGTCTTCCAAATTCATATCAGTTAAATTCATTGTTTTTTCAACCGTGCCACAAAAAAGCCTTCATACTCGTCAGGCGTCATTTGAAGCATACCGCTTTCCACAGCTTGTCCTCCTGTTAGCTTAAAACTGTCTAATTTAAAATCCTCATGCTTTTCAAGAAATTTCTTTATCACGTTATCATTCTCTATTTTATTTATAGTGCACGTGCTGTAAACAAGTATGCCTCCGCTTTTTACATACTCAGCACATCTGTCTAAAATCTTATATTGAAGCTTTGACAGCTCATATATACCGTCAATGGATTTGTTAAGCATAATATCAGGCTTGGAATTCAGCTCTCCAAGTCCGCTGCACGGCGCATCTACCAGAACTTTATCAAAGCGATTTATAAAACTTTCCTTTTTAACACTCATATCGTGAATAACATATTCCACAAAAGAAAAGCCAAAACGACTTACATTCTGCCTAACAAGATTAATTCTGCCATTAAAAACATCACAGGCAATAACCTTTCCTTTTTTCATTTTCTCACATATGAAAACTGTTTTTCCTCCAGGAGCGCTGCAAGCGTCTAAAACTGTTTCTCCGTTTCTTGGATCGAGAGCCTCACAGGCAGCCATAGAACCAATACCCTGTATACTTAAAAATCCCTTTTTATATTCACTCGTATTATGAATATCATAAGAGCTTTCAAGAATATATGCTCCATTTATCAGCTCAGATTTTTTAAATTGATAGCCTTTATCTTTCAGCCATTTTTCACTATTTTCTCCGTGTTTAAATCTAATGGCTGTCCCTGATTTTCTTATTTTTGAATATTTAACTGCGTTTTCAAAGCCATAGTCTTTATTCCACAGCTCCATAAGCCACATGGGTTTGCTGTTAATTATTGAAAAATACTCAAGGTTTTTTTCCTTTGGATAACTAATTTCCATATTTCTCACATAATTTCTTAAAACACCGTTGACAAAGCCCTTTAACATTGGTTTTCCTACTAAACCACAAAGCTCAACGCTTTCATTTATAACTGCATGATGAGGAAATTCCAAAAACTTTATTTGGTCAACAGCCATTCTAAGTATATTCCTTATAATAGGCTTAACCTTTTTTCCGCCTATAAATTTAGAAAGAATATAATCAATATGTATGAGGTTAGACAGGCTGTCACTTATAAGCAGGGTGATAAGCTTCCTATCTCTTTCCTCATAGGCCGCTGCTCGCTCCTTATAAAGCAAATTAGGATAGCTGCCCTTTTGCAGTGTCTCATGAAAAATATCAAGTGCACATTTTCTTGGAGACGTCATAACACATGTCCAACTTCAATTTTTTTCCCATTTACAAAGCTCTTTGCATCCATAAGCTTTTTACCTGAAGCTTGCAGGCTTAATATCTCCAAAGCCCCTTTACCGCAGCCAATTATTATGCCGTCTTTGGTATTCCATGAAATAATTTCTCCCGGCATTCCCTTAACGTCTTGCAATACCTTTGCTTTAAAAACATTTATTTTTAAATCGTCAATATTAAAATAAGCCACGGGCCACGGATTAAGCCCTCTTATTAAGTTATTTATTTCAAAGGCGCTTTTGGTAAAATCTATTTTTGCCATTTCTTTTTTGAGCATAGGAAAATATGAAGCCTCGCTTTCGTCCTGTTTAACAGGTGAAATGCTTTCAAGACTTTCAAGGGTTTCCATAAGCACTTTGGCTCCCATGTCAGCAAGACGCTCAAAAAGCTCGCCTGCCGTTTCATCTTCTTTTATTTCAGTTTCCCGTTTTAACAAAATATCACCGGTATCTATTCCCGGATCAGTAAACATTGTTGATATTCCTGTCACTCTTTCTCCGTTAATAATTGCCCATTGAATAGGTGCAGGACCTCTGTATTTTGGAAGCAAAGAACCGTGTACGTTTATTACGCCGACTTTGGGAATATCCAAAAGCTCTTTAGAAAGTATCTGACCAAAAGCAGCGGTTACAATAATATCCGGCTCAAGCTCACGGAGAATGTCCAGCCATTTTTCCTCTTTTATCTTTTCCGGCTGAAAAACGGTTATCCCATATTCTAAAGCTACTTTTTTTACAGGCGGTGGGGTAAGGGTCTGTTTACGCCCCACCTTTTTATCCGGCTGAGTAAACACCGCAGAAACCTTGTAATTATCAGATTTAATAAGTGCTTTTAAAGCAGGAACTGCAAAATCGGGAGTTCCAAAAAACACACAATTCATTAGTCGTCATACTCCTCAATTTTTCCTCTGATAAGAATTCCTTCCAAATGATCACATTCATGACAAATGGCCCTCGCAAAAAAGCCTTCCGCTTCAAGAGTGCTTTCCTCTCCATTCTTGTTCAGATATTTCACCGTTATCTTTTCCGGGCGTGTAATCTTTCCATATACTCCCGGAAGACTAAGACATCCTTCGCTTTCATAACTGCTTCCTTCCTGTTTGGTAATTTCCGGGTTTATAAACACATGCAGCCCAAGCCCTATGTCAACACATATAACGCGTCTTAACACACCAACCTGAGGCGCAGCAATACCAACTCCCTCAGCATCATACATAGTCTCCGCCATATCGTCTATAAGCTCAAGTATTCTATCATCAACTTTTTCAACAGGACGGCTCTTTTTCTCCAGTAACGGGTCGCCTTCCAAAACAATATTTCTAATAGCCAAATAAACTTCCTCCTCTAATTGAAATTTTACACTAATATTATAAGCTTGCAACAGCAAGCATCAGCTTTAGCTGTGCGGGCAATAGCACTAATCATAAGCTTCAATGTTATCCAAAACACTCAAAAGCTTTGCTTTTGTAATTGTTTCACGATATTATTATAGCATATTTTTTGGGTTTATCTCAAAATCAACATAAACATTTTTATGTAATTCATATTTCTTCAAAAATTCGTTTAGTTTTTTTGTAAAATCTTTTGTTTTTTTACAGGATTTTAATTTCATTAAAATTTGGTATCTGTGCATATCTTTTAAAAAACTTATGGGGCAAGGGCTGCAAGAGTATATAATTTTTTCATCGCCAAGAACTTCTGTCATTTTAAAAACTTCACTGTTAAGCTTTTTCACAGATTCAAAAGCATAATCGTTATTTGTTGAAGAAACTGTTATTCGGCAAAAGACTGCAAAAGGCGGATACTGACTTTTTTCCCTTAAAGCTATTTCATGAGCATAAAAGCCTTTATAATCCTGCCTTACAGCATAAGCAAGAGCCGGACTGTCTTTCATATAAGTTTGAATCACCACTTCCCCCTGCACTTTATCCCTTCCCGCCCTTCCGCTTGCCTGGGTTATAAGTGCAAAGGCACGTTCTTTTGCCTTGTAATCCGGCAGATTAAACATATTATCGGCACAAATTATGCCAACAAGAGTAACACAGGGAAAGTCCAAACCTTTGGCAATCATCTGAGTGCCAATTAGTATATCCGCTTTTCTGTTTATAAAGCTGTTAAAAATATCAAAATGAGAATCCTTTTTCCTCGTAGTATCAAAATCCATCCTCAATGCCTTAGCTTGAGGAAACATTTTGTTTATCTGCTCCTCCACCTGCTGCGTTCCTATTCCAAAGTGCTTCATAAACGGCTTTTTGCAATGAGGACAAATTCTGGACACCCGTTGTTCATAATTACAGTAATGACATTTAACCACGTT
>CAJUEF010000001.1:81845-126127 GCA_910585035.1 uncultured Christensenellaceae bacterium | reverse complement strand
TAAGCAAGAGACACATCACAATGAGGACATTTTAACACACTGCCACAGCCCCTGCACATTACAAAAGACGAATATCCTCTTTTATTAAGAAGCAAAATAATTTGCTCCTTTTTCTCAAGCCTCTCGTTTATTTTCTCATACAGAAAATTGCTTATAATAGTTTTGTTTCCACTTATAAGCTCTTCAGACATATCCACAACATGTGTATCCGGTAAAGGCATATTGTTAGCTCTTTTCGTAAGCTCAATCAGCTTATATTTACCATTTATACTGTTATAATATGTCTCTATAGACGGGGTTGCGCTTCCAAGAACAAGGCTTCCACAACTTTTTATTCTAAAGCCGGCAAGCTCTTTTGCGTCATACCTTGGAAAACTGTCTGAAGAATATGCCCCCTCGTGCTCTTCGTCAATTACTATTAAGCCAAGATCCTTTACCGGCGCAAACACAGCGGATCTCGGCCCTAAAACCACATTGCAGTTACCTGTTAAAATCCTTTTCCACTCATCAAACCGTTCACCTTGAGAAAGTCTGCTGTGTAACAGCGCCACCTTATCGCCAAATTTACAGCGGTATCTTTCAACCGCCTGAGGAGTTAACGCAATTTCCGGCACAAGTATTATTGCCCCTTTGCCCTTACTAATGCAGTACCTTACCAATCTCATATATACTTCGGTCTTTCCGCTGCCTGTAATGCCATGAAGCAAAAACCTTTTTCCGGAAAACATATTATCGCATATTATATCAACAGCTTCTTTTTGCTGTGAATTTAAAAGAACCTGCCTTCCATCATATTCTTTGGCACAGTAAGGTTTTCTTATAATCTCTTTTGCAAACACCTCTATTATACCTTTTTTCTTTAAAGCGGTTATAGCGCAGGCGCTTCCCGAAATATGCCTCTCAATTTCGCAAACAAAAGCTTCTTCGTTATTTTTCAAATATTCAAACACCTTTATTTGAACAGGAGCTTTTTCCCTTCCATCTTTAGTATAACAGGATGATATATCATTATTTATAATTTTGGCTGCCAGCTTTGTTTTTTCTCTCAGTCCATGAAGTCTCCCGGGAAGCATCAAGCGAAACCCATCAGCAAGAGTACAGCCGTATTCCTCTCTCATGTGGAAAGCTAAAGCAATTTGGTCTTTATTTAACACAGGATATTCGTCTAATACATCTTTAATAAATTTAATTTTATCTTTATCGTATTTACTTGTTTTGGTTATCCCAATAACAAAACCTTCAAATAATTTATTTGAAATACCAAAAGGCACTAGTACTCTATGTCCTAGTGCAATTTTAATTTCATTATCAATTTTATAATCAAAAACCCTGTCAACTTTGCTTCGGGTTATATCAACAATTACTTTAGCAAACATCGTTTATAATATCAAACATTCTATGAGCAACTTCCAGCTTAGTTCCCTGAAATCCCGTTTCTCCCGCCCCTGTTATAAAAGTAACCACGTTGGAATCCACATTAAAACCTGCTCCCATTTTTGTCACATCATTAGCTACTATCATATCCAGATTTTTTTGAACAAATTTAACTTTCGCATATTCATTTAAGTTCTGTGTTTCGGCAGCAAAGCCAACAAGCTTTTGATGCCTTTTTTTCTTTCCCAGCTCCATTAAAATATCCTTGTTGTGTCCAAAAGAAAGCTGAATATTTTCACCCTGTATAGATTTTTTTATTTTATTGTCATACTTTTCTGCAACACAAAAATCACATGGCGCAGCAGCTTTTATAACCATATCGCATTTATCAAATATATCCATACAAGCATTAAACATATCCTCTGTAGTTATGACATCAATAGTTTCCACTCCATATATTGCCTGAAGATTGTTGGGACCGCAAACGAGGGTCACCTTTGCTCCTCTTTGCTTAGCTGCCCTTGCAATTTCAAATCCCATCTTCCCTGAAGAACGGTTCGATATAAAACGAACAGGGTCAATCATCTCTCTTGTAGGACCTGCTGTTACAAGAACATGCCTACCCTCTAAATCCTTTTTTTCAAAGCAGGCATATTCCGCAGCATCACATATATCCGAAATACTGCGCATTCTGCCTACGCCATTATCGTTACAGGCTAAAAAGCCTTTTTCAGGTTCAATAATTGTGTATCCGTATTGCTTTAGTTTATCAATATTATCCTGTACAATTGGATTTAAGTACATGTTTTCATTCATGGCAGGAGCGATTAAAACTTTTCCCTTAAATGCCATTACCGTTGTTGAAAGCAAGTCGTCTGCAATGCCTGATACAATTTTACCGATTATATTTGCCGTTGCCGGCGCAATAACAAGCACGTCACATTGCTTTACAAGCGAAATATGTTCAACATCATATCTTTTATTATCATCAAAGGACTGAATGTGACATTTATTTTTCGTAACAGTTTCCATAGTGCATTTAGTCACAAAATTAAGAGCGTTTTCCGTTAAAACGCTCACCACATCAAATCCTCTTTTAACAAGCTCTCTTGCAAGAACGGGAGCCTTATAGGCGGCAATTCCTCCCGTTACCATCAGCCCAACTGTTTTATTTTTCATCTTTTCCGGAATGTATAATTATTTTCCCTTCATTTAATTCTTCAATAGCCATGGTTACAGGCTTTTCAGTTAAATGAGAATCTTTTGCGATTATTTCTCTCGCTCTTTTGGAAAGCGCTGTCACAAGCTCATATCTGCTGTCTACTTTTTGTGCCAATTCATCAATTGGCGGATAAATCATCATAAAATCGTACCTCCGTTTAATAACTTTTTAATTATTTCATCCTGTCTTTTTACTCTGGATTTTTCACTTATTATAATGTTTTTTATTTTACTGACACAATCATTAAGATTTTCATTTACTACTGCATAATCATAATCATACACACATTTTATCTCTGATTCCGCAGTGTCGAGTCTAAGTTTTATAGTTTCATCATCATCAGTTGCACGGCCGTTAAGCCTTACTGCCAGCTCTTTCATATTCGGCGGCAGAATAAATATTGAAACACATTTTGGAAACTTGTTTTTTACCGAGCGTCCGCCCTGAACGTCTATTTCCAAAATAACATTTGTTCCTTCTTCTATTCGTCTGTTTACTTCAGATATTAAAGTGCCGTACATATTTCCGTGTACAAGCGCATATTCCACAAAATCATTATCAGTTATTTTTTTTTCAAATTCTTCTTTGGATATAAAATAGTAATCCCGTCCGTCAACTTCGTTTTCTCTTATTTTTCTTGTTGTAGCGGAAATGGCTACCTCCAGGTTTTCACACCTATCTATAAGCAGCTTATTGACGCTTCCTTTTCCCACGCCTGACGGTCCTGAAATCACTATTACAAGTCCCCTTGTATCTTTCGCCATGGAAATATCCTCTATTCTATATTTTGTACTTGTTCTCTTACCTTTTCCAGCTCTGCCTTAATATCCATTACAGCAGTTGTAATAGTAGCGTTATTTGCTTTAGAACCTATTGTATTTATTTCTCTGTTAATTTCCTGAAGGGTAAAATCAAGCTTTCTTCCCACAGGCTCATTCATTTCTATAGTCTTTTCAAACTGCATAATATGACTTTTAAATCTGGTTATTTCTTCATCAATATTGCATTTGTCAGCAAAAACAGCGACTTCTGTCATAATTCTCGCTTCATCAAAATTAATATCAGACATTAATTCCCTAATTCTTACCTTAAGCTTTTGCATATATTCAACAGGTACCTTTGGCGCTTCATCAATAATAACATTAAAAATTTCCTTAACTGTCTCCATGCGCTTTTCAATATCTTTATGAAGGTTTTCACCTTCCGCCTTTCTCATAACAATAAGATTATCCAAAGCTTGATTAAGGGCTTTTTGTGCAATACTTATAATTGCCTCTTGGTCATCCTCCTGCTCTGTAACAGTGAATACCCCTTGCATTCTCATAATATTGTCAAAAGTTATTTCGCTGCCAATTCTATAGGTTTTACTAATTTCATTTAATGCATCCATATATTGACTTAGCATTTGACTGTCAACTTCCACCTTTTTCGAGTCATCACGCTGATTGGTATAAGATATAAATACTTCAAAATGTCCTCTGCTTATTCTTTTTGAAATAACATCTCTGGAAACAATATCCAAAAAAGAAATAAACTTAGGCATTTTTTGGTTTATATCCAAAAATCTGTGATTAACGCTTTTAAGTTCAACAGCTACCTCTCTGCCATCTTCCAGACATTTACCGGAACCAAAACCAGTCATACTGTGCATATCAATTATCTCCAAAAAAATTTTTTGTAGTCAACAAGATTAGCAGTAAGACATCTTACTGCTAATACATTTATTGTTTAATTATACTAAAAATTTATGCCTTTGCCAACTCCTCTTTTAAAATCTCATTAACAATTTTAGGGTTGCACTTTCCTTTCGTAGCCTTCATAATCTGTCCCACAAAGAAAGTAAGGGCCTTTTCTTTACCTCCCTTATAATCGGCAACTACGTTAGGATTTTCATTAATAGCTTTTATAATCATTTCACGAATAGCGCCATCATCGCTTATCTGAGCCAGCCCTTCTTTTTCAACTATTGATTTAGGGTCCTCACCGGATAAAACAATTTTGGCAAAAACACTTTTTCCTGTAGAAGTGTTTATAACGCTTTCATCAACCATTTTAAGCAGTGAAGCAAAGCTTTCAGGAGTTATTTTTATATCTTCAATGCTTGTTTCTTTAATAATACTCTGTAAATCTCCTATTATCCAGTTTGCTATGTTCTTATATCCTGAGTAGAGCTTTGCAGTATTTTCAAACAGCTCTGCAAGCTTTTTCTCACTGACAATAATTTCCGTATCATAATCGCTTAGTCCGTAATCCTTTGGATATCTTTGCATTTTCGCTTTAGGAAATTCCGGAATTTCACTTTTAAACTTTTCCATCATTTCATCGGTAATTATTATTTCCGGCAGCTCTGGGTCAGGAAAATACCTGTAATCAACAGCATATTCCTTTTCACGCATTGCAAAGGTCTGTCCTGTTTCGTCATTCCATCCCCTTGTTTCCTGAATAAGCTTTTCACCTGTTTCAATACATTTAATATGACGCTTTGTTTCAGATTCTATTGCTCTTTCAATGCTTCTAAAAGACGCCATATTTTTTATTTCAGTTCTAACTCCAAGCTTATCCGAGCCTTTTTCACGCACAGAAAGATTTATATCGCAGCGCATAATTCCCTCTTCCATTTTACATGAAGAAACACCTGCGTATATAAGCCTGCTGCGCAATGTATCCAAATATTCGATTACCTGAGCTTTATTTCTAAAATCAGGCTGGCTTACTATTTCAATAAGACATCTGCTTGACCTGTTGTAGTCAACGTATGAGGCGTCTATATAAGGATCGTGTACAAGCTTTCCCGCATCCTCCTCAATATGTATTTGCTTAATGCCTATAGAACTGCCGTCACTTAAGTCCACATGACCGTTTACACAAATAGGACGGTAAAACTGAGTAGTCTGGTAGGCCGATGCAAGATCAGGGTAAAAGTAGTGCTTTCTGTCGAAAGTGCTGTTATTTTGTATAGTGCAGTCCAGGGATAGCCCCGCTTTTGAAGCAAGCTCAATAGCCTTTTCGTTTAAAGCTCCCACTGCCCCTGGAAGGCCGGCGCATTTAGGACAGCAAAAGACGTTCGGCTCAGTGCTGAATGTATTGGGACATGAACAAAACAGCTTTGTTTTTGTGCCCAACTCAACGTGAACCTCTAAGCCCATTACAACTTCATATTCCATAATTACCGTCCCTCCTTCGCAATTTGTTCTATTTCATTTGCCATACTAAACATTGCTGCCTCATCATTTCTCTTTGCCATTACCTGAACTCCCGTATCCTTATACGGAACTGAAATTGCAGGAAGCCCCACAAGTCCGGCTGCAACTGTAAATATATCTTCGTCTCCTCTTGCGTTTCCCACCTTAAAAGGAAGAGTTGGAACCGTAGGGGTTATAAGCACGTCACAAATTTCAAAAGCTTTTTCATAATCAGATATTATCTTGGTTCTTATGCGCTGAGCATCCTGCAAATAACCATATCCTTCTTCACCAAGAAAATATGTACCTTTAATTATTCTTTCTTTAACCTTTTCACCAAAGCACTCTGTTCTGGAGTTTACAAATATTTCTTCCCAGCTGTTTCCTTCACTACGATGTCCAAACTTAATACCGTCTACCTTGCCGAAATTAGAAGATACTTCTGCACTGCCAATAATGTTATAAGCAACCCAGTGAGAGTCAAATGTAGGTATGCTCACAGGAACAACCTTATATCCGTCGGCTTTCAGACTGTCAATAGCGCTCATAACCTGATCTTTTACATTTTTATCAAGCAAAGAATAATCAAAATATTCCTGAGGGATTCCTATAGTGATATTTTTATTTTCTTTAACATCTCCTGAAATCTTCCCATCGGATATTGTTTCAAGAATCTTGGCACTGTCTTTTACATTAGAGGCTAAAACACCTATACAGTCCATGCTGGTAACACAGGTAAACAGTCCCTGCATTGAAACTGTTTCGTAAGAAGGCTTAACTCCCACCACTTTACACATAGCTGCCGGCTGGCGAACAGAACCGCTTGTGTCGGAGCCAAGAGAAAAAGCGGCCATGCCGCAAGCAACAGAAACAGCGCTTCCGCTGCTGCTTCCACCTGTTGTAAGAGCCTTATCCAAAGGATTTAATGCAACGCTGTTACATGAGCTCTCTCCGGTTGAGCCAAAAGCAAATTCATCCATAACTGCTTTTCCCACAAGCGTTGCTCCCTGCTCTTTAAGCAGCTTTACAACATGAGCATCCTCATAAGGGCAATAATCCTCAAGAGTTTTGCTGCATGCGGTTGTAAGCAAATCCTTAGTTAAAATATTATCTTTAACCGTAAAAGGAACACCGTAAAGACTTCCTTTTGGCAAATCGTCCACTGAATCGCAAATTGTTACAAGCGCTTTATATTCTTCATTTAGTTTTTTTATTTCAGGTATCTTTAACGCAAAATCAGCTTTTGCATCCTGGCATTTTAAAGAATCAATATTTATCATTTTCCTTCACCGCCTTACTCAACAATCTTAGGTACGCTAAACGCACCGTTTGAATTGCCCTTTGCATTTTTTAAGAGGTCCTCGCGATTAGATGGAGAAACAACTTCATCTTTTCTATAACAGATATTTTTAGTAATCTTAGTAGTAGGATTTATTCCTTCAAGATTTCCCGCTTTTTTTATTCCTTCAATATTATTTAAAATACTTTCCACAAACTTCTTTTTTTGTTCATCTGTCAGCTTTATAAAGGCTATTTGAGAAGTTCTGTCCATATCAATTTTAACCATTGCTGTTTACCTCCTTCAATATTCTTTTATGATAACATCAAATTACTGTTATTGCAATAAAAATTATGAAAAGGATATACATTTTTGCAATTTATGTTTTTATAAATTGCACTTTTTATTATAAAAACCCATTTATATTATAATAAATGAGTTTTATTTGAAATTACAAGTATTAAAGAATTCATTTTCACTGATAATTTCTATTCCAAGCCCCTTTGCTTTTTCCAGCTTTGAACCTGCATTTTCACCGCATATTAATAAATCTGTCTTTTTACTTACAGAGGATTGAACAATTCCACCCTTTTCTTCAATAAAGCTTATTATTTCATTTCGTGGTCTTGAAAGAGTTCCGGTAATTACAATTTTTTTATCAGATAAAGGAAGCTTTTTAGTTTCTTCATTCTTTGGAATCACTCCAACCTCCAAAAGCTTATCAACAATTTCCTTTCCATAATCATTAAAATAATCCAGAATACAGGATGCAACAATTAAACCAATGTCATCAATTTGTTCCAGTTCTTCAAATTCTGCATTACGCAGTTTTTCCAGCGTTCCAAAAGTCCTTGAAAGGTCAAGCGCCGTCCTCTTTCCCACGTTTGGAATTCCAAGAGCATAGATAAAGTTAGAGAGCTTGGGCGATTTTGTCCGCATTATTCCGTCAAGGAGATTATCTGCCTTTTTGTCTTTAAAGCCTTCCAGTGTGAGTAGCTGTTCCTTTGTTAGCAAATATAAATCGCTTGGATATCTAACACCAAGTTCATCAAAAAGCTGCTGAACCGTCTTTTCATTTAATGTGTCAATATCCATTGCTTCCCTTGATGCAAAATGAGTGAGCTTTCCCACTATCTGCGGTCTGCAGGCAGGACCGTTTAAGCAAAATACATTTGGCCCGATTTCTACTACCATGCTTCCGCAAGCGGGACAGGTTTTTGGCTTTTCAACATCTTTTTTCCCTTCATCCATACTATAAAGTATTTCTGGAATAACATCATTGCTGCGTCTTAACAGCACAGTGGAACCAATTCTAACATTCTTTTCAAGAATATTTTCATAGTTATTTAAAGTGGCATTTTTAACTGTAGCACCGTCAATATCCACGGGCTCTAAAGATGCTATCGGGGTGAGCTTTCCTGTTCTGCCAACGCTCCATACCACATCCAAAACCTTGGTTGTAACCTTTGTTGCTTCAAACTTATAGGCAAGGGCCCATTTAGGGAATTTTTGTGTATAACCAAGTTTTTCACGGATACTATAATCATCAGCCTTTATAACTATGCCGTCAATTAAAAAATCCAAGTCGTCTCTTGCCTTTGTAATTTCATTTACTATGCTTTCAATTTCATCTATTGATTTTACTTTTCTGTATATTTTACCAACAGGAAATTTATTCGCAATCAGAAAATCCAACATTTCATATGCGTTTTCAAAGCTCTTTCCTTCGATATATCCCACGTTATAGCAAAAGGCATCCAGGCGGCGTTTTGAAGTTTCTCTCGGATCTAAGTTGCGAAGCGCTCCGGCTGCGGCGTTTCTCTCATTTTTAAGAGGATCATCGGTATTTTCATTATATGCTTTAAGAGCGCTTTTTTTCATTATTCCTTCTGCCTGAATCTCCATTTTACCTTTAAAACTTATGGTCATGGGAATTGATTTTATAGTTTTTACCTGTTCAAATATCTCCTCACCATAAGTTCCGTTTCCCCTCGTTGCCGCACTGGTGAGGGTTCCGCCATCGTATGTCAGATTTATAGTAAGCCCGTCATATTTATATTCCATCATAAAGGTCAAATCGCTTTCTGCAGCTTTTTGACACTTGGCAACAAAATCTTTAATATCCTCAATGGAATTTCCTTTTTCCAGGCTCCACAATGGAGCAAGATGGGTATGACGCTTAAATCCCTCCAGTACCTTATCTCCCACTCTTTGAGTAGGAGAATCAGGATGAATTATTCCCGTTTCCTTTTCCAGCTTTACAAGCTCGTCATACAGCTTATCCCAAACGCTGTCGTCAACGGAAGAATTATCCAGTACATAGTATTGGTAGTTATATTCATTTATTATATTTATAAGCTCTCTTATTCTCTTTTCTCTATCCATTAATTCCCTCTCAAATTGGTTTTAAAGGTGCAAAGGCAGTGGAAAGCTTCTTAATTCCCTGATTGTCAAAAGCAACGGAAATTAATGCGTTAGCTCCGCTGCCTTCTACTTTCATAACAGTACCTTCACCAAATTTAGCATGCCTTACCTTTTGACCTATTTTGTATTCCATGCTGCCTGAATTTTTTGATGCAGATAAAGAAGACACAAATTTGCCTTTGCTTGCATCGCCTTTGGTACTAAAGCTCCTAGCCTTTGGTATATTATCCGATGCCTCTGTGTCACTGTCAGACCATCTGCTGTTTTGCTCAAGGAGCTCTTTTGGAATTTCCGCCATAAAAGGAGACGGCATTGACGATTCAAAGTGTCCAAATCTGTTTCTTGCATAAGCATTTGTCATATAAAGTGCCTCTTTAGCCCTGGTCATTCCCACATAGCAAAGGCGGCGCTCTTCTTCCATTCTGTTTTCATCCCTGGACATAAGACTTGGAAACAATCCGTTTTCCATTCCAATCATAAACACAACCGGAAATTCAAGTCCCTTAGCGCTGTGCAGCGTCATAAGAGACACCTTGTCATCGTCATCATCACTGTTATCCAGATCAGTTACCAAAAGGATGTTTTCCAAAAAATCGCCAAGCTGTATGTCTTCACCAGTTTGCTCAAAATCCTGGGCCACAGTTATAAATTCCATTAAGTTTTCTTTTTTGGAAATGTTCTCATCAGTAATTTTTTCTTCGTATTGCCTAATAAGTCCCATATCCTCAATGACTTTATTTACAAATTCTCCAAGGGGCATAAACGTTCCGGACGCAATAAGGATATTTAACTTTTGTGAAAAATCTTTAAGCTTTTTCACTGCGGCGCTTTTTAAGTCAGCATTTTCACACTCACATACAGCATCATAAAAAGAAATTTTTTTAAGAGTCGCATATTCGCTTAACTTTTCCACAGTTGTATCGCCTATACCTCTTCTTGGAGTATTAATTATTCTTCTTACAGAAATATCGTCATCCGGGTTTACGCAAACGGTTAAATATGCAATAACATCCTTTATCTCTTTTCTTGAGTAAAACTTAAATCCACCGTAAACGTTATATGGAATACCCGCTTTAAGCATATACTCCTCAATAACACGAGACTGGCTGTTAGTGCGGTATAGTATGGCAAAATCTTTATAATTTTTGTTTTCTTCCCGCAAGCGCCTTAATATTTCTCCTGCCACATAATATGCCTCGTCTCTCTCGTTTTCTGCACGGAAGTATTTAATTTTTTCTCCATGGGTTTTAGTCGTCCAAAGCCTTTTTTGCTTTCTTTCAATATTATTGGAAATAACGCTGTTTGCAGCGTCTAAAATCACGTTTGTAGATCGATAGTTTTGCTCAAGGCGGATGACAACTGTATTTTTAAAATCTTTTTCAAAATCCAAAATATTCCTGATGTTTGCTCCGCGCCATCCATATATGCTTTGGTCATCGTCGCCTACCACACATAAATTATGATGACCGGATGCAAGAAGTTTTATTAACTCATATTGAGTTTTGTTGGTATCTTGATATTCGTCAACATGTATGTATAGAAATCTGTTTCGGTAATAATCCAGCACATCTTCATGATTTTTAAGCAGATGCAGCGTTTTTATCAGTAAATCATTAAAATCCAAAGCTTGATTTGCCTTAAGCTTTTGCTCATAAAGATCATATACCTTGGCAATATCCTCGTAGTAAAAATTGCCCTCATTGTCTCTTGCAAATTCCAAAGGGGTTATATTATTTTTCAAAGAAGAGATTTTTGATTTAACAACCTTTACATCAAAATTTTCATATTCATCAAATTCCAATTCTTTTATACATTGCTTAATAAGTGATTTAGAATCGTCGTCGTCATATATTGTAAAGCTGCGCTTGTAACCCATAACCTCAATATTTTGGCGAAGCAAACGCACGCAAAAACTGTGAAAAGTGGAAACAAGTACGTGGTTATGTCCTCCAATTAAATTATCCACTCTTTCCTTCATTTCCCTTGCTGCTTTGTTAGTAAAAGTAAGCGCCAAAATACGGCTGTCATCAACTCCGCTTTCTATAATATGTGCAATACGGTATGTAATAACTCTGGTTTTGCCGCTGCCTGCTCCTGCAAGAATAAGCACTGGACCTTCAGTTTGAAGGACCGCTTTTTTCTGCATTTCATTTAAATCGTTTAAATCCATTATTTTCCTTATCCTCTAACACAATATCATATCCGCCCGTTCCATAATCCAGGCATTTTTTTACACGGCTTATAGTAGCCGTGCTAGCTCCTGTTTTTCCAACAATATCATTATAAGTCACTTTTTCTTTAAGCAGTTTTGCAACGCTTAACCTCTGAGAGAGAGACTGCAGCTCGGCAACAGTACATAAGTCTATAAAAAATGCATAGCATTCATCAACGTCTTTAAGCTTTAAAATGGCTTCAAAAAGCTCATCCATTTGTTTGCTTGCTATTTTTGAATTAATCATAATAATCGCCGTACGATACTTTTGATTAGCGCAAAAGAAATTTAATTCATAAATCTTTGCGCCATGTACCGCTCCTTTCTTTAAATTATATATTTATCTTCATCAAGCACTTTGTTTTCCAGCCTGCCTATACCCTCAATTTCAATTATAACTGTCTCACTTGGCTTAACAGTTGTAACACCCTTTGGGGTTCCTGTGGCAATTATATCTCCTGCCTCAAGGGTACACTGGTGACTTAGGTATGAAAAAATCTCAAAGGGTGAAAAAATCATATTAAAAAGCATCCCGTCCTGAATAATACGTCCGTTAATGTAAGATCTTATTTTCCCCTTGACCTTTGATATATCAGTTTCAATAACAGGTCCGTAGGGGCAAAAAGTATCAAAGGATTTTGCCCTGGTCCACTGGCTTTCAATGCGCTGAATGTCCCTTGCCGTCACGTCGTTCACTATGGAATAGCCAAGTATATATTCAGCCGCCATGGATACGGATATGTTCTTACATCTCTTTTTTACAACAACAGCAAGTTCTGCTTCAAAGGACAGCTCCTTTGTTTGATTAGGTTTTAAAATAAAACTTTTGTGCGGCGTAAGAGATGATACCGCCTTTAAAAATATAAGAGGACTTTTTGGCAATTTCATATTCATTTCATACGCATGGTCTTTATAATTAAGCCCTACTGCAAAAATAGTTTTTGGACCTGTAGGACACATAAATTTAATTTTGTTTAATGGAATACCTGCCCCCACTGTTGTTATGCTGCCAAACAAATTCTTTTCTTTTATTTGGTATACAGTTTCACCTTTTAAAACACCAAGACAAGGCTTTTCATCATATATAAACCTGCAAAGCTTCAATAGTATAACTCCATAAAAATTTATTACTCTAACATTTTAACACTAAAGAGCATTAAATTAAACCCTTTAATTTTTAGAGAAAAATTCAATGCTCTTATTTACAGTATCTTTAATTCTGTCAATATACACTTCAATGTCTTTGGGATCAGAGCGTCTTATTAGCCCGTCATTCTTAATTCTTTTTGATACAGCTCCACTTCCAAATGCAAGAATATGAGTGTTTTCTTCCATGATGTCTATATTATAAACACACTCATAGCCTTTTTTGCAAAAACCAACATTCTCACCGTTATCCTCCATATTTTTTTGCCTGTATAGATAGTATGGATTATAACCCATCTCACCAAGTCTCTTATATGCATATTCCAGCATTTTATCAGCAACACTGTTTCCTTTTATGCCATAGTCTTGTTTCTTTAAACTGCTTGCTCTTTTAAGGGCAAAGGTATGAACTGTAATAGCTTCAGGATCCATTTTTAACACTTTTTCAATGGTATTTTTAAAGCTTTCAATAGTTTCTCCCGGAAGCCCTGCAATAACATCCATATTGACATTAAAATGTCCATTGGAGCGAACCAACTCATATGCGGTAAAGACATCTTCACTGCTGTGGTTTCTGCCAATGCCTTTAAGAATATCATCGTTCATAGTTTGAGGATTTATATTAAAACGGGTAACATTGTATTTATTTATTACCTTTAACATATCTGTATCTATAGTATCGGCACGTCCTGCCTCCAGCGTAAATTCTTTAAAATCAGAAAACACCTTTGCAGCAGATTTCATTATCATATCCAGCAATTCCGGTCTTATAGCCGTTGGAGTACCTCCTCCTATATAAAGGCATCTTGGAACATACCCCATATCCACAACAGCCTTTCCGACTGCTTCAATTTCACTGCATAAGGCCTTTGTGTAAGTGCTGTGAAGATGTCTTTTCTTTTCAATACCTATAAGTGAAAAAGAACAATATGTACATCTTGAAATACAAAAGGGAACGCTTATATAAACGTCAATACTTTTTTTGTTGTTATTTAAAAGCGGCTGCTGCGTTAAAGCAATATTAGTGCAAAGCCGAGCTTTTTCCTTGCTCATTCTATAATCATTCACCAAAGCTTCAACGGTGTTTTCTTCACCAATTTGCCTTAAAAGCTTTCCTGCAATAGCAACCGGTCTTACTCCCGTGTGGCTGCCCCATGGAATACTAATTCCGGTATAATTTGATAAGGAGTCATAAACATCATTTTTTGAAAAAAATTTAATCTTTGCTTTTAAGTTTTCCTTATCAACATTATGTGAATAAACATAACTTTTACCATTTATAACAGCTTTAAATCCATATATGTCATTTTTGATTTCATCACTGTATTCCATAATCAATTCATTTTTAAACACAGGAACAAACTCATTTACCACCTGCTGTAATTCATGAACATCATAATACATCTACTTGAGTCCTGTTAAAAATGGATTGTTATTCATTTCTTCATAGTAAGATGAATTATCTCCATGTCCGCAGAATATTTTTAAATCCCTGTCTATTTTTGTAAATTTTTTCAAACTTTCGTTCATATCCTGCTGGTTAGACGTTGGAAGGTCTGTTCTTCCAACAGAGCCTTTAAATATAAAATCTCCGGTAAACATATTATCATCAATAATATAACATACGCATCCTTCCGCATGTCCAGGGACATGTATCACCTCAATTTTTTCACCAATAAGTTCAAGAGTTTCTCCACCCTTTAGTGGATACTGCACGTCTACCTCTTTTGTCCTTAGCTTTTCAACTGACTTTTCATAAAGCCAAAAATCATCTTCATGCATATATACAGGTGCGCCGGTATCCATCACCAGCTCGTAAAGAGAATAAACGTGGTCAAAATGAGCGTGAGTTATTAATATTGCTTCAACCTTTAAATCATTCTCTTTTATATATCCAATAATCTTTTTATATTCCATACTGGGATCAATAACAATACAACTATTTTCATTGGATATTATGTATGTGTTATTATTAATTCTCCCAAGAATAAGCTTTTTTATTTTCATTTACATCAACTCCTTGGTATCAAGTATAATTGTAACAGGTCCGTCATTTATTAGCTCCACTTGCATGTCTGCGCCAAATTCTCCTGTTTCACATTTAACTCCGTATTTTTTCCGTATATATTCAGCGGTTTTCTCATACAAACTTTTTGCAATATCAGGCTGCGCAGAATTTATGAAGCTTGGCCGCCTGCCTTTTCTGCAATCAGCAGTAAGAGTAAATTGAGATATTAAAAGCAAGCTGCCTCCCGTGTCCAAAATACTTAAATTCATCTTTCCGTTTTCATCACCGAAAATACGCATATTTATCATTTTATCACACAGCTTTTCCATATGCTCTTTAGTATCACCGTTTTCCACGGCAAAAAGAACCATAAGTCCGCTGTCAATTTTGCCGATAACACTTCCGCAAACCGATACCTGCGCTTTTTTTACTCGTTGTAAAACTGCAATCATTTTATTTTCCCACCCTAAACACATCCACAACATCAGGTATCATGCGCAGCTTTTTGAGCATTGCATTTAACTGTCTTGTGGTTTTTATTTTAACAGATATATCAATAACTGCTTCTTTATCTTTGTTTATACCTCCGGAAATTGACACTGCCTCAATATCCATGTCATTTATAGTTTTAGTCACCACAAAATATATTCCCTTGCTTTCCACTGCGTGTATTTGTATTTGGGCAATATAATAATCCTGGCTTTCGTCCTCTGCCCATGCAACATTTATAAACCTGCCCGGTTCTATATCCATAGAAGCAAGATTGCTGCAGTCTTTACGGTGTATGGAAACTCCGCGCCCTCTTGTAATATATCCTACAATTTCATCTCCCGGAAGCGGATTACAGCATTTAGAATACCTAATAAGCATATCATCGCTGCCTTCAACATACACTCCCCGAACACTTTTACCCTTTGGAACCGGCAGTCCCTTTGGCATCTCAGGAAGAGGCATCATTTCCTTTTCCTTTATATCCAGTTCGGAAAACGCCTTGCCTAAAACCTGTATGGCAGTTAAAGCTCCATATCCGACAGCGCCGTATATATTATCCATAGTAGGCATACGGTGTTTTTTCAAAACGTATTCTATATACTCCGGAGTTAAAATTTGTTTTAAAGAAGTATTTTTCTTTTTACACTCCTTGTCAAGAATTTCTTTTCCTTTTATAATGTGTTCTTCTTGAAGCTGCTTTTTAAACCACTGACGTATTTTACTCTTGGCCTGATGAGTTTTAACAATATTCAGCCAGTCTGTGCTTGGTCCTTTAGAAGAATTAGATGTAATTATCTCAACAATATCACCGCTGCTTAGTTCATAACTTATAGGAACAATACGGTTATTCACCTTTGCCCCAACACACTTATTGCCTATTTGGCTGTGAATAGAATAAGCAAAATCGAGAGGAGTGCTGCCTTTAACCAAATCACGCACATCTCCCTTTGGAGTAAACACAAATACTATATCGGAGAAGAAATCCACTTTTAATGTCTGCATAAATTCATTTGCATCCCTAAGGTCGGTTTGCCACTCCATAAGGCTACGCAGCCACGAAAGCTTGGAATCCAAATCATCCGTCTCTCTGCCCTCTTTGTATTTCCAGTGTGCGGATATACCGTATTCCGCTGTTCTGTGCATTTGGAAAGTTCTTATTTGTATCTCAAAGGGAATTCCCTTTTCACCTATAAGTGTGGTATGCAGAGACTGATACATATTTGGCTTTGGCATTGCAATATAGTCTTTAAATCTACCGGGAATAGGCATCCAGCTGTCATGAACTATTCCAAGCACAGAATAACAATCCTTAATAGTATTTACTAAAACTCTGATTGCAGTAATATCATATATCTGCTCAAAGGTGCTGTTATTCATTTTCATTTTTTTATATATACTATATAGCGATTTATCCCTTCCATTTATCTCACACCTGATGTTGTTTTCTTCAATTTTTTTATTAAGCTGTTTCATAGTGTCTCTAAGAAAAGCACGGCGTTCATCCATATGTTCCTCAACAACACGCTTTAATTCAAAATAATCCTCGGGATATAAATATCTAAAGCACAGGTCCTCAAGCTCTCCTTTTATTTTATATATGCCAAGCCTGTGAGCAAGAGGAGCGTATATTTCAATGGTTTCTTTTGCTTTCCTAATTTGTTTTTCTCTGTCTCCATATTCAAGAGTTCTCATATTGTGGAGCCTGTCAGCCAGCTTAATAAAAATAACCCGTATGTCCTTTGCCATAGCCAAAAACATTTTACGAATGCTTTCTGCAGCTTGCTGCTCTTTAGATATATTTCCAATGCGGCTAAGCTTCGTAACCCCGTCCACAAGACGGGCAACAGATGGATTAAATTCCTTTTCAATAGTTTCAAGAGTAACATCTGTATCCTCCACCACATCATGAAGCAGCGCAGCGCAAACCGTATCTATATCCAGTCCTAAGCCTATAACGATATTTGTAACCTCATAAGGATGTATAAAGTAAGGCTCACCGGACATTCTCTTCTGATCCTTATGTGCTTCTTTGGAAAAGTTATAGGCCTTTTCAAAAAGCTTATAATCTTCTTCTGCGTATATATCCAATACCTTTTGTTTTAGTTCATTCATTTTATTTTACCTTTATAATTTCTGGGAGGTTTAATTAAATCTATCTCCTTAAAAATTTTTTCTTTTAAACTATAAATATCCCTTATAACAGAACTGCTTGATAAATCCTTTTTCCCATCAGTTTTCAATGTATATATTTTCCCCTCTTTATTTTGCAAAAAACCTAATTCACAAAACACGTTTAAAGCAAAATATCCGTTAAATGACGTTTCGTTTCCCATAGCACAAAATCTTGAAACAAGTTCTTCCTGCTCAGTTGGAATTTTGCATATACTGTTTATAATACTATAGTATATCTTAGCTTTATCTCTTTCAAAATCTAAGCCCATTAAAAATCTTTGCAAACAGTTCTCGGTAAAATCATTATTGCAAATCACTATCTGTATATCAGGATTTTTTCTTAAAACCCTGCCTATAAAATCAGTTGGTGCATAATCAAATATAACAAGGCGGGAATAATTCAGCTCATCCACCTCCCAATCGGGCGCAATGACTACACAGCTGTTCCCGCAAGGCTTAGCAGTACAAACATCAACATTATCGCCCAGCTGTTTTTCATTAAGAAAATTCACAAGCTCATATGAACAGCTGGGAATGCTGGAATAAACAGCAGTCCCCAGAACATCTTTGTTAAGCCTTCTTGTTAAATAAATTTCCCAATTCCACATTTGTCTTATTTGCTTTTTATCTAAATTGCATATAGGAAGCTCAGCTGCGGATTTTAAACATCTAAAAAAACTTTTACCGTTTTTAGATACAAAATTTTGTGCTTCCGATTTTAAGCTAAGTTTAAACTCTTTTATTTGAAGCTGTAAATAATTTCTGTTCTCCCAGGAATTTACTTCCAAAGTGGCAAGTACGTCATACTTGCATTCTGCTTTTATATCATTTATCCTATCACCCATTGAAAATGCCACTGCGTCAATACTAACAGCGCCCCTTACAGCATTCATCTTTATGTGGTTTTTATTCTCTCCAATAAGTCGTGGATTTTTTAGCTCAACTCCCCTTAGTCTAAACACTGGAGTTTTATTTCCCATACCAAGAGGTGCGAGCATTTGAATGTCATTAACAAGCTTACTTGTAATATTCTCTATATCAATATCTATATCATAAGCCATAGTAGGAATAAAGAGACTTTCATCAAAATTTTTTGCTGCATAATCGTTTAACTTAATGTTTAACTCTTTTAGCTTTCCTTCTTCAACAGACATCCCCGCCGCCATTTCGTGACCGCCATATTTAATAAAGCTTTCACCAAAATTGTTAATAAGCTTAAACAAATGTATCCCAGGAATGCTTCTGCCTGAACCGACACACATCCCCTTTTCTTCACTAAACACAATAACCGGTCTGCAATAACGTTCCACAAGCTTGCTGGCAACTATGCCTATAACACCTTTGTTCCATTCCTTGCCACATACGGTTATTACCTTGTTAAACTTCATGTTATCTTGATTTTCAATTTGCATTATAGCCTGATTTAAAATATCCGTCTCCAGGCTCTTTCTCTTATTATTTGCAGCATTTAAAGCTTCTGCAAGTATTATAGCCTTTTCATAATCATCACACACAAGTAAATCAAAAGCTTTTCTTGAGCTGTCCATTCTTCCTGCCGCATTTATCCTGGGACCGATTGCAAAAGCTATCCTACCGGAAGAAATATCTTTTTCAATACCTGCCTTTGCACAAATGGCGCTTATTCCAGTGCGTCTGTTTTCTCCATTTATATTGCTAAGTCCTCTTTTTACAATGGCTCTGTTTTCTCCTGTGAGAAGCACTAAATCCGCTACCGTTGCCACTGCTGCCAAATCAACATACCTATCAAACTCCTCTTGCCCTCCAAGAGCCTGAACTACCTTTAATGCAACCCCGCTGCCACAAAGAAGCTTATAGGGATAATCACCTAAAAGGGGGTTGACAACTCCGACACATTTGGGCAGCTTCTCAGGACACTGGTGATGGTCAGTAACAATAACTTCCATTCCTTTAGAAATTGCATACGCCACCTCATCAGTATTGCTTATTCCACAGTCAACAGTAATTATTAAATTTGTTCCGTCTTCTGCTATTGCATCTATACATTCTCTATTAAGCCCATACCCATCCTTGTGCCTATTGGGCAAAAACACATGAACGTTAGCAGAAATACTTTTTAAGTACAAATACAGTATGGAACAAGCACACACTCCGTCCACGTCATAATCACCGTAAATTGTTATTTTATTTCCCTTTTCAATATGTTTTTTTATACAGTCAACTACCTTATCCATGTCCTTTAAAAGATAAGGATCATGTATTTCTCCCTCAGAAAAAAATTCGTCTAAAGTATCTGTAAACCCCCTGGATATAAGTATAGTTGCAACAGTCTCATGAATATCATATTTCTTGCTTATATGCTCTATAAGTTTTTTATCTGCACAAATTTCTTTTGAAACAAATCTCATTTTAAAGTTTCCTTTTTCAAATATAGCCTTCCTTGTTAAAGGAAGGCTATAAATTATGTCATATATAAAAGCAGCTATTATGCCTTCTTTGTCGTTCTTTTCATTAAATACCACCACTGTCCTGCAAGCATAATGGATGAAAATGCACCTGCAATTAAACCAACCATTATTGGCAGAGTAAATTCTTTAATACTTTCAACGCCAAAGATATAAAGAATGAACACAGTAATAAATGTGGTAAGAGAAGTGTTTACAGAACGCCAAAAAGTATCGTCAATACTTTTGTTAATTAAATCGGCATCACTCATGGAAGTATAAAGCTTTTTATTTTCTCTGAGCCTGTCAAACACAAGGATAGTGCTGTTAATTGAATAACCAACTATTGTTAAAATCGCGGCTATAAAGCTGCTGTTAATAGGAATTCTGAAAATAGCCACAAATGAAATCATAATTGCAACGTCGTGTATCAACGCTAGTATTGCGCTTATACCTGAATGAAGTTCAAACCTTGCCCAAACATAAATGAGTATTAGGGCACACGCAATTGCCACTGAAATAAAAGCATTCCAAACCAGTTCCTTGCTGGTGGTTGCACCAACTCTGTCCACTCCGGCAAGAGACACTTTTGCATATCCCTTTTCTTTTAGACCTGTAATTAGCTGTTCATTTATTGCTGAAAGCTCTTCCTCCGGCTTTAGCTGCAAACGAACAATCGCCTGGTTATTTTCACTTTTTACAATAGATGTTTCGCCTGCATTAGCGGCATTTAATACGTCGGTTATATCCTGGGTATTATATTCCTGCTCAAAAGACAAGGTTACAAGGGAACCCCCTGTAAAGTCAATTCCAAGATTAAGTCCACCACCGACAAAGGTCATAACAATTCCTGCAAGTATAACAGCCAGCGCTAAAATAAGGGATGCTTTTGTCTTTCTGATTACGTTTAATTTCATTATCTATTCGCCCCCTTATTCCTTTATATTTGCATATAAGCTTGGCTTTGTAAGCCCAAGACTTACTAATGCTTTAAGTAAATACTTTGTAACAACCACAGCCGTGATCATAGATAGCACAATACCTATTGAAAGAGTTATTGCAAATCCCTTAATAGGACCTGTGCCAAAAAGATAAAGTACAACAGCGGCAATAAGAGTAGTTACGTTGGAGTCCATAATAGAAAGCATAGCTTTTCTAAATCCTGCCTTTATACTTGTGTCAATAGTTTTTCCGCTTAACAGTTCTTCCTTCATGCGCTCAAATATGATTACATTGGCATCAACAGCCATGCCGATGGAAAGAATAATGCCCGCAACACCGGGAAGAGATAACTGCACCCCTTTAATAGTTGCAAGGCAGAACAGCATAAGCAGCATATATATTACAAGAGCCATACTTGCGACAACTCCCTGAAGCCTGTAAACGACCACCATAAATATCATAACAGCTACAAGACCTATTATTCCCGCAACAACGCCGTTTTTCAGTGCATCCTCACCCAAAGTAGCGCTTATGGAACGCACCTCCAGCTCTTGAAGCTCAATAGGAAGAGCACCGGATTCAATTTGTACCGCAAGCTGCCTTGCAGAATCCGCCGTAAATCCTCCCTCTATAACTCCGCTGCCTCCTGTAATAGCAGTGTTAACCTTCGGCTCGGAAATTGCAACATCATCTAAATATATGCTTATGGTCTGTCCAATAAGCTTTGACGTTGCTTCTCCGAATTTGGTTGTGCCATCACCTGTAAGCTTAAAGTAAACAACATACTGATCGCCTTCACCTCTTTGAGCCTGGGCATTTTCAATATCTGCCCCTGCCATAATAATGTTTCCGCTTGGGTCTTTAAACTCAAGCTTTGCCGGCTTGCCCAAAAATTCAATAACTTCTTCGGGATTGGTAATTTCAGTGCTTTCATTTATAGGTATTTCAACCCTTATTCTGTTTTCACCCTGTCTTACAACCGTTGCCTCGGTGTATCCTTCCTTATCCAGTCTGTTTCTGAAAACCTCAACAGCTCCGTCCATCTTGTCATCAAGATTTTCCACATTGCTGTCTTTCGCTTCATACACAGTGCTCACGCCGCCGGTAAGATCCAGACCTCTTTGAATATTGTTAACCACACTGATGTCATAAATACCGTAGCTAACACCATATATGCTAAGATATCCAAAGGCAATCACAAACACTATTAAAAAAACCAGTGCAATGATTGTTCTTTTTTTCATACTTTTTCTTCCCCTCTATTATGTTATACATGTTTTTAATTATAATTTATTTTTACCATATATGTCAATTTATATATACCAATTAAATTATCACATTTCCAAAAGGGATTTTGCTAAAATTAATTATTAATCCTTTTGTATTTTTTCCTTTTCAATGGAATAAATAGCCAGTGCGCATTCTGTACGTTTTTTCTGCATTTCACAAGACATGCTATACGGTTCAAACATATCCGAATTAAAGCTGACAGCATTTGCAACACAGCCGCCGCTGCAAAAGAATTTACACCAGCATTTATTGCATTCCGGCTTATTAAGTACATGATTCATAGAAAACATATTTTGCATATCTTCATCAAAGCTTCCATCATGGATATTCCCCATTTTGTATTTCTCATTACCAACAAATTGATGACACGGGTATATATCGCCAAAAGGTGTTATTGCAATATATTCGTTTCCTGCACCGCATCCTGTAAGCCGCTTAGTTATACATGGACCGCAATCCATGTCTATCATGAAGTGGAAAAAATTAAACCATGTATCATCTTTTTCTCTGCGCCTTATATATTCCCTTGCCAGATTTTCATATTCTTCAAATATCTTTGGAAGATGTTCTTCTTTTATGGCATATTTACTTTTTTCATCTAAAACCACAGGCTCCATTGATATTTGGTCAAAGCCCACGTCAGCAAGGTGAAGTACATCCTTTGAAAAGTCCAAATTTTCACTGGTATAAGTGCCTCTTACATAATAGCTTTTGCCTTTTCTATTATCCTTTAAATTTAAACCATTATTAATAATCTTTGCATAAGTGTCATTGCCGTCAGCATCCGGTCTCATGTTGTCATGAATTTCCTTTCTGCCGTCAATGCTGATAACAACGTTATACATTTCTTCAAAATCTTTTAATACCTTGTCATCAAGCCCCATGCCGTTAGTAGTTATGGTAAAACGAAAATTTTTATCGTATTTTTTCTCTAAAACATTTTTTCCATAATCCATTATACCCTTTACTACATCAAAATTTAAAAGGGGCTCTCCTCCAAAAAAGTCTACCTCAAGATTTTTTCTTTTCCCGCTGTGCTTTGCTAAAAATTCTAAAGCCTTTTTACCTGTATCCAGGCTCATAAGCTCTCTTTTCCCATGAAAAGAACCCGTGGAAGCAAAACAATATTTACATCTTAGCTCACAGTCATGAGATACGTGCAGGCACATTGCTTTAAGCTCATGTCCGGGATTTATCTTTTCCTTTGACCAGTCTTTGGATATAAAAGCCTGTCCTGTTTTTTTAAGCATACTTAGCTCTTTATAAGTTTCATCAACAAGGCTTTCATCATACTTTTTATATAATTCTCTATAATCGCTGCCCTTTTCGACATAAGGGCATAAATCATTTGCAATTTCATCAATTTCAAAAAGAGAACAGGTATCAACATCCAGCATATAATACCTATCCAAGCACTTAAATGTATGTATCATATTTTTCTCCTAAACAAGTAAAAAGAGCAGCTTTTACTGCTCTTTTCTCTCACAAGATTGATTTGCCACTGTACATGATGTCTTGCAGGCAGACTGACATGATGACTGGCACTCGCCGCATCCGCTTCTTTTTTCTAAGCTGCATGATTTAATAACTTTAATATGTTTCATATTATACCTCACTAAAGCGTTTTATTTTGTTTATTATACATCAGCTTAAAAAAGTTATCAAGCCCCAATCCAATTCCCAAGCACATTTTTAAAAGATAACCCTACTGTCAGCTTATGAACGTCACTGTCAGCCACAATATTTACCCTGCCTATTATTTGACCGTTTAACCTGGCAATAGCCTCACCAATAACATCTCCTTTTTTAAGAGGCAAAGAAATATTATCATTTATAGCATAATCCTTTTCAATCTGCTTTTCCATTCCTTTTTCAACAATGGCGTTGAGCTGATTTTCCAGCACTCCGTTAAATTTTATATTTGCAGATTTTACTTTAATATCCTGAACTATTATATCATCTTTGGCATACAGCTTTTTGGATGTAAAATTGGTAAAGCCATATTCCAGAAGACTTTTTGCAGTGGAATTTCTAACGTCAGAATTTGGTGCATTTAAAACAACTGCAATTAGTCTCATATCTCCCTTTTTTCCAGTTGCTGCAATAGAGTAGTTCTGATTTCTGTTAGAACCCGTCATAAGACCGTCGCACAGTTCATAAGTTTTTATCAGCCTGTTGGTATTAACTATTTCCGTTATTCTTCCTGAAGGATGAGTTAAGTTATACATATATTCTTTACTGTATTTTGTATAGCCATCCATACTAAGGATATAAGCAGAAAGTATAGCCACGTCTTTCGCTGTACTAAGCTGCTTTTCATCTTCAAAGCCGGTCACATTTGTAAATGTGCTGCTTTCCATCCCCAGTTCTTCCGCCTTTTCATTCATTTTCTGCACAAAGGCATCAACACTTCCATAGGTTTTTTCTGCAAGCGCTATCATAGCGTCATTGGCGTTAACGGTGATAACAGCTTTTAGCAGCTCTTCAACTGTATATGTGCTGCCTATTTCCAAAAAAGCTATAGAACCGCCTATGCCTCTTGCGCTTTCACTTACAACAGTAGTATCAGAAAGTTTCAGTCTGTTATCCTTAATGGCTTCCATAACAAGGGCAGCTCCCATCAGCTTGTTTAATCCTGAAATATTAGTATAAAGATGACTGTCCTTTTCATATATGACCGTTCCCGTAGCGCTGTCCATAAGATAAATTGACCCAACAGCTTCATTAAATTCCACTGCCCTTGAAGGAATAATTGCAAAACACATCAGCATTACACTAACAAATACCGTAATTATTTTTTTCATCTTTTTTTACCACCTTATTAAAATTTGTAAAATGCTATATATTGCATTAAGCTTTGTGTGTAAACTCCAAAAATAAATATTATGACATATATAAATCCGTTTACTAGCCGCATTTTATTTTTTCTTTCCAGCTTGCTTTTTCGTTTGTCGCCTCTTTCTGTCGAAGCGTAAACCATATGGCAAAAAATCAACAACAATACAAAAGAAGGAAACAACACTCCGACTATGGCCATTGCAATTCCTCTAAACCCCATAGCCATACATATACAAGAGCAAGTAAAACCAACCGCATATCCTTTATAAAACAGCAAAGCTGTGCTTATTGGAAACCCAAATACCAGCATTCCCGTTATACTAAGCATTATAAATAAATACAGATTGGATAAAAGCCCTTTTAAAAACACTGTATTTAAGCTGCACTGGTCAGATTTTACAGCAGCAATGGAAGACGATATTATAGATACGTCAACCTGCTGCCTCTTTGCCACCACCACTCCAACAATTATTCCCAAAAAGCATACCGATAATAGTAATAAAAAAACCGCCGTATCCTTGTATTTCAACCCGTTCTCCTTTAAACAAGCAATATAATACTAGATATGACGATTAAAAATAAAATATTCTATTTTCTATTTCCCGATTTTTATAAAATCCCCAACTCTGTAGATAAGTTCCATATTAGTCGGTTTTCCTTTAAGAGGGTCTATTGAATTTTTAAAAATTCTTTCCTGGCTCTCTATCCTGCATTTGTCAAAAGCAGACTCTATTGCATATCTTATGCTCCGTTCCACATTTTTAGCATCTGTGTTTCTATATAAACCAATAAGCTCATAAATATCCTTTATCTGATAATCCTCGTGATTTAAGTGCAAATTCACCGCATCTTTTAAATAACCATATCCTTTCACGCCTGGTGAAACACCTAAATCCAAAAACAACTCAGATGAGATATGGGAATAATCCTTTTCCTCAATATCCATACCTTTTATTAAAGTCAGCAAAGTATGGGTACATAAAGGCTTAATAAATGAATAATAACACAGATTTATATAGGGGTCGGAGCCGCATTCAGCAATTAATATAACATTGGTTTCACTCATAATAAGTGTGTCCATTGTCCCTTTATCCTTGCCCTGAACTATAATTAAATCAAGCTTAGGACTATATCCGTTACATAAAAAACACCCTGTATTTTTAAGCCGTTTTTCCAGCTCGCTTTTTAACCCTTCATCCTCAATATAAAGACCAATCATATAAATACCGCCTATTCCATTTGCTCCAGCATCCATTGCGCATAAAGACCGTATCCCTTTGTCGGATCATTTACAAAAACATGAGTAACAGCTCCGACAACCTTGCCGTTTTGTATTATCGGGCTGCCGCTCATACCCTGTATGATTCCTCCGGTTTTTGCAAGCAATTCTTTATCCGTTACTTTAATAACCATGCTCTTCGTACTTGGATACTCTTGATTTGACAGTTTTTCTATATATATATCATATTCTTTAACGCCGGTGCCGTCTATAGTTGTGAGTATTTTCGCAGGTCCCACCGTTGTTTCGTCAATTGTCGCAGTTTCCATAATTTTATTATATTCGCTTTTTTCAGGCTCACTGTATAATTCTCCGTAAATTCCAAAATCATTGTTTGTAACAATGCTGCCTATTTTCGGTTTATTTGAATCAAAGCTGCCCTGCAATTCGCCGGGGCTGCCCTCCTGGCCTTGTTTTATACCAAATATTTCAGATTCAACTATTTCACCGCTCTTTAAATTAAGAAGGGTATTTGTATCACTGTCATAAACGGCATGTCCCAGACTTGCAAATTTCTTGGTTGCCGGATTGTAAAAGCTCATTGTGCCAACACCTGCCATACTGTCTCTCACCCATATACCCATTCTGTAAGCTCCGTCAGCATTATCTTTTACTGGAGTTACCTCAACGCTTTGTCTTTGTCCATCTCTTAATATATCTATAGTAACAGGGGCGCCGCTTACCGTTACGTTATTTATAATTGACATAACGTGGTCCGCATCTTTTATCTCCACTCCGTTTACCTTTTCAATTACGTCACCGGATTTTAATCCCGCATCCTTTGCCGGATTTACAGTATTCCCGTTTTCATCTCTTAAATTAGACGTTCCGACTATAAGGGCTCCCTTGGTATAAAGGGCCACCCCAATGCTCTGTCCGCCAACAATTACCTCTCTTGGTCCGTGTACATTGACCTTTACACTTTTTACCTTAACACCAAAAACATTTACATTAAGCTCAGTTTCACCCGTTTGTTTAGGAACAATTTCAATGTTTTTATCCGCCCCGTTTTCAGAGGATAGCTGAAGAACACTTTCACTGGCAGGGCTTAATGATATAGAGCTTCCAATTTTTAATAACTTGCTCTGTCCATAAGAAATATTTAAAGTATCGGGAATATTTCCAATTCCTGACGCCTGCACAAATATTCCAAGAGCAAAAAACAATGCTGCACAAATATTTAAAAATTTCTTTTTCATTAAAATAACCACCTATCATATGATGATATTATTGTGATAAAAAAAAGAAATTTTTATTCTGTAATTTGAGCTATATTTTTCTTAATTTTTATTTGAAACATATTTTACTTTTTCTTTTAAAAAAGAAAAAGTAAACAAAAAGAAAACCTCTTTGACAATAACCTTTTACAATTTTAAAAAGCCTTTTAATATTGTCATTGGTTTTCTCCTGCTTCTTCTTTTTCTAAATGTTAAAAGGAAAAGCTATTTAACGATAATGTCCTTTTGAAAGTAGCTTTTATATATTTCAAAAAGTCCCTTATGTCGTCATTGGTTTTCTCTTGCTTCTTCTCTTTTTTCTAAAAGAGAAGAAGAATAAAATTATTAACTATCTTTTTTTAAATTCTTTACTTTCATCTATCAGCTGATTTGCATGCATAATTCCCGACTTTGAAATATCACTGCCGCTTATAAGGCGCGCTACTTCAGCAACCTTTCCTTCCCCATTAAGCCTCTCTGCTTTTATTACAGTATCCAAATCCTTTTCTGTTTTGGATATAAATATATTAACATCACCCATAGCTGCAACTTGTGGCAAGTGCGTAACACATATAACCTGGTTTTTTCCTGCAATATTTGCAAGCTTAACGGCAACAGCCTGAGCCATTTTGCCGCTTATTCCTGTGTCAATTTCATCAAAAACCATTGCATCTGCAAGAGAAGAATTAAGATCAACATTTTTCAGCGCCAGCATAAGCCGTGAAATCTCACCACCGGACGCAACCTTGTTAAGAGGCTTTAAGTCTTGTCCTTTATTAGCACAAAATAAAAATTCCACTGCATCTATACCCTTTGAATTTAAGTCTTTATCTTCAAATCCAACCTTAAAATTAGCATTTTTCATTCCCAAATCATTTAAGTGCTTTACAATCTCGTTTTCCAAAGGAATGGCTCCTTTTTTGCGAATTGCAGATAATCTTTTAGCGCTTACAACAGCGGCTTTATAAAGCTCTTTAAGCTTCTCTCTTAACTCTTTGGCATTAGAAAGCTTATATTCCAATTCATTTTCTTCCTCTTTAAGCTTTTTAAAATGCTCCAGTATTTCTTTTTCATCTTTGGCATATTTCTTTTTAAGTCTGGAAAATTCAAACAGTCTCTTTTGTATTTCTTCAAGTTTTTCAGGAGTAAAATCAAAGCTGTTTTTTTCTCTCCTAACCCCTTCAACTATATCTTCCAGATCATAATATAAGGATGAAATTCTTTCAGACAACTGCTTGTATGTATCATTTAAATCCTTAATATTTTCCAGGGCGCCCACAACCTGCTCTAACTGCTCATAAACACAGTTTTCACTGCCATAAAGCAAATTATATGACACATTTAAATTCTTTGTAACAGCCTCCATGTTTTCCATGGCTTTTGCCTGCTCTTTTAACTGCTGTTCCTCCCCTTCTTGCCATCTGAGGATTTCAAATTCTTTTAGCTGCTCTTTAATAAGATTAAGATGTGTATGAATGGTTTTGCCATCCATTTTATCATCTATTATTTTATTTCTAAAATCTCTAAAATCGGCGAATTCCTTATTAAAATCATTTTTACAGCTGCAATCATCTTTAAACACGAAGCTATCTAAAAAATCAATATGCGTAGCTTCATTAAAAAGAGCCTGATTTTCATGCTGTCCATGAACTTCCATAAATGCGCTGGAAAGCTGCCTTAAATTAGACAGCGTAATAATTTTTCCGTTAAACCTGCATATAGATTTAGATGAAAGATTTATGCTCCTAAAAACATTTACAGTGCTCTCATTGCATTCAAAGCCCATTGACTTTACAAATTGTATTTGGGAATCGGATAAATCAAATACAGCATTTACCTCTGCCTTTTCCATTCCCTTTTTCACAATATCTTTGGAAAACTTTAAGCCAAGCACAAAGTTTATGGAATCCACAACGATAGATTTACCGGCTCCTGTTTCACCGGTAATTATATTAAGACCATTTTCAAATTCAATATATAGCTTGTCAATTAACGCAAAGCCTTTAATATCTAAAGCCAAAAGCATATAAATCTACCTTATCAATTCTTTGAATTTTTCCGCAATTTCCAAAACCTTATCCTGATTTATAATACACACAAATATGGTGTTATCCCCGGCGATTGTGCCGGCAACCTCAGACCATTTAAGAGCATCAATCGCTTCTGCAGCCACATTAGCGCTGCCCGAAATGGTTTTAAGCACAATAAGGTTTCCACATGGAATTATTGACAGCACAGACTGGGCAAAAATTTTAACATACCTATCAAAGAGAGCAACCTCAGCCCTGTCAACCGTTGCATATTTATAGCTTCCGCTTGAAGCCAGAACCTTTATAAGTCTTAACTCCTTAATATCCCTTGAAATAGTTGCTTGTGTAACCTTAAATCCGCGTCTGGCAAGCTCAATAGCCAATTCTTCCTGAGTATCAATATCCATAGAATTGATAATATCAAGTATTACCGTGTGCCTGTTGGTTTTCATAAGCATCCCCCTTACTTACCAATATTATTATTAAACTTTTTTGATAAAACATCAAAAAAATTATACTCTTTAAATCTTATAAATTTTGCTTTGTAATCGCTTTTTTCTACACATATATCATTAATATCTATTTTGCTTTGTCCATCTAAAATGGCAAGTCCCTTTTTATCCTCCTCCACCTCTATCTTAATCTTATCTGTATCGCATAAAACCAAGGGTTTTGATGTGAGAGAGTGAGCGCATATAGGAGTAACTATAATACAGCTTGCCATAGGTGACACAATAGGTCCACCGGCAGACATTGAATATCCCGTAGATCCCGTAGGACTGGATACAATTATGCCGTCACCTGAAAATCTTTCGACAAAATTTCCGTTTACAAAAACTGAAAGAGAAATAATTTTCCCCGGCTCATGATTAATAACACATATATCATTAACTGCCAGCCTCTCAATTTCTTTACTATCGTGTGTCTTAAGAAGCATACGTTCTTCAATATAATAATCGTGGTCAATTATTTTATCCAGAGCTTTAGCAAAGTTTTTGTAATCTATCTCTGTTAAAAAACCAAGGTGTCCTATATTTACTCCAAAAACAGGAATACCTGTTCTTGATACCTCTCTAATTGCATGAAGCATAGTTCCGTCTCCTCCAAGAACTATAACAGCGTCCATATTGTTTAAATCTGAAAGCAACACGGTTGACTGGTCACTGTCAGCTTTAAAAACCTTATATTCAACGTCCTTTTTCTTCATACAATTAATTATTTCAGATGAAAGAGACATATCCTTATCTTTTTTAACATTTACAAATAATAATACTTTCATTAAACACCACTAAAATTTATTATTATGAGCGTTTTCAACCACAAAATTAATATCCGGCTCAAAGCCTTCATCATTAAAGCCAAAAATTGAAATAAACTCTATATTTCCCTCAGGACCTTTTATTGGAGAATAGTCAAGTCCCTCACAATGAAGACCGATTTTTTTCGCACCGTCAATAACATTGTGTATCACCTGTATATGCACCTTTTTATCTCTTATAACTCCGTTTTTCCCAACCTGCTCTCTGCCTGCTTCAAACTGGGGCTTAATAAGGGCTACCACTTTTCCATGTTCATTCAAAACATCCTTAAGCACCGGAAAGATTAATAGTATAGATATAAAGGAAACATCCATAGTAACAAAATCTGCTTTTTCAGAAAACTCTTTGTTTGTAAGATTTCGTGCATTACAGCGCTCCATGCTCACTACACGTTTATCGTTTCTAAGCTTATAATGGAGCTGTCCGTATCCTACATCAACTGAATAAACCTTTTTTGCTCCATTTTGCAGCATCACATCTGTAAAACCGCCTGTCGAAGCGCCAATATCTATTGCCGTTACGCCATTAAAATCAAGATCAAAAACCTTTATCGCCTTGTCAAGTTTATATCCGCCCCTTGAAACAAAGGGCATTTGTTTTATTATTCGGATATTGCATCCATCTTTAACCTTGTCACTAGCTTTAAGACGTTTTTCATCAACAAGCACATTCCCGCACATTATTTCTGTTTTCGCCTTTTCCCTCGATTCAAAATACCCATTTTCAACAAGGAAAACATCAAGCCTCGTCATGTTTTATCTCCAGTTCATCTAAAATCCTGTTTTTAATACCTTGTGTATCCAAGCCAATTTCTTTCATTAATTCATCAACATTGCCATGGGTTATAAATCTGTCCGGCACGCCATACATACTAACCATTGTCTTAGAATTTATTTTTGCAAAAGCTTCAAGTAAGCCGCTGCCAAATCCGCCTTTAACAACATTGTCTTCAATAGTAAAAATATGCTGACATACAGACAATTTTTCTATCATTTCATCATCCATCGGCTTTACAAAACAAGCATTTACAACTCCAAGTTCAATTCCATAACTTTCCTTTAAAGCATCGCTTACCGCTATAGCTTTTTTCACCATATTTCCCACAGCCACAATAGTTACAGGTTTTATTTCTCGTAAAACTTTCCATTTCCCAAAAGCTGTTGGCATATCATAATCCAAATCAAAATTTACTTTGGAATACCTAATAGCGCAAGGACCTTTCATGTCATGTGAAAGTTCCAGCATTTCCTCAAGCTCTTTTCCTGTTGCCGGCGCCATAATTGTCATCCCCGGAAGAGGACGGAGATAACTAAGGTCAAATACCCCGTGGTGAGTTTCACCGTCATTGCCAACAAGACCCGCCCTGTCAATCACCAGTGTAACAGGCAGATTTTGCAAACACACATCATGAAATATCTGGTCGTATGCCCTTTGCAAAAATGTTGAATACACGCCAAAATAAGGTTTCCCGCCGCCACAGGCTATTCCTGCAGCCAGGGTAACTGCGTGCTGCTCAGCAATACCCACATCCATAAATCTTTCCGGAAACTCTTCTTCAAAATGTATCAGCTCTGTTCCATGGGGCATTGCGGCAGTTATGGCGCATATTTTTGAATCTGCCCTTGCCATTTCAATAAGCTTATTTACAAATATTTTGCCATTGCTAGGCTTTGCACCTTTTTCCCTGCTAAAATGATTGGATGAAACACCGTGAAAATCCTCAGGAAATTTTTCTGCCATTTCACAGCCACAGCCCTTTACGGTTTTTATGTGAAGTAAAACTGAAACTTCGCTATTCTTAGCATCCTTTAAAGAATCTATTAAAGAATCTATATCATGACCATCTAAAATTCCAATATAAGTAAATCCCATTTCTTCAATAAAATGCGTGGGCAAAAGCAAATACTTAATTCTGTTTTTCATGCGGGATATGGTTTCTTTTAAATACCTTCCAATTAACGGTATCCGAATTATAATATTGCTTATACTTCTTTTAAAAGCGGTGTAAGTTTTAATAGTCCTCATTTTGCCAAGAAAACCGGCCATTGCGCCAACATTTTTTGCAATAGACATTTCATTGTCATTGAGCACAACTATTATTTTATTTTTGCTGTAGCCTGCATCATTTATGGCTTCCATAGCCATTCCACCTGATAAAGCCCCGTCACCGATAACGGCAACTATAGAATAATCTTGCTCTCTAAGGTCTCTTATTTTTGCCATTCCCGCTGCTACAGAAATTGCATTACTGGCATGTCCCATTGAAAAAATATCATGCTCACTCTCATCAGGTCTTGGAAAGCCTGATATCCCTCCATACTGCCTTAGGTTGTCAAAACCGTCTTTTCTGCCTGTTAAAATTTTATGCGTATACGACTGATGCCCAACGTCAAACAAAAGCTTGTCATAAGGGCTGTCAAATACATAATGAAGAGCAAGCGTAAGCTCAACAGTGCCAAGGTTGCTGGCTAAATGCCCGCCTGTCCTTGTCACTTTATCAATAAGAAAAAGCCTTATTTCTTTTGCAAGCTTTTCCAGCTCATTTCTGTTCATGCCTTTTAATTTTGTAATGCTAATATCATCTAAATAACTCAATATATCACCTGTTATCGTCTTGCAAAAAACGCAAGACCTTTACCAACCATTAAGACTATATCGTTGCTTTTTTTCATACCTACACTTTTTCCATATGCCTTTCCGCCAACAGTTAAAGCAGCAATTATTCCGCTTACAATAATTCCGGCTAATACATTGGCGCTTTCTCCCGTTGAAAGCCTTATGGCTATAACAGCTCCTGAAGCGCCGCTTATAATGCCGCAGATATCTCCTATTATATCGTTGCAGACGTTACTTAGAATATCTGCATTTTTAACCATATACACACACTGCCTGGATGCATACACACGTTTTGAATCCATTGCATAAAAACGCGGCTTATCGGCGGCCGCAAGAGCAACTCCTATAATGTCAAAAACCACTCCAACAGAAATGATAAAAAGCACAACCAATACAGCAAGAAAAGTAGGGCTCATATTCATTAAAATTTCAGCGCCTACACTGAATATGCAAGATAAAGCAAAAGTTATCGCAATGGATTTTGCCACCCATTTATTTTTATTTTTCTTTTTAGACATAATTTTAAATATATATGTAAAAATAATACTCCTAAAAAATAGTGGTGGTATTACATGAATAAACTTTGCAGAATATGGTCCGGTAGGTTTTCCCCACCATCTACTCCCCGTCGCCGAAAGGAGCGATTTCTCTTTAAAGACGATACTGCCCTGTTACCAAAGGCAGGGCCGGACTGCCTTAAATCTACACTATAATCTTCACATAATAATCAGCCTAGGAGCTTTCCTCAACAGCTCAGCATTACCTTAGTCTCTTTTGCAATAGCGGTTTCAGATGGCAATCGTTTTACTACTTAGGTACCAGTTATAATAAACCGTGCTTCCATCATTCGCACGTTACCACTCAAGACAGGCTACACTGTACACAGCTTGCCGCCGCATAGCAGGTTTAATCCTGCTGAGTAGATTTGCTTTATTAAACATTTCATCCACCCATACAGGTCTCCACGAAAACTGGGTCATCACCCTCATGCCATTGAGGAACGCCCACCTTTCTTAACTCCCAGCATCGACTCCCGACTGGGCGTCAGCAGCCAACACAAGGAACTTCATCGATGTGCCCTTTGACGAATTTTTAGGCCCGCCTTCAAATAATACTTTACTGACTAGGATACTGCACCACCAGTATTAGTTATTATATCATTTATTTATAAATATTTAAACCCTAAAACAAAAAAAGAATGACCGAAAAAGCGTCATTCTTTTTTATAAACACCTGTTTACACTAATTGCACAGATATTTTCAATTATTATTTACCTAAAATATAATATTAAAATATATTCAATAATGATTATTTAGAATAATTTTGTATTTTTATTAATTCATTAAAGCATTTATAGGCATAAACTTACAGTATGCTGTTCTTTAAATTGTGCTTTTTATAATCGTCAGTTAAATGGGAGCTCACATACCCTTCGTCAATAATTACTTCCATCATAGGATGGTCTCCACACGCATTAAATGAAATATCCTCCAACAGATTTTCAATTATAGAGTGAAGCCTTCTGGCTCCTATGTTTTCATTTTCCTCATTAGCGTTAATTGCATAATCCCCAATAGCGTCAAGAGCGTCGTCAGTAAATTTAAGATCAATGTTGTCCACTGATAAAAGTGACTGATATTGCTTTATTATGGCATTGTCCGTTTTGCTGAGAATTTGCACCATATCATCTTTTGTGAGACTTTTTAGGTTTACCTTAATAGGAAATCTGCCTTGAAGTTCCGGAATAAGGTCGCTGAATTTTGCAACATGGAAAGCGCCGGCAGCGATAAACAGCACAAAATCTGTTTTAATAGGTCCGTATTTTGTCATAATTGTAGAGCCTTCAACCAGAGGAAGAATATCTCTTTGCACACCCTCTCTGGATACATCAGGACCGCTGCCTCCGCCCTTACCTGCAATTTTATCTATTTCATCAAGAAACACAATCCCCTGCTGCTCTGCTCTCTTTATTGCCTCCGTCGTAACATCATCCATATCTATGAGCTTGTTTGCTTCTTCCTGCTCTAAAATTACCCGTGCGTCGCTTACCTTAACTTTGCGGTTCTTGGTTTTTTTAGGCATCATACCCGAGAACATATCTCCTAGGTTTATTTCAGCGCCTACGCCTCCCATAACATCAAGAGCCATAACCTGTGGAGCCTCAACCTCAACAGATACTATTGTATCCTCCAGCAAACCGTCGTTTAGCTGCTTAGCTATTTGCTGGCGTGCTGTAAGTCTTTCTCTTTTTTCTTCGTCTGTCAGTTCTTCCTTTTTTTCCTGGGCAGGAAGAAGCATATAAAGAGCTGCCTGAAAATCATTTTGCTCCGCCTTTGGCTTTGGTTTTACAGGTAAAAGCAAATCAATGAGCCTTTCATGGGCATTGGTCTGCGCCTGAAGCTTTACTTTTTCATACATTTCCTCTTTTACCATTCGTATACTGGCTTCAACCAAATCACGAATAATGGAATCAACATCTCTGCCAACATATCCCACTTCCGTAAACTTAGTGGCCTCTACCTTTACAAAAGGCGAGCCTGTAAGCTTTGCCAGCCTCCTTGCGATTTCCGTCTTTCCAACTCCCGTTGGACCCGCCATAATTATATTTTTCGGAGTTATTTCGTTTCTGATTTCATCATTCAGCCGGCTTCGTCTATACCTGTTTCTAAGGGCAATGGCAACAGCTTTTTTTGCCTCGTCCTGTCCGATAATATATCTGTCCAGCTTGCTTACAATTTCCTTAGCAGATAAGCAGTTCATATTAAACCTCCTCAACGGTAAAATTACCGTTAGTATACACGCATATTTCACTGGCTATCTTCATAGCTTCCAGCGCAATTTCTTTAGCGTCCATATCCGTATTGCGATATAGTGCACGGGCGGCTGACATTGCATAATTACCTCCGGATCCAATAGCAACAACACCGTCATCCGGCTCTATCACTTCACCTGTACCGGAAAGCACCAGTAAATTTTCCTTATCTGCAACAATAAGCATTGCCTCAAGCTTACGAAGCACCTTATCGCTTCTCCATTCCTGAGCAAGCTCAACAGCAGCTCTAACAACACTTCCGCTATATTGCTCCAGCTTTGCTTCAAACCTGTCGCAAAGGGTAAACGCATCTGCAACAGAGCCGGCAAAACCAACCACGATTTTTTCCTTATAAATTCTTCTAACCTTTTTAGCACCATGCTTCATAATTGTAGCCTGGCCAAAGGTCACCTGACCGTCGCCCGCAACAACGGTCTTTCCGTTTTTCTTTACTGCAACTATAGTAGTGCCTCTTAACATATTCTTTTCATCCATTAAAAGTACTTCCCCCGATTCTCTTTTAAAATTGAAACAGATCTTTTGCTCTGCTCCATATATCTTTCTTTTTTATCTTTTATCCTTTTGCCAAGAGGAATAATAATTCCAAAATTTGCATTCATAGGCTGATAGGATGAACTGCCTGACCCTCCTGCAACATGCTTGCAAAGAGCTCCGGTTATACATTCTTTAGGAAGCGGGTTTAAATCCTTGCCTTCCAAAGTTCTCGCCATGTTTATTCCTGCCATCATTCCGCTGAAGATGGATTCCACATAGCCCTCCACTCCCGTAATCTGCCCGGCAAAATACAAGTTACTTTCGCCTTTTACACGGAAAAATTCATCCAAATATTTTGGACTGTTTAAATATGTATTGGCATGCATTACGCCGTATCTTAGGAACTCGGCGTTTTCCAGTCCCGGTATCATTGAAAACACTCTTTTTTGTTCAGGAAATTTAAGATTAGTCTGAAAGCCAACTAAATTATAACTGTTCCCATATACATCCTCCTGTCTGAGCTGTACCACTGCATAAGGACGTTTACCTGTTCTTAAATCAGTCAGCCCAACAGGGCGAAGGGGTCCAAATCTTAATGTATCCCGCCCTCTTTTTGCCATTACTTCAACGGGCATACAGCTTTCAAACACCCTAGCGGTTTCAAATCCGTGAAGCTCAACAGTATTGGCATTTATCAGTTCCGTATAAAAAGCTTCATATTCCTCTTTATTCATAGGACAGTTTAAATAATCTCCGCTGCCAATATCCTCATATCTGTTTGCTCTGTATACAATATCCATATTTATGCTGTCTTTAGATATTATAGGCGAAGCCGCATCAAAAAAGTACAGAGAATCAAATCTTTTTTTTATAGCCTTTGCAAAGCTATCCTCCGTCAGCGGTCCTGTTGCTATAATACAAGGTGAATTTGGAATATCCGTGACGATTTTATGAACAATGTTTATATTAGGCTCATTTTCTATAGCTTTTGTAACTGCCTTTGAAAATTCATCCCTGTCAACAGCCAGTGCTCCTCCCGCAGGAACGGCGCAATCTGAAGCAAACTTTAAAAGTTCACAACCAAGTATGTCCATTTCCAGCTTTAAAAGTCCTCCGGCAGTATCAGGCTTTGTGGATTTTAAAGAATTGCTGCATACCAGTTCACAAAGAGTATCCATGGAATGAGCCGGTGATTTCTTTATAGGCTTCATCTCAAAAAGATCAACTTTAAAACCTCTTTTTGCTAACTGTAAGGCAGCCTCACAACCAGCAAGACCGCCTCCTATAACAATTATTGTCATTTTTTATTTTCCTTTTGCAGTGAAGTTTTACAATCAGGATCGGAACAAATAATTTGGGTTCCGCCTTTAACATTTTTTTCCACCATGTATTTACCACATGTAGGACATTTTTTATCAGTCGGCAAATACCATGAAGTGAAATCACACTTTGGATATTTTTCACATCCGTAAAACGGCTTGCCTCTTTTTGTTTTCAGCTTCAGCACCTTTCCCCCACACTTTGGACAAGGTACGTCTATAGTAACCATTATAGGCTTTGTGTTTTTACATTCAGGATAGTTGGGACAAGCAAGAAACTTTCCGTATTTTCCCACTTTGTAAACCATCATAGCACCGCATTTATCACATGGAACGTCAGAAACTTCATCTGCAATCTTTATTTTTTCAATAGCTACCTCGGCATCCTCTAGAAGCTTTTTAAAGGTAACATAAAAATCACCTATGACCTTTTTCCATTCTTTTTCCCCTGATTCAATTTCATCCAGGTCGTCTTCCATATCCGCAGTAAATTCAATATTAACAATATCGGAAAAATTGTCCACAATCAGCTTGGTAACTATTTTCCCAAGCTCTGTAGGCTGAATTGACTTTTCCTTTCTTGTAATATAGCCCCTTTCAAATATAGTGGAAATTGTAGGAGCATATGTGCTTGGTCTGCCAATTCCCTTTTCCTCCAGCGCACGCACAAGGCTCGCCTCTGTATATCTTGCCGGAGGCTGAGTAAAATGCTGCTCGGGAACAACCTTATTAAGGTCAAGCATGTCGCCTTCATTTAACTCAGGAATAGTTTCCTTTTTCTTTTCTTTATCCGCTTCATTATAAACTATTAAATATCCGTCAAATATTAAATTTTGTCCACCTGCCTTAAACACGTGGTTACCGCTTAATATTGTAGTATTAATAGTGCTGTATCTTGCTTCCGCCATCTGGCTGGATAAAAACCTGTTATATATAAGAGTATAAAGCTTTAACTGGTCCTTATTAAGACTATCTTTAATACTTTCGGGAGTTATTTTTATATCGGTAGGACGGATAGCCTCATGAGCGTCTTGAGCTCCTTTTCTTCCCTTATATATATTGGGCTTTTGCGGAACATAATCGTTCCCAAAGTTCGCTTCAATAAATGCAAGAGCGTCGCTTTGAGCTTCTTTGGATATTCTTACGGAATCTGTTCTTATATAAGATACCAGACCCACGTGTCCTTTCTTCTTTATTTCCACACCTTCATAAAGCTGCTGCGCAACCATCATGGTTTTTTTAGTGGAAAAACCAAGCTTTCTCGAAGCGTCCTGCTGCATTGTGCTTGTGGAAAAAGGAGCAGCGGCATGCTTTTTAAGATTGCCTTTCTTAACCTCTTTAACAACAAAATCCTTTAGCTCACTAATAATTTTATCAACCTGTTCTTTTGTCTTAAGGTCTACCTTTTTATTTCCTTCTCCATGATAGTGAGCTGTAAAAGTTTTTTTCTTTCCCTTTGGCATAAGCTTTGCATCCAGCGACCAGTATTCTTCACTAATAAAGTTATCAATCTGTTCCTCCAGCTCGCATATCATACGCATAGCAACAGACTGAACTCTTCCTGCGCTCAAACCCTTTTTAACCTTTTCCCAAAGAATAGGGCTTATCTTATAGCCAACAAGCCTGTCTAGCACCCTTCTTGCCTGCTGAGCGTTTACTTTTCCGGTATTAATATCCCGAGGATGCTTAATTGCTTCTTGAATAGCAGATTTTGTAATTTCATTAAATTCAATTCTCTTTGCGTCTTTATCCTCAATTATATTGCCAATATGCCAGGATATAGCCTCTCCTTCTCTATCAGGGTCGGTTGCCAGAAAAACCTTTTTTGCATTCTTGGCTTCTTTCTTTATTTCTTTAAGCAGAGGCGCTTTTCCCCTTATATTAATGTATTCAGGCTCAAATCCGCCTTCAACATCAACAGCAAGCCTGCTTTTAGGTAAATCCCTTACATGCCCCTGAGACGCTATAACCCTGTATTTACTGCCTAAGATTTTCCCAATAGTTTTAGCCTTGGCAGGTGATTCCACAATAACCAGCTCATAAGGTTTTTTTTCTTTTTTTGCAGCCATAAAGCCCTCCACTAAATAGTTAATATATTGCCCGGCATCCTGCTTATAACGCCGCCTATTTCCAGCATTGTAATCACGCTGTTAAGCTCTGTAATATCAATCCCTGTTATTACACAAAGCTCATCAATTGAAATATTTTGATTTTTTATAATTGCATTTACAACGGTTCTTTCAGTATCATTTAAATTATTAAAATTGTCAATGGCTAAGGCTTTGTTTTTTTCTTTTACATGCCAGCCGCACTCAAACATTATATCCTGATAACAATCAACTAAACAGGCTCCATTTTTAATAAGAGTATTAGTGCCTTTGCTTGTACTCGAATTGATATTTCCGGGAACACAAAAAACATCTCTTCCTTCTTCTGCAGCAATGCCTGCTGTTATAAGAGAGCCGCTTTTCTCTCCTGCCTCTACAACTAAAAGACCACTGCTCATACCGCTTATTATGCGGTTTCTCTGGGGAAAATGCCACGGATTTGGTCTTTCTCCGGGATGATACTCTGTTATTATTGCCCCTCCGCCTTCTGCAATATTATAAAACAGTTTATGATTTTCAGGAGGATACACCACATCAATTCCACATCCTAAAACGCAAACTGTCCTTCCTCCGGCTTCCACAGCCCCTTCATGGGCTTTAGTATCTATTCCTCTTGCCCCGCCGGACACAATTGTAATTCCCCTTACAGCCAAGTCTTTTGCAAATTTTTTTGTGCATTCCAATCCATATTTTGTGCACCTTCTGCTGCCAACTATACCTATACATTTGTCGTAGGCGCTAATTTCTCCCAAATAATATAATATTATAGGCGGATTAGCTGTTTCTTTTAACAGCATCGGATAATCATTGTTTAAAATGGTAACAAACTTTGGTTCTTTCCATTTTTTAATACAGTTATTAACATAACTCATATTTTTTGTTTTATCAAGTGCAGTTTTAACTTTAGGTGATAAAAAATCAATTCCCGGATCTTTTTCATCATAATTATGCCAAATCCCATCAATATCGCCGTAGTAATCCATTAAATCAAAAAACTTAAAAGATCCTATACCCAGCCCCATGGAAAGCCACAATATAATTTTGTCATTATCGCTGTATTCCACTGTTTTCTACCCTATTGCCAATACTTTATTTCAGCGCCTCTGTATGAAAGAGCTTCCATAATGTGTTCTTTTTTAATATCCTCGCTGCCGCTTAAATCTGCAATAGTTCTTGATACCTTTAATATACGGTGATATGCTCTGGCGCTAAGACCCAGCCTTTCAAAAGCAACCTCTAAAAGTTTTTTTGTTTCCCCATCTAAAGAAATATGTTTTTCAATATCCTGAGCATTCATCATTCCATTTGCTTTGTTGCCGCCGTTTCGTTTATACTGCACAATTCTGGCTTTATTTACACGTCTACGCACATCTTTTGATGTTTCTGCTTTATTCTTTGATTCAATATCTTTATATGCAATTCCTGCCATTTCCACAACAATGTCCAGCCTGTCAAGGAGAGGTCCTGATATTTTATTTAAATACCTGTTTCTTTGAGTTTCACTGCACCTACATTCCTTATCGCTTCCATAGTTTCCGCAGGGACATGGATTCATTGAAACTATCAGCATAAATGAAGATGGGTACCTGCAAGTGGCACTAACTCTGGAAACTGTCACAAAACCGTCCTCAAGAGGCTGTCTTAGGCTTTCAATTGTCTGTCTTTGAAATTCAGGAAATTCATCTAAGAACAGCACTCCGTTATGAGCCAGGCTTATCTCCCCGGGACGGGCGCCGCTTCCACCTCCAATAAGAGCTGCGGCAGAAACTCCATGATGCGGCGCCCTAAACGGACGTTCACATATTATTCCCACACTTCCCAGCTCTCCGCTTATACTATGTATTTTTGTAACCTCCAGCGCTTCTTCAAAGTTCATATCCGGCAATATAGAGGGCATGCTTCTTGCAAGCATTGTCTTTCCACTTCCCGCCGGACCGATAAACATAACATTATGGTTTCCTGCCGCAGCTATTTCCAGCGCCCTTTTTGCGCTTTGCTGTCCTTTTATATGACAAAAATCCACACCGTTTATTCCTGCTTTTCTCACCTCGCTAAAGGCTATCATTTTTAACGGATTAATTAACTTTGTACCGTTTAAAAATCCCATCACTTCAGTTAAATCCCCGCATGGATAAACGTCTATCCCATCTATAAATCTTGCTTCATTAGCATTATCAAAAGGCAAAATCACCTTTTTGTATCCAAGAGCTTTCGCACCTATTACCATAGGCAAAGTACCGTTCACTCTGTTTATTTTCCCATCTAAAGAAAGCTCCCCGAGAATAATATATTCGTTTAAATCATTACATCTGATTTCACCAATAGCAGATAAAATTCCTATACTTATTGGCAAATCATATATTGAGCTGTCTTTCTTTACATCTGCCGGCGCCAAATTACAGGTTATCCTCATTGGTGGAAAATTAATACCGCTGTTCTTTATTGCCGCCCTAACTCTTTCCCTGGATTCCTTTACAGTTGTTCCGGCCAGTCCCACAATATCAAAAGCAGGCAGACCTTTAGATAAGTCCACCTGAACATCCACTTTATAAGTTTCTATTCCCTTTAATCCAATACTGTTTGTTGCGGCAAGCATACAAACCACCCCATTATTCAAAATATACTATATTCTCTATATGCTCCACATTATCACCTGTAAAGCAAACTGCATCAAAACGGTAATAATCATCTCCATACTTCGAAATATAATCCTGTGCAGTCCTTGTGATACGCTTGATTTTACATGCAGTTATAGTTTCGGCAGGCTCGCAAAACTCATTATTACGCCTGTATTTTACTTCTGTAAAAACCGTATACTGTCCGTCTTTTGCAATAATATCAATTTCACCGTAAATACAAGTGTAATTTCTTTCAAGAATTGTATAGCCCTTATTTTCCAGATATTTACAAGCTTTGTCCTCGTATTGTTTTCCCAGTTCGTTCATTTTATTTCCTCTAATATTTTCTTTATAAAAGTTTTTCGATGAAGTGGACAAGGTCCGTATTTGCGAATTGCTTCCATATGCTCTTTTGTTCCGTAACCTTTATTTCTGGCAAATCCGTAATTGGGATATTTCTCGTCCATTTCTATCATATATCTGTCTCTTGTAACCTTTGCAATTATAGAAGCACACCCTATAACATAGCTGGTGTCATCGCCCTTTTTAAACGCCTTATAATGCAAATCAGTATCAACGCCGTTAATATAATCCAAAAGCACTAAATCCGGCTTAAGCTCAAGCCTTTCAAGACTTATTTTAAAAGCCTTTCTGGTGGCGTTAAGAATGTTAATGCTGTCTATTTCCTCCGGTTCAATCCACCCAATACCTATGGATAATGCAATGTCAGATATAGCATAGTAAAGGCTGTTTCGTTTTTTTTCACTTATTGCCTTGCTGTCTCTAATTCCCTCTATTAAAGTTCCATTATCCATAATTACAGCCGCAACAACAACCGGTCCTGCTAGAGGTCCCCTTCCAACCTCGTCGGCTCCTGCAATAATCTTTATTGTATCATTATAAAACTGCTTGTCAAATTCAAAAGCTAAAGCAGTCTTATTCTTGAGTGCTGATTGTTTCACCTGGTTCTTCCAAGGATATTTGACCAAGCACGCCTCCACGAAACTCATCTAGCAAAATCCTTGCTCCCCTTTCATAATCGTATTCATTGCCCTTCAAGATAAATCCCCGGCGTTTACAAAGCTGTTCCAACATCACAACTCCGTTTTCTCTTTCCCATATATCGTATCTCTCCTGAATACGGTCAAAATAGCCGTGACCAAGCCTTTCGAGCAGCTTACAGGCCAGCTCCTCTATATCTATAATATTATCTTTAATAGACCCCACAAAAGATAAGTTTAAAGCAATTCTCTGCTCGTCCAGCTTTGGCCAGAGAACTCCCGGAGTATCCATAATTTCTAATGACTTATCTACCTTTATCCATTGGTTGGCCTTTGTAACTCCCGGTCTGTCCTCGCTCTTTAGCTTGCCTTTTCCACAAAGCATGTTTATAAATGTGGACTTTCCTGAATTCGGAATTCCCGCAACCATGCACCTTACTGTTTTGTTCATCCCCTTGGATTT
>CAJUEF010000001.1:68235-81835 GCA_910585035.1 uncultured Christensenellaceae bacterium | reverse complement strand
TTTGTCAACAATAGAAGCCGCGGACTTTTTTATAAAATCCACAATTTTTTTCTTATTGGAGTTATCAACAGATGATACGCAAATGGTCTGAATGCCCTGTTTTTTAAAATGCTCCGTCCACTTATCTGTAATAAAACTGTCCGCTAAATCCTTTTTATTTAAAATAATAATCTTTTGCTTCTTTGCAAACATCTCTTCAAAATCCGGATTACGGCTGGAAACGGGAATTCTTGCATCAAGCACTTCAATTACTATATCCACAGCTTTAAGACTTTCGTTAATAAGTCTTTTTGCCTTTGCCATATGTCCGGGGTACCAGTTAATATCCATTATTTCACCTATATAATTTTAATAATAAAAGAATAAGGAACTAATATTCTTAGTTCCTTTTTTCAAATTTTGCAGTTGCTTTGTAATCGTAATCTGCATATAATTTTCACACAATATAAATAAAAATCACTGTAAAGCCCTGCATATCAAGCCTATTATCTTGATGCCTCTTTAATCTTAGCTGCTTTACCGCGTCTTTCTCTTAAATAGAACAGTTTAGCACGTCTAACCTTACCTCTTCTAATAACCTCAACCTTACCAACACGAGGTGAATGGAAAGGGAATGTACGCTCAACGCCAATGCCATATGAAACACGGCGCACTGTAAAGGTCTCTCTTGCGCCGCCATGCTGTCTTTTAATAACCACACCTTCAAATGCCTGAAGTCTCTCTCTGTTTCCCTCAACAACCTTAACAAATACTCTCACTGTATCGCCTACTGAAAATTCAGGCATATCAGTTCTAAGCTGTTCCTGTTCAATACTTTTAATAATATCCACTTTATTTCTTCCTTCCTAAAACGTTCGTAAATATATTTTATCCAGCGGACCGTTTATTTTATAATTTTTGCCTTGCAGGCAATATTTTTTATTAACAGTTGTCTATGCTATACCATTAACATATAGAAACACCAAAATCACTGTTGGCATTATACCATAAAGCTAAAAGCAAAACAACCTATTTAAGCAAATCGGGACGCATTTTTTGAGTTATCTTAACAGATTCCTCATGCCTCCATTTTTCAATATTTGCATGATGTCCCGAAAGCAGAACCTCCGGCACCTTAATCCCCCTAAAATCAGCAGGACGAGTGTATTGTGGATACTCCAGCAACCCGCTTGAAAAGCTTTCTTCATTTAAAGAATCACTGCTGCCAAGCACCCCGCCTACATAACGTGAAACTGCATCTATAACCACCATTGCCGCCAGCTCTCCGCCGGTCAGAACATAATCACCAATGCTTATTTCTTCATCAATGCATAAATCAAGGGCACGTTGGTCTACTCCTTCGTAGTGACCGCAAAGGATTATCATATCTTCACTTGCCAGTTTACATGCAGTACCCTGATCAAAAACCCTGCCTCTAGGCGACATGTATATCCGCCTTGGCTTTCCCTTATGAAGGCTCTGAGCATAAGAAAATGCATCAACTATCGGCTGTGCCATCATAACCATGCCACTGCCGCCTCCAAAAGGATAATCGTCTACATTGCTGTGTTTGTTATCGGCAAATTCACGAATATCAATAAGGTCAAGAGTTATAAGTCCCTTTCCCATAGCTCTGCCAAGTATACTGTGATTAATTGCCTCAAACATTTCCGGAAATATAGTTAGAACACTAATTCTCATAAACAGCCACCTCTCTTAGAGCTTCACTGTTTAAAATTATTTCTTTTCTTTCCACATCAACAGACGACAGTACCTTTTTAAGAGCTGGAAACATTAGTTTTTCTCCGTCAATGCAGTAAACGTCGGCACAACCATTTTGCAGCACATCTGTAAGGGTTCCAAGAAGTTTCCCTTTATCGTCAGTAACTTTACAGCCAATTAAATCCGTTATAAACCAGCTGTCTTTTTCAAGCTTAATTGCTTTACTTCTTGGAACATAAAGCAACTCGTTTCTAAGCCCTTCAGCCTTATTTCTGTCGTCCACTCCATCTAATGTCAGATAAACTCCGTCATCACGGATTTTAACGCTTTTTATATCATATTCAATGCCGGCTACAAAAACCGTATCCAGTTCTTTAAATCTTAAGCTGTCTTGGGTTATTGGAAGTGCTTTCACTTCTCCCTTTATCCCTTGCGGCTTAAGCACTTTGCCTATAACAATAGTTTCCATTGGTTAAATAATATCCAGAACATACCTGGTCTTGCACTTTGTACATGAGGATTTTAAAATAGCTCGTATAGCCTTTGCAATTCTGCCCTGTCTGCCTATAACCTTACCTGTATCAGATTCGGCAACCTTTAGCTTTAAATGTATCGTATCGCCATCTTGTATTTCCGTAATCTCAATTTCATCAGGATTATCCACAAGATAACTTACGATGTATTTTATAAGTTCACTCATTTCCATCTCCGCAATTATTGAATAGCTCCGCTCTTTTTAAGAAGCGCACGAACTGTGTCTGATGGCTGAGCACCCTTTTTCATCCATTCAACCGCTTTTTCATTATCAATTTTAAGCTCATTTGGCTCAGTAAGAGGATTGAAATATCCAATCTCCTCAATAAACTTTCCATCACGCGGCGCTCTTGAATCTGCCACAACAACTCTGTAGAAAGGAGCTTTTTTAGCGCCCATTCTCTTTAATCTGATTTTTACTGCCATTACTATTCCTCCACATTATTTTAATTTATATAATCAATTTTTGATTAACTGTTTTTACATTGGAAAAGGAAGCCTAAACTTTCCCTTTTTCCCTTTGCCTTTACCCATAAACTGCTTCATCATTTTTTTCATCTGTTCATATTGGGTAATAAGCCTGTTAACATCCTGCACCTCAACGCCGCTGCCTGCCGCGATTCTCCTTCTCCTGCTGGCGTTTAAAATACTTGGGTTTACTCTTTCTTCCATAGTCATGGATTTTATAATTGCAGCAGTTCTCTCTATTTCCCGCTCGTCAATATCCATGTCCTTATCTTTTAATTTATTCATGCCCGGAACCATATCCAAAATGCCTGATAAAGGTCCCATCTTTTTTATCTGTTCAAACTGCTGTAAAAAGTCCTCAAGGGTAAAGGATTGCTTTCTAAGCTTTTCCTGCATCTCCACAGCATTTTTCTCATCAATAGCAGCCTCCGCCTTCTCAATAAGCGTAAGCACATCGCCCATGCCGAGTATTCTCTGAGCCATTCTGTCAGGATGAAATACCTCCAGGTCGCTTATCTTCTCTCCAATACCGGAAAATTTTATAGGCTTGCCCACAACAGCTTTAATTGAAAGAGCAGCGCCGCCCCTCGTATCACCGTCCAGTTTTGTAATTGCAACGCCGGTAATATTCAGCCTTTCATCAAAGGTCTTGGCCACATTAACAGCTTCCTGTCCTGTCATAGCGTCCACTGTAAACAGTATTTCGGTGGGATGCACTGTATCCCGTACTTTTTCCAGCTCCTCCATCATCTCTTCATCTATCTGCAAACGTCCGGCGGTATCAAGAATAACCACATCACAGCCAATTCGCTCTGCCTTTTTAATAGCATTCATTGCAGTTATCTCAGGAGGATTTGTGCCCTCTTCATAAAATTCCACGTTTATCTGCTTTGCAAGCACCTCCAGCTGCTTAATAGCAGCCGGACGGTAAATATCAATTCCAACAAGCATGGGAGTTTTCCCATTTTTCTTTACAAACTGAGCAAGCTTTGCAGACATAGTCGTCTTACCTGCGCCTTGCAATCCTGCCATCATAATAACCGTAGGCGGCATGTCAGCCACTGCCAGTTTTGCGTTTGTAGAGCCCATAAGCTCTGTGAGCTCTTCGCGAACAATCTTAATTACCTGTTGGTCGGGAGTAAGGCTTTCCAGCACATCAGATCCAACAGCACGCTCAGACACGCTATTTATAAAATCCTTAACCACCTTGAAGTTAACATCCGCCTCAAGCAGCGCCATTTTAACCTCACGCATGGCTATTTTTATGTCGTTTTCATTCAGTCTTCCTTTAGAAGAGAGCTTTTTAAACACAGCCTGTAGTTTACTTCCAAGACCTTCAAAAGCCATTCTATTCCTCCCACCTTGTTATAAGCTCGTCTATTTCATTGCATATATTTTCTCTGTCCTGCTCTAAATTACAATTCTTTAACCTGCTGCTTATGCTTATAAGACGTTCTTCCATAAATTTAAACTGTTCCAGTAGTCCAAGCTTATCCTCATATTCATAAAGAAGAGTTTCGCCTCTGCTTATAATATCGTGAACAGCCTGCCGGGACACGCCCATTCCTGATGCAATTTCAGAAAGACTTGCATCCTCATTAAAATACATATTCATTACCTTACGCTGCTTATCCGTTAGAAGCTTGCCGTAAAAATCCAGCAGCCAGCTTATTTCAACCTTTTTATCCATGTATACCTCAAAAGCCGTTAAAAGCTTACTGAATTATTATAACCACTTCCATTAAACCTGTCAAGTATTTTTACTTTACAGGTTATGTTTTAATTTATAAATTGCAAAGGATACACTAAGACATACGCAAATATAAACCACCCAAAATGCAATATATGCGCCAATTGATATAATTAAAGGATATGGTGCAATTAAACCTGTAAATAAAATATTGTAAATAAAAGAAAAAGGAATAAATGTAAGCAGCCATACGTTATATTGAAAAAAGTTAAAGTTAGCTTTCTTCCTAAATTTCTTTGCAGAACAAAATATACCTATTCCAAATATCATACATCCCATAGCCATAAAAATAAGCCCTATTGCCAGCGCCACAGCGCTTTGTTCTTCATACCAAACTACCGCCGAAACCACTAGACCTATAAAATTAAACGCCGTAGCTGTTACTGAAAATATTCCCGTATCATCTTTGTCACTTTTTTTTATCTGCTCTTTTGTCTCAATGCCTTTTATAATGTAATCAGTTGTCACTCCAAAATAATCGCTCATAATAACAACCTTGTCAATATCAGGCATGCTCTGCTCGCTTTCCCATTTGGATACAGCCTGCCTCGATACTCCTATCTTGTCCGCAAGCTCTTCCTGTGATATACCTTTTGTTTTTCTTAAATATTGAATTCGGTCTGCAATGTTCATCACCATCGCTCCTTTCGTTTTTGTAATCACAATATACAAAAATAACAAGTTGCAAAGCTACCATCTAAACATTGATATTCGTCAACCCTAGGTTGCAATGCCGTTTTAGTTTTCATAACAGTAATTATAAAAGCCTTAATTTTTAAGGCTTTTATCAAACTCATAAATATTTTAGAAAACATCATTACCTGCCGCAATACTCAGGTCTCCGCATTTAAATTCGATAAACCGTGAGCCCTTATATGTAAGGGTTCCTAACGTGTTTTTTAATTCCTCAATCTTTCTCATAGTTTTCATATCCGCTTTAAAGGTTAGGGTTTTATTATTATCCAGCAGGAATTTTATAGTATTTTTTGGATAAGGCATATCGCTAAATCCATTTATAGGCACATAGGTTTTACAGCAAATAACCGTTGCTTTTACAGTATATGTTTTTACTTTTTCAATTAAAAAATGTGCTCCCATCAAAAGAACTAAAGTTCCGACTGCAAGCAATACAGGTTCCAACAATTCCTCATTCATTCCATACATCCTCCATTTTTTATGTTCCAGTTTCCTCAGTGGATACCTGGTCAACAATAGCGCTGACAAACTCTTCTGCATTAAATTCAAGAATATCGTCTATACCTTCGCCAACCCCCACATATTTAACAGGAATACCAACTTTATCGCATATCGCCAGCACAACGCCGCCTTTGGCAGTACCATCCAGCTTATTTATACACACAGCGTCCACATTTGCCGTCTTGGTAAAAACCTCTGCCTGGCTAACACCGTTTTGACCTGTGGTAGCGTCCAGAGCAAGAAATGTAATCACTTTGGCATTCTCATAGTTTTTATCAATAGTACGGCGAATTTTGTTAAGCTCATCCATAAGATTTTTTTTGTTATGGAGTCTTCCCGCTGTATCAACAATCAAAATATCGTATCCCTTGGCCTTGGCAGAGCTTACAGCATCGTATACAACAGCAGATGGGTCACATCCCTCATTGTTGTGAATAACATGAGTATCAGAGCGTTTTCCCCATTCCAAAAGCTGCTCAACAGCAGCGGCTCTAAAAGTATCTGCTGCAGCAATTAAAACAGACTTGCCTTCTTTTTTAAACATATTTGCCATTTTACCGATAATAGTTGTTTTGCCAACTCCGTTTACTCCGACCATCAGTATTACCAGAGGATATTCATAACTGGGAATTTCAACATCAAGCCTATTTATCATTATTTCTTTAAGAGCAGTTTTTATCTCCTCACTGTCCTTAATGTTTTCTCTTTTCGCCCTGTCTCTAAGCTCGTCCAATATCTCCATAGACGTTTCGCCGCCAACATCCGCAAGAACAAGGCACTCCTCAAGCTCCTCAAAAAATTCCTCATCTACTTTGCGGAACTTTGAGAATACTCCGTTTATTCCAGACCCTGTCTTAGTCAGAGCCTGTTTAAGCTTATCAAACAACCCCATGCTTAACATCCTCCTCAAACATATTTTCATCAGGCATTTTTATACTCACCACTTTAGAAACTCCTTTTTCCTGCATTGCTACTCCATAAATAGCGTCTGAAAGTTCCATAACTCCTCTTCTATGAGTTATAACCAAAAACTGTGTCTTGCCGGAATAGTTTTTTAAGTACGTTGCAAAACTATGTACATTTGCCTCATCCAGCGCAGATTCAATTTCATCAAGCACACAAAAAGGAGTGGGCTTTAGCTCCAGCATTGCAAATAGTATGGCTATTGCCGTAAGAGATTTTTCTCCTCCCGACATAAGAGATATGTTTTGAAGCTTTTTCCCCGGCGGCTGGGCAACGATTTCTATATCGCTTTCAAGCACGCTTTCATTTTTCCCAAGAATAAGCTCCGCTTTTCCACCTCCAAAAAGATTTTTAAATATACGCTCAAAGTTTGTATTTATCAGCTTAAACTGTTCTTTAAACTGCGTAGTCATATCTTTTTGGAGCATGGCAATCAAATCTTCCAAATCCTTTTTTGAATCCGTTAAATCGTTTATTTGAGCAGTTATCTGCTCATACCTGGAACGGGTATAAGCATATTCATCAATCGCGTTTAAATTTACATTGCCCATTTGCCTAATATGCTCTTTAAGACTATCAATTTCCCTTTTATAAATCCCAAGATTAATACCAATATTTTCCATTCCAACATCCTGATACGTTAAATCGTACCTCTCAAATATATCGTTTTCCAGCATTTCTGTTTCAACAGCAAGCTTGTTTAAATCAATATCAATCTTATATTTTCTGTCTGTACTCTCTTTAAGGGCTTCATCGCAAGCTTCAAATCTTATTTCGTTTTCTTTAAGCTTTGTCTGCAAAAGATAAAGCTGATTTTCTTTTTCTGCCGTATCCCCTTTCAGCTTTTCTTCCATAGCTGAATTTTCTCTTGATAGCTGGCTGCTTTCGTCAAGCTGTTTACTTAGCTTAGCACCATCCTGTTCCAGCTTTTTCACTGTATCAGCATTGGTAATCAGCTGCTCATTTTTAACGGCAACATCTTTTTCATGTCGTTCGAGGTCCCTTTTAATGGCAACCTCATCCTTTTGCAACCCACTTATTTCCGCCATAACAGACGATAGCTGTTCATGGTAGACTTCATTTTTCTCCCTAAGCTCATAAACAAATGCTGAAAGACCTTCTATGTCCTTTTCGTCCACAGCAAGACTGCTCTGTTCACCGCTGTCCGATACCAGTTTAAGCTTGTCCTCAATATCAATTTGGTTATCTGTTAACTGTTCCATTTCCTCATTAAAAGAAACCAGTTTATCCATTTCACTGTTTATTTGAGCGTCAATTATAGAAATTTCATTTTGCAGTTCATCTATATTTTCATAAACGCTTTTAAGCTTTTGTTTATTCTCAGCAAATTGTTCTTTCACGTTTTCTATACTTAAATCAATATTTTCAAGCTTATTAATATGCTCTTTCGCACGTTTATCCATATCAGCCAAAAGAGCTTCAAGGGATGTGATTTCATCACTCCTGCCAAGTATCCCCGTAGACTTCTTACCTCTGCTTCCTCCTGACATTGCTCCTCCTGCATGGATAATCTCGCCCTCAAGGGTTACTGTTTGAAAACGAAAAGCATTTTTTCTCATAAGTTTAATAGCGGTATCAATATCTTTAACAACCACCGTTCTGCCAAGAAGCTTTTGGATAACCGGTCTGTAATAATCATCAAAATTAACAAGCTCTTCACCACAGCCAATTACTCCGTCTATTGCATTCATTGAACTTAATTCATCTTTATTTAAAAAAGAAGGTCGCACTCCCGAGCGAGGTAAAAAAGTAGCTCTTCCCATGTTATTCCTTTTAAGTACGCTTATAAGCTCCTTAGCGTCCTCTTCCGTCGCTGTGACTATATTTTGAAGTGAAGCGCCAAGAGCAGTTTCAATAGCCACTACATATTCCTTTTTAACATCTATAATATCGGCAACTGTACCAAGTATTAAGGATTTTATTTTCTCGTCTTTCTCTCCAAGCTTTAACAGGTTTTTAACAGCAAAATTATAACCCTCGTATTCCTTTTGCATGTTTTGTAAAAGATTTAATTTGGATTTTGCTGCTCCATTTTCCACCTCATATGTATGTATGGACTTGTTAACTGTGTTCTTTTGTTCTATTAACTCATTTTCTTTATCCATAAGTAAACGTTTGTTTTGTTCAAGATTTTCTTTTTGTAAGCTTAGATTACCTTTTTTATCTGTAAATTTTGTTTTTTCATTTTTAAGCTCTTCTATTTTTGCGTTTACTGTTTCCTTCTGCAAGTCAATATCATCCAATCTGTTTTTTATAGCTTCAAGCATTGTGTTATATTTAGATGTATTAACCTTGACTTCTGAAACACTGTTTAAAAAAAGTATTCTCTTTTGTTTTAATTCGTCTAATTCTCTTTGTTTTATATCCAAATTATTCTTAATATCTGCATGCTCACGTAATTTAACTTCATATGTACTTTTAACCTGTTGCAGCTTTAACCCTGTTGCGTTAAACTTTTCTTTATCTAAAGCTATAAGTTCTTTTATACTCTCCAATTCATTTTTAAGTAAAATATCCTGTTGCTTAATTGATTTTATATTTTCATTGATAAGGCGCAGTTTTTCAGCAGTAATTTCCTTTGTTGAACCGCTCTTTAAAATTTCCTCCCTAATAGCAAGATATTTTTCTTTAAGTTCTTCAGCTTCCTTTGATACCGTTTTTATATCTTCTAAAAAATTATTTTTTCCTTCTTTTAAATTTTCTTTTTCAGCTTCAAAAGATAAAATATTTTTCCCTATTTCTTTAATTTCATTTTCAAGCTTTTTTATACGCTCATTTGCCTGATTCGTTTTATATACAAATCTTGCAAGCTCGTATTTTTTTAAATTATCTTTACATTCCAAATATTCTTTGGCCTGTTTGCTTTGATTTTCCAAACTCTCTAAATTAAGATTTATTTCTTCAAGCACATCATTTAAACGGTCTATATTTTCCCCTGTTTTCATAAGCCTGGACTGGGCGTCAGCCTTTCTGGTTTTGTATTTTAAAATACCTGTAGCAGCTTCAAATACCATTCTTCTCTCAGCCGCATTTGAGGACAGTATATTGGTAACCTGCCCCTGTCCTATAATGGAATATCCTTCTTTTCCAACGCCTGTATCACGAAAAAGCTCAAGAACATCCTTGAGCCTGCATTGACTGTTATTTATATAATATTCGCTCTCGCCGCTTTTATAATATTTTCTTGTAACGGCTACTTCACTGTGTTTGATATTAAGCCACATATCCTCATTATCAAAAACCAGTGATACTCTGCAAAACCCAACAGGACTACGTTTTTGCGTACCTGCAAAAATAACGTCTCCCATTTTACTTCCCCTTAGAGTTTTTGCACTTTGTTCACCAAGCACCCATCTTAAAGCATCTGAAATATTGCTTTTGCCACTGCCATTGGGTCCTACAACTGCTGTAATTCCATCTTCAAAAGTTATCTCAGTTTTATCAACAAAGGACTTAAAGCCCTGTAATTCCAACCTCTTTAATCGCAAATATATTCTCCTTATCTGCGCTCTAATATCTCTATGGCACATTTGGCAGCCGCCTGTTCAGCGCTCTTTTTGCTTTTTCCGCTGCCATTGCCTATTACCTTTTCATTACACATAACATCTACTACAAAATTCATGTCATGGGGTAATCCGCTTTGATTTACTACAATGTATTTAATATTAACGTTGCCATGCTTTTGCAATATTTCCTGAAGCTTTGTTTTATAATCTCCATCAAGCATACCTCCAAGATGAAGATCAACAATAGGTTTAAATAGCCTAAGTACTGCATTTTGTGCCATTTCATAGCCGCCGTCCATATATATTGCGCCTAAAACCGCTTCAAGAGCGTCAGACAAAATTGAAGGTTTTTGCATGCCTTCAGATAGCATTTCACCCTTTCCCAGCTTTATGCATTCACCAAGCCTTAAATCTGTTGCCATCTTTGCAAGAGTAGTTTGGCAAACTAATGACGCTCTTAGCTTTGCCATTTTACCTTCCGGCATTTTATCATATTTGCTGAATAAATGCGTGCTTACCGCAAGCTGGAGAACCGCATCTCCTAAAAATTCCAATCTTTCATTGGATTTAAAACTTTCACTGCCTGCTGCCGATTTGTGCACAAGCGCATGCTCCAACAATGAAATATCTCTAAATTTATAATTAAATTCTTTTTGCAAATCAGAAATATTCATAAAATTTTCTCCGGTTTATTATAATTCCCCAAGTGCTTTACTTGGGGAATGAAATATTTTATTTACTGTTATTGTCAATAAAATTAACAATATCTTTAATTGTTTTAAGTTCCTTAAGAGTTTCATCAGGTATCTCTATATTGAATTGCTGTTCAATCTCCATAACAAGCTCCACAACATCAAGGGAATCTGCTTTAAGATCGTCAATAAGATCTGTTTCCATAGTAATGCTGTCTTCATCAACACTTAACTGTTCAGCAATTATCTGCTTAACTTTGTCAAAACTCATTTTCAACACCTATCCAATTTCTTTCATATTTTCTTTTATAACGCCTATAACATCATCTTGTGAAAATTTAACAGCCTGAAGCAATCCATTTTTTATGGACCGTCTTCCACTGCTGCCATGACATTTAAACACACCGCCGCTGACACCTAAAAGAATCCCGGCTCCAAGCTCTTCATAATCAACCTTATTTTTAAGCTGCATAATTTGGTTCTTGGCAAGAGCAGCTCCAATTTTTGAAACTGTAGAACTCATAAACGCCGCCTTCATTTCACTAAGAAGCGTTTGTGCCATTCCTTCCATAAACTTTATCACAACATTGCCTGTAAAACCGTCTGTAACAAGTATATCAGCTTTACAAGACGCAATATCCCTTGCTTCAACGTTACCAACAAAGTTTAAATCTGAGTCTTTTAGCATTTCGTAAACTCTTTTACAAAGCTCGTTTCCCTTAGTTTCCTCTGTGCCAATATTAATAAGCCCAATTGAAGGGTTTTTAATACCAAAAACCACCCTAAGATATTCACTTGCCATAAATGCAAACTGCAAAAGATATTCCGGCTTACAGTCAGCATTGGCGCCGGCATCTAAAATAAGCGTTCTGCTTTTGCCCGGAATTCCAAAACAAGGCATAAAAGGAGCCAGTGCAGGGCGCACAACTCCTTTAATACGCTTAATTTTAAAAATCCCTCCGGATAATAGAGCGCCCGAATTCCCTGCTGTTAAAACGGCAGTCGCTTTTCCTTCTTTAACAAGATCAAAAGCAACGGCCATTGAAGAATCAGGTTTTTCCCTCATGGCTGTTGCAGGGTGGTCATCCATAGTAATTACCTGTGGAGCATGTACAATTTCTATTCTTGACTTATCACAATCCAAATTTGCAACAATAGGCGCAAGTTTATTCTCATCTCCAACTAAATACACATTAAAACCACTCTTTTCTTTTAATGCAAGAGCAACTCCTTCACATATTTCATTTGGAGCATTATCGCCGCCAAAACCATCCACAGAAATATACATAACCAACCTACCTTAATCTAAACATACCTGTTTAGGCATTTTTTTCAATAACCTGAACACCTTTGTAGTAACCGCAATGGTCACAAACCCTGTGAGCAAGCTTATGCGCCTTACATTGAGGACAAATAACTATTGCCGGAGCCTCCAGCTTCCAGTTAGCCCTTCTCTTATCTCTTCTGGCTTTAGAAATTTTACGCTTTGGTACTGCCATTTTACACACCTCCGTTTCACGTTATAAAAATTATTGGCATTTGCAATTTTCATAGTTTAGGTTTGCATAGCATCCCAAACAAACACCCTTGCAGTCCTCTTTACATAAAAGCTGCATAGGCAAACTTAATAATACATTATGAAACACCAAATCGTCAAGATCAATCACGCCGTTTTCAAAAGTATAATCGCAATCCTCTGTTTGAGATGGAAAAACCCGTTCATTCAATTTAAGATTAATTTCAACAGTATTTTCATCTCCGCACCTATCACAATTATAGCTTAAAACTCCCGTGATGCTTCCGGTGAGTATAATGCAGTTTCCGTTAAATGAGTATTCTCCACTCACATTAAATGGATTATTAAAATTAATCCGCTCATCATTATACAATATTTTTCCGCATATTTCAAAGGGAAATTTAATTCCCTTTGAATTTAGCGCTTTGCTTACGTCAATTTTCATAAGGTCACTTCAATTCCGATTATTTTGCCAGCTCCATAGTGTCCCTTGCAATAACCAGCTCCTCATTGGTAGGAATTACAAAAGCAGTTACTTTTGAGCCATCTTTGGTAATTTTTACAGCCTTTCCCCTGCAATTATTTGCAGCTTCGTCAAAATCAACACCTAAAAAGCTAAGTCCCTTTAAAACCTTTTCACGAACAATAATTGCATTCTCACCAATGCCTCCGGCAAATACAATAGCGTCTATTCCGTTCATTGCAGCGGCATATGCTCCAACATATTTAATTATTCTGTGAACCATCATTTCAATGGTAACCGCAGCTCTCTTATTTCCTTTTTCTGCTGCTTCGCTTAAATCTCTAAAATCGCTGCTGAGCTGGGATGCGCCTTTAAGTCCTGATTTTTTATTTAATATATTAACAACCTCTGCAGCTGATATATTAAGTTGTTCACCTAAAAAGCTGACAATAGCAGGGTCCAAATCACCGCTTCTGGTACCCATAATAACCCCCTCAAGGGGAGTAAAGCCCATACTGGTATCAAGAGATTTTCCACCGTCAACAGCAGCAATAGATGAACCATTTCCAAGGTGACAGGTAACTATCTTTAAATCTTCCACCGCTTTGCCCATCATTTTTGCCGCTTGCTTTGATATAAAGCCGTGAGAGGTTCCATGAAAACCGTATCTTCTTATTTTATAATCCTCATAATACTCATAAGGAATAGCGTATAAATAGGATTTTTCAGGCATGCTCTGATGGAAAGCAGTATCAAACACCGCAATGTTAGGCACATTTCCAAAAAGCT
>CAJUEF010000001.1:65509-68225 GCA_910585035.1 uncultured Christensenellaceae bacterium | reverse complement strand
AAAAGCTCCTGACATGCTTTAATCCCCATTATGTTTGCCGGATTATGCAGGGGTGCAAGTACAACCGCATCTTCAATAGCTTTCATAACTTCGTCATTTATTAGCACAGAAGAATTAAATGCTTCGCCGCCATGTACCACCCTGTGTCCTATTGCGCCGATTTCATTTAAATTGCCTATAGCCCCGCATTCTTTATCCATAAGAGCTTCCATAACTATGCTTATGGCTTCCTTATGGGTTTTCATAGGTTTTTCAATAACCTTTTCCATATCGCCTTTCTTATGAGTTAAAACAGAGCCTTCTATTCCTATTCTTTCGCAAAGTCCTTTTGCAAGCACATTTTCATTTTCCATATCAATAAGCTGATATTTAAGAGAAGAACTTCCGGCATTAATTACTAATATTTTCATACTTTTATAACTCCTTAATTAAAATTATTTTTAAATCATCCTAAGGACTGAAGCACAGTTATAGCCACAGCATAAACTATATCATCGCTGTTGCAGCCTCTTGACAGGTCGTTTACAGGCTTCCTAAATCCTTGGCAAATAGGACCTACAGCAGTAGCACCGGCAAGCCTTTGAGTAAGCTTATATGCAATATTACCTGCATCTATATTAGGGAATATAAGCACGTTTGCCTTGCCTGCAACGGGGCTGCCCGGGGCTTTTTTCTGACCAACCGCTTCAACAAGAGCAGCATCACCTTGAAGCTCGCCATCAATAAGAATATCCGGGCGCATTTCCTGAACTTTTTTTGTTGCATTTATCATTTTATCAGCCAGCGGATGACTTGCGCTTCCCTTTGTGGAGAAAGACAGCATAGCAATTTTAGGGTCAAGCTCGGCAATAACCTTTGCGCTGTTGTAAGATGCAATTGCAATGGCAGCAAGCTCTTCTTCGTTTGGATCTATAACAACACCGCAGTCTGCATAAATGAGCACGCCATTGTCTCCCAGCTCCTTATTTGGGAACTCCATTAAAAAGTAACTGGATACAGTTGAAATTCCCGGGGCAGTTTTAATAATTTTAAGAGCAGGTCTTAAAAGCTCGCTGGTTGCATGCACAGCACCGGAAACAAGTCCGTCCGCCATATCGTTATATAGCATCATACAGCCAAAATAAACGCTGTCTTTAAGCTCTTCCCTGGCTTTTTCCTGAGTCATACCCTTGGCCTTGCGCATTTCTGTATATTGCTCCACAAACCCGTCAAACATATCCGAGGTAAGAGGATTGATAATTTTTATACCGCTTAAATCAAAATCTCCCGATTTTGCTTTAATCTCTTCTTCGTTTCCAAGCATAATAATGTTTGCAATTCCATCATTTTTGCACTTAACTGCAGCTTCAATGGTACGCCTGTCCTCACCCTCAGGTAAAATAATTGTTTTTCTTTCAGCTTTTGCTCTTGCAACTATTCTGTCCAGTAATGCCATTATTCATTTCTCCTTTATTAATATTTTTAAATTTTATGCTTTTTTATATAAAATAATATTTTTATTAATGATAATACATATAAAATTATTATTTCTATAGTAAACCCAATAAAAAAAGAATATTTTTATCTAATCATACGGTACATATTGTAAAATCAGCTTTCATTTGTAATAATAATTATAATAGATGATTTTAAAGGCGGTGGAAAATATTAGTTCTTGTGCCATTATAGCAGAATATAATCCCTTTCACAATGGGCATTTATACCATATTTCAAAAACAAAAGAAATACTTGGCGACACAACCTTAATCTGTATTATGAGCGGCAATTTTACCCAAAGAGGCGAGCCGGCAGTCACAGATAAGTGGACAAGAGCAAAGTGGGCTGTTGAAAACGGCTGTGACCTTGTAATAGAACTTCCTTTAATCTATGCCATCCAAAGTGCAAACCGCTTTGCAGGTGGCGCAACGGGAATAATAAAAGGGCTTAACGGCATATCCCACATTTCTTTTGGCTGTGAAACAAATGATCTTGATATGCTTCGAAAAGTCGCGTCTTATAAAAATACCAATGACTATTCCTTTCGTCTTAATATGGCTTTAAAAAGCGGCAATACCTTTGCAAGAGCCCATGAAATAGCAGTTTCAAAATTAAATGTAGACGGCAAGCTGTTATCCGGCAGTCCTAACTGCATACTTGCACAAGAATATTTATCCTTTATAAACAACAGCCATGTTAATCCCATAGTGGTAAAGCGTACAGGCAGCTATAATGACGATACTCTTTTAAAGGGCATTACCAGCGCAACTTCAATAAGAAAAGCAATTACAGCCGGAAACCTTAATCTGGAAAGCTGTATGCCCTACAGCGTATTTAAGGTGGCTAAAAGTATTACTCCCGTACTGCTTGACGATTTTTTTCAAATTATTTTAAGCAGAATATTTTATCTTAAAGCCGATGGTTTAAAACAAATTCACGAAATTACAGAGGGGCTAGAAAACCGTATATATCAATCAGCATTGAAAGCCAAAACCCTCACAGAGCTTTTGGAAAGCATAAAAACCAAAAGATATTTATATACTCGACTTCAGCGGATAATGCTTTATATAATTTTTAATATAACAAAGGAATTTATGCAGAGCATTGACGATTCAAATTTACCTGTATACGCAAGAATTTTAGCCATAAGTTCACGAAAACAAAATATTCTCTCCAACTTTAAGCCTTCAATTCCCGTAGTATCAAAGGCTGCCGACTATAAACAAAACATGAGTAGTCT
>CAJUEF010000001.1:56334-65427 GCA_910585035.1 uncultured Christensenellaceae bacterium | reverse complement strand
GTAACGATAAATCCGTCAATGTTATTGCCTGAAATTGTGTATTGCCCCTGCTCAGGAACAAACACATTGCCTTTGTCACAAAAATATATTTCATATTCCTGTCCGTCATATATTTTTACAAGATGTTTTTTGCCGTATTTATACATTTTTAAAAAATCTATATACTCTTCAAGGCAAAAATTATTTTCCTCCATAATAACAGCATGGGGGATACCCACATATCTAAAATGCCATGGCTCGTCCTCAATCATAGTAATATCTTTTTTCTCACTTTTATATCTTTGTACAAATCCATATTTATAGCAGTTTTCATTTATCCACGCATATTCTCCGCGCCCGCTGTATTCTTTGCTCGCCCTTGAATTTTCATAAAATATACTAAAATCCAATGCGAGTCCGGTATGATGTTCGCTTCTTCCCGGAATAGCCACAAACTTTGACGTATGCTCCATGCCGTTTTGTGCAATAGACTGATCATACAAACTTTGTTGTTTTTCCATGTCTCTGTGCCCGGCAACTATATTAATTGTCTTTTGCCTTGTCTTTTCATAAAAAGCGTCAAGCATAGTGTTCAGTGGCTTCATAACTCGCTTTTCTATCAGCACATTTTTATCTTTGGTGTTATAGCTGGCTGTTTTTTTATCGTAAATACTTACAAGCTCCTGCTTTGCCTTAAAGTTATGTGAAATATTATTATTTACTAAAATCAAATCTCCCTCACAAATGTCCTCATTATCCATTGAAACCAGTTTAAAGCCATTTTGGTTTTCAGGAACAGTATAGTCATAATTTTTACTTGCATCACTAATATTTTTACTATTCGCATCTGCTTGTCCAAGCGCTTCCTTAATTGCTATATTTGAAATCAATCCTGAATAATGCTGGAACAAAAACATAATTACAAGGCACAAAACTGCTATAATTAAATAAAATTTAAAATTTATCTTTTTCCTTTTAGAAGAATAACCTTTATACATATTAAAAACACCCTTCTTTAATTTGTTAATCAAATTATAAAAGGGTGCAGCATTTATTTAGCAATATTTCGCCATCAAAACGTCATCAACAGTTAAAGGAAAAGCTGTATCCGTTTTCAACGCTTGACACGGTAAGAGGCAGTTTAATATTAATATCTTCTTTTTTGTTTCCAAATTCAATTTCATATTTGATAAACTTATTCTGTACATACTGATCAAATCCATAATAAAGTTCTTTAATGCTATAGTTTAAAAAGCCATAATAATCCATCATCAGACCTGCACAGTTATGACAAATATCATAAGCAAAGCTTTTTGCAGGATCTGTTACAGTAGAAGAAGTATTATCATTTGTTTCTTTAAAATATAAATATTTGCATGCAAATCCAAGAAGCTGGCCTGTTTCATCATCAAAATATATTGTTATGCTGTTCCCTTCGGTCTCTATACTGTATTTCCAAATAATAGCAGAAACTGCCGCATTGTTTCTTGAAGTCTTCACAAAAACATCCATTGTTTCCATTGTGGAATTTTTACTGAAGGTAAATTCATCAATACCAATAAACTTCAGAAATGAATGGGCTCTCTTTTCCGCATCAGACCTGTCCATATTTTTCCCTTCCCCCACGCTTACAACCGACGTTTCATCACTCATCAGCATAAGCTTGTCCATAATACCGGGAGGATCTGAAAGAACTATTTTAGAACCGACCGTATCATATTTGCTGATTTGGCTTTCCAGCTTTGAATCCTGAATATCCAAAACTATTTTTGGTGTAAAAAATCCTGCGGATATTGCAATTATAACTAGCAACGCAATTAATATTACAGATTTTTTCACATTCTTCCTCCTCTTAGCACCACAGTCACGCATGTACCGTTGCCAATTCTGCTTTCAAAACGCATATCTCCCTTATGAAGCTTAACAATTTCATTACATAGAGAAAGCCCGAGTCCTGCTCCTCCCTGCATTCTGGAACGGGATTTATCCACTCTGTAAAAAGCTTCCGTCAAATGCTCCATTGCGTCGTCAGGTATGCCTCTTCCGTTATCAATTATCTGTATTTCACATCCATCAGGTGTCATAACTGAGTTAACAAATATATTTCCGCCTTCATCCATAGCCTTTCTAGAATTATCCATAAGGTTTATAAGCATCGACCGTATAAGATCCGGCTCCATAAGGCAAACTCCGTTTTCGCACTTATATTGAAGATATATGCCACTTTTGCCAAATATGGGTTTAAGATATTCAACCAGATTACTGATAATCCCTGCAGGGCTCTCAGGAGAGAACGAAACTTCTTTGTTTCCCATAACCAAAATATCCAGCAGCTTTAATGACAAATTCTCCAATCTCTTTCCTTCTGAAAAAATGTAATTTGCCGCATCCGCCTGCTCGTTGTAATCAAGCGCCTGGCTTCTTAAAAGGTCTGCATATCCAATTATAGAAGTCATGGGAGTTTTAAGCTCATGGGCAAAGCTGCCCATAAACCTTTCCTGCCTGTCCATGGCGTTTGTTAAATCAGCAAAGCTGTTTTCCAGCTTATCCGCCATAGTATTAAAATCCATTGTCAGCATTCCAATTTCATCATTTGAGCTCTTTCTAAGACGATATGATAAATTACCGTCAGCAATTTCTTTTGCAGCTCTTGAAAGTCTTATAAGCGATCTTGTAAGAACCCAAGCAATGGCGTAAGAAATAAAAGCACAAACTATGACCATAATAATAAAAATTCTCTGATATGATTTTTGCATAAGCTCTTTGGAGGCAAATATCGGAGATATATCATAGGCCATATCCAAATAAAGAGTTCTGTCGCTCACAATAAGAGAGCCGGATAACTGCAAATAATTTTTCCCATCATCATCTTTAAAAAAAGATACAAGCAAGGAATCCTCATATTCATGAACAATATTTCCGTTTAAGCTTGCTGATGCAGCGCCATTTTCATAAATAATACTATCTGAAGACTTTAACCGAAGTGCAGACCAAACAGGATTTTGCACATATATCTGGTCAAGGGTTTTAGAAATACCTGCATTGCTGTACTTGGTATCAATGCTGTTTACCACATATAAGGTATTCATAACCATTTTATAAGAATTACTTGCCGTTTCCTTTTCTCTTTTTAAAGAATCGTTAAAAGAAATTGATATAAGAAGGCTTCCGCTTATTCCAAGGATAAATGATAACAAACATACCATTGCAGCGGTTATCTTATATATAAACTTCATTTATACCTCCAGCCGGTACCCCACTTTATTTACTGCATGCAGTTTTGATTCCCAGCCAACCTTTTTTCTCATACGCTGAACATGAAGGTCAACAGTCTTGCTTCCGTATGGGAACATGCCGCCCCAAACTCTTTCATAAATAGTTTCCCTGTGCAAAGCAATTCCCGGGTTGCGGGCAAAGAGCAGCAAAAGTTCATATTCCTTAGGGGTAAGTATAATTTCTTCATCAAATTTCCAAACCTGCATAGACTGGGTATCTATTTTTATTTCTTCGATATTTATAACCGCTTCCGTCTTTTTATAGCGGCGTAAAACAACATCCACCCTTGCCAGCAGTTCCATAATTTCAAAAGGTTTTACGATATAATCTTCCGCCCCCATATTAAGACCTTTAACTTTATCATCCAAAGAATTTTTTGCCGTAATGAAAATAACAGGTATCCCTAAAGGACGTATGTATTCCATAAGTTCAAAGCCATCTATTTCAGGCAGCATTACATCAAGGAGTATAAGGTCAAAGCTTTCCTTTTCAATAATATCCGCCGCTTTCATACCGTCATAAACGCAAGAACATACATATCCGGCTTTTGTCAAACTTAACTTTATTAAATTGGCTATGGGCGTTTCATCTTCAACAATTAATATCTTTATCAAAATAACATCCCCTTACAATTTAAAAATACATCAGTTTGACATCAAAACGGCATATAATCTCTGCATTAATATAAAGACAACAATGCTTAAAGCATCATTGTCTTTATATCAGTAAACATTTATTCCATGGGCAGCAAGCACAGCCTTTATTTTTGGCATTTCCGCCATAGCAGTCTCATAGCCTATGCTTATGCACTCGCTGCTGTTATCCACCTTATACGGATTAATATGAGTAACATCAGGCATTATCATATAATCCGCTGTAGATATTTTTGTCTGTGCAAGCTCCCACCCCATAATATCAAATGTGAGCAGCATCACTTCAATTATGTTTCGCGGGTCATCGTTAGGAGTGCCTTTATATCCAACATCCACGCCAATAACAACGTCAGCCCCTAAATCCCTGCAGCTTTGAATAGGCACTCTGTCTACAACCGCTCCGTCAACATAAACGCCTCCTCTGTATTTGTAAGGCTCAAAAGCTCCCGGGATACTAACGCTGCACCTTATGGCAGGATATAATTTGCCATCGGTAAAAACCTCTCCCTTTCCCCTTAAAAGGTCGCACGCCACACAGGAAAACTTAATATCCAGCTCCTCAAAATCTTTATTTTTGGTAAACAGCTTTAAAAGCTCTTCAAAGCGCCTGCCTGCAATAACACCTTTTTTGGGAAGGCGAAAATCAAAAAACACCTTTTCATTTATTTCCTCCAAAAACGCAGGAAGAAAGTGAATATCGCTGCCACTGGCATACATTCCGCCAATTGCAGCTCCCATGCTTGTACCGCTTATACAGTCAATGGGAATGTTATTTTCTTCAAAAGCCCTTATAACTCCAATATGCGCAAGACCTCTTGATGCTCCAGAGCCAAGAGCCAAACCAACTTTTTTGCTCAAAATATGTACACCTTCTTAATATTTTTCTTTCTTAGACATATATATTATACATAAAATCGAAGAGGAGTTAAATATGAAATCTAACGCTTTTTTATGTCTAATATGCAGTATACTAATGATTTTTATACTCATTGTGCCCGGTGAAAGCATTGCCGCCGCATCTAACAGCTTAAACCTTTGGGCAACCTCTGTTTTCCCTTCGTTGTTTCCTTTTTTTGTTCTCACATCCATTTTAAAACAAACAGGGCTAACAGAACAGCTTATATACAATTCTTCAAAAAAGCTTGATTATAACTTGGTTTTTGTGACGGTTATAGGCTTTATGTGCGGCTATCCGTCCACCTCCAAGCTCATAGGACAAAGCGATTCAATAAATAACCCTTTGCCTATATACGCTCTTTCCACATCACCCAGCCCTGTCTTTCTTGCCGGCACAGTAGCGACAGTTTTTTTACAAAACACACGCCTTGCGCTGTATTTACTCTTCGCCACATATATGTCGCTTTTCACATCTTATGTTATAACCAAAATCATTTGCAAAAAAACAGTCGCCGGTAATCGTCCTCCCCGCCCTAAAGTACAGCATCAGCCTTTAGGACATCTTATAACCACAGCAATATTAGACGGAATGAAGTCCCAGGGAATTATTCTTGGTATTATAACGGTTATATCAATACTTGGAGTATTTTTAGAAAAAGTCAATGCATTTAGCATTATTGCCGTCCCGCTAACTCCCATTGCAGGATTACTTGGTGTTCCTGCATCATCCATACCCGCATTTCTAAAAGGACTGCTGGAAATGACAACAGGAGTAAACGCTATTTGCAGTCAGAATATATCTTTATACCACAAGCTGGCTGCCTGCGGTTTTATAACATCCTTTGGGGGTATGTCAATCATCTTAGAAAGCCTGTCATTTATTAACGAAAAAATAAAAGCAACCTCAATTATAGGAATAAAGCTGCTCCACGGCTGCTTAACTTTCCTATACATAAGACTGCTTCTATTTTTCTTCCCCGTTTCTCAAAGCGTTGCACTTATAGTAGAGAGCCCTCATATAAGCCCTGCAATCACATTTTTGGGAGCATGTATAGTGTCGGTTTTTATCCTCGCAGCGATGCGCCGAATTGCTCACCGAGAGACCTGACAAGTTTGTCAAACTGGGTATTTATCTCCTTATCGCTAAGGGTTCTGTCCGCCGCCTGAAATACAAGAGAAAAAGCAACGCTCTTGCAGCCTTCCTCCACCTGCTTGCCCTCATAAATATCAAAAATATTTACCTCGCTTATATATTTGGATTTTTCAATAAGCTTTTTCATGTTGCCAACAAGCACGGATTTATCAACCGTAACCGCCAAATCCCTGTATACTGCCGGAAATCTAGGAATAGGAACGTATTTTTTAATCAAATTTTCACTGTCATAAACAGTCTGAATATCAATATCGGCAATATATGCTTTTGTATTTATTTCATAGTTTTGAGCAACAGATGCTTCCACCTCACCTATTTCGGCAGCGAATTTGCCTCCAATTTTAATTACGCACCTGCGCCCCGGATGCAAATATCTGCTTCCGTCCGCTTCAATATCATAATCCTTTATTCCGTGATATTCCAGCACACTTTCAACAATACCTTTTAAAGCATAAAAATCAGCGTTTTCACCATACATTCCTATTGAAAGCCTCTGTCGTTCATCCGGCTGAACCTTGCCTGCCTGAGGCATATATATTCTGCCAAACTCGTAAGCTGTCATACTTTCTATATTTCTTCTCTTGTTAAAACTGAGTACACTCAGCATACTGTCTGCCATAACTGTTCTCATAACGCTTTGATCCTCTCCAAGAGGATTTTTAATTCTAACAACAGTGCGTCTGTAATCATTTTCATCAAGATTTAGCTTGTCAAAACATGATGCAGATGTAAATGAATAGGTTACAACTTCATTATATCCTCTGCCTACAAACAGCTCACGAAGTCTTTTTATACGGTATTGGTTCTCGTTATAACAACCCATTGCGCCTCCCGGCAGCGGCACGGAAGGTATATTGTGATAACCGTAAATACGGGCAACCTCTTCAGCAATATCAGCCATCTGGTCTATATCCAGTCTGTAATAAGGAAGGGTACAAATAAGTTCCCTGCCTTCAATTTCAGTTTTAATATTCAGCCTTTCCAGCAGCTCCTTCATTGTTGGCGCAGTAAGCTCAAGGGAAATTCTCTCGTTTATCTTATCTGCATTCACCTTTAATGTTTTTTCCCTTAAATCACAGGATACAACATCAATATTATTTGCAGCAACCTTTCCGCATTTCAAATCCTGAATAAGCTCTAAAGCCCTGTTCATAGCATAATATGGATTCATCGGGCTTATGCCCTTTGTGTATTTTGCGCTTGCGTCTGTTGCAAGCCCCAAAGCCTTACTTGTATGCCTTATACTTTTGCTGTCAAAAAGTGCACTTTCCAACACAATCCTCTTTGTATTTGGCGTAATTTGGCTGTTTTCACCACCCATAACACCGGCAATTCCTATAGGCTTGCCATCGTCACATATAAGCAGCATATCCTCTTTTAGCTCTCTCTCTTTACCATCAAGAGTTGTAATTTTTTTATAATTTCCTGCCCGCCTTACAACAACTTTTTCACCATTAACACATGAATAATCAAAGGCATGCATTGGCTGGCCGTATTCCGTCATAACGTAGTTTGTAATATCAACTATGTTGTTTATAGGGCGAATACCGCTGGCAATAAGTCTTTTTTGCATCCAGTCAGGAGACGGCTCAATAACAACGTCGTCAATTACCGCCGCCATATATCTTGGACAAATGTCCTTATCCTCTACAACTACAGTCAGCTTGCTGTTTCCCTCAGCTTTAATTTCGTCACTGTATTTTACATTGCACTGGGTATTTAGCACAGCCGCACTTTCCAGCGCAAGACCGTTCATGGACATACAATCGCATCTGTTTGATGTAATGGAAAATTCAATTATATCGTCTTCAAGCCCAAGGGCTGACACAATATCCTGTCCAAGGGTATATTCACCTTCAAGAATTAAAATTCCGTCTACATCTGCGTTTTTGATATTAAGCTTGTCAAAGCCCAACTCGCTGCCGCCGCACATCATTCCAAAGGACGCAACGCCTCCAAGTTTTCCCTTTTTAATAATTGTACCGTCCGGCAATTTAGCACCTTCAAGAGCTACAGGTATAACCGCTCCTTCAAACACATTATCAGCAGCAGTTACAATCTGCTTTTCCCCGCAGCCAATATCCACCATACATATTTTAAGTCTGTCGGCATCAGGGTGTTTTTCAATTTTAGTTATCCTGCCGACAACTACATTTTCAATATTGTTTATAAGCTTAGTAACGCCTTCAACCTCAAAACCTGCAAGCACCATCTGCTTTTCATATTCTTCAATGCTGCATGGAATTTCCACCAGCTCTTTAAGCCATCTATATGATACGTTCATAAATATGTTACCTCCTAAAATTGACGCAGAAACCGTGCGTCGTTCTCATAAAGCAAGCGTATGTCGTTGCTTTCATATTTCAGGTTAGCTATTCTGTCAAGCCCCATTCCAAAAGCAAAGCCTGAGTATTCATCAGGGTCAATACCACAGTTTCGCAGTACATTTGGATGCACCATACCGCAGCCAAGAACCTCAATCCATCCCGTATGCTTACATACACTACAGCCCTTACCAAGACAGTTTACACATGTCAAATCAACCTCAGCGCTCGGCTCTGTAAAAGGAAAGTAACTTGGGCGCAAACGAACCTTTATTTCTTCACCAAAAAATTCAGATGCAAAGGTATCCAGCACGTTTTTAAGGTGTGCCATGGTAATTCCTTTATCCACCACAAGTCCCTCCATTTGATGGAATATAGGCGAATGAGTGGCGTCAATATCATCGCTTCTGTAAACCCTGCCTGGACTGAGTATCCTTATAGGTGGCTTTTCATTAAGCATTGTTCTTATCTGCACCGGAGAAGTATGAGGACGAAGCACCACATCGTCAGTAATATAAAAGGTATCCTGCATATCCCTTGCCGGATGATCCTTTGGAATATTCAGCTTATCAAAGCTGAACTCATCAAGTTCAACCTCAGGTCCTTCTTTTATAGTAAAGCCCATGCCGATAAATATATCACACAGCTCATAAAAAACCTTATTAATAGGGTGTATACTGCCTATTGCCTGCTTTTTGCCCGGCAATGTAACATCCAAAGTTTCTCCGGCTTGGGTTTGCTTTGCAATAATGCTGTTAACAGCTTCTCCAAATTCATTATATATTCCTTCAAGTCCGGATTTTACAGAGTT
>CAJUEF010000001.1:54416-56324 GCA_910585035.1 uncultured Christensenellaceae bacterium | reverse complement strand
GCGTCCAACCGCTTTCCTGTCCTCTTTCTCAAAACTGCCTATACTGTGAAGCAAAGACGTAAGTCCCGCATTTTTTCCAAAAAACTCAATCCTAATCTGCTCCAGCTCTTTTTTCATATCTTTTTTCACAGCAGCAGTATATACTGCCAGCTCAAATCTATGAATAACCTCTTTTAAAGCCGGCTCCACCTCTTCTTTAGCCTGATGAGACAAACTTGCGTCAGCAAGAGACACCTTTATAGCATCACATTTTGCAGTTACAGTTTTAAGCTCAGGCTTTAAAGCTTCATCTGCCATGCCAACTGCAATTCTGCCGCTAACCTTTTCCAGTCCTTCTTTCATCTTATCTCTAATTACGTTGTTTTCACTCAAGTCAATCATACCTCTTTCGTTAGTTTGGTAAAAATTTTATGCGAGCATAAGCACGCAGGTAACAAAAAAATAAACCCCATCCATTATTGGACGAGGTATTTCCCGTGGTACCACCAAAATTCACTGCAATAAGCAAGTCTTTAAAAAGATATAACGGTCTTCCCCCGCCTTTGCCTACTTACTTATTTTCAGCAAAGGAGCTCACAAGGCGAACTTCACATTACTTTAATTATGTTCTTCCAGCATAACGAACATTCTCTGAAAATCAAAGATAACGCTACTTTTCCCTGCTCAAACGCTTATATTTATATTACTGCAATTAGTATATTTATATTAATTATATCATTAATTCGTCAACGTGTAAAGCATTATTCCGGCCGCCACAGCTGCATTTAAAGATTCTGCCTTACCGGGCATATTTATCCGCCATAAAACATCACACATAGTGCGCAATTTATCTGTAATCCCGTTTCCTTCATTTCCTATAGCAAGGATGCATCTGCCATCTAAGCTTGACACATCACTACCATGCAAATCCCCTGCAATAAGCTTAAATCCTTTGTTTTTATAATCCTGTATACAGTCATAAAAATCCTCTGCCTTAAACACCGGCAAATGATAAATTGAACCCATAGTTCCCCGAAGCACCTTTGGAGAGTATATATCTGCACAGTCCTGCGAAAGTATAACGCCCCCTGCTCCAAAAGCATCGGCAGTGCGTATTATGGTGCCAACATTAAGGGGATTTTGCACTCCTTCAAGAACAACCAAAGTGTTTCCTTTAATATTATCTAAAGGCTCCTTTTTCATTCTCATAACAGCAAGTATACCCTGTGGAGATTTTGTATCACAAAGGCTTTCAAATACTCCTGCGCTTGTTAAAATAGCATTATCATCATTAATACGCTTACCTCCATAGATTTTGGAATAAACAATATATGCCGGAGCATCATAATTTAACGCTTCATTTACAAGCCTTTCGCCTTCTACTATATAAAGCCCTGTTTCTTTCCTGTATTTTGCCATTTTTAAAGACTTTATAAGTTTTATTGTTGGATTTCCCGCACTTTCTATCTCTTTCATATTTTCACCATAATCAAAAAGCAAAGGCTATTGCCTTTGCTTCATTATTTCTATTTTAAAGCTCCCCTAGCTGTTTCAACTAACTGTGCAAACGCAGCCGCATCATTAACTGCCATTTCAGCAAGTACCTTTCTGTTAAGCTCAACACCTGCAAGCTTAAGACCATTCATAAACTTGCTGTAGCTAAGACCGTTCATTCTAGCTGCAGCATTAATTCTTGTAATCCACAGCCTTCTAAAATCACGCTTTCTCTGCTTTCTGCCCCTATATGAATAAGCAAGGGATTTCATAACAGCCTGTTTTGCCGTTCTGTATTGTTTGCTCTTAGCGCCAAAGTAACCCTTAGAAAGGCGCATTATCTTTCTGCGTTTTTTAACTGCATTAACAGCTCTTTTAACTCTAGCCATTTATCTATTCCTCCGTATAAAAACTATTTTTTGTATGGTATAAGTA
>CAJUEF010000001.1:36379-54406 GCA_910585035.1 uncultured Christensenellaceae bacterium | reverse complement strand
AGTACCTTTATTCTTTTTTCCTCACAAGCTACCATAGTAGTTGCCTTTCTAAGGTTACGTTTTCTTTTAGATGATTTTTTGTTTAAAATATGACTTTTATAAGCCTTATTTCTTTTAACTTTACCTGTTCCGGTAAGTGAAAAACGCTTAGCAGCGCCACGATGAGTTTTCATTTTTGGCATAACTTCATCACTCCTTAAATATTATAATTATTTTAATTATCCTTGTTGTTTTGACTGCCCTGAGAGCTTTGACCGGCTCTTGGCGCTACAACCATAAACATGTTCCGTCCATCAAGAACAGGCTTTTTTTCTATATTGCCATATTCCTCTATAAGTGCAAAAAATGCATTCATTACTTCAATTCCCTTGTCGCTATAGCTCATCTGACGTCCTTTAAAACGGATAGACGCCTTGACCTTATCTCCCTCTTTAAGAAATTTAACTGCATTTTTTGCTCTCACCTGTAAATCATGAGTATCAATTACAGGGCTAAGACGAACTTCTTTAATTTTAATTACCTTTTGTTTCTTCTTAGCTTCCTTTTCTTTCTTTAAGGTTTCAAACCTGTATTTGCCGTAATCCATAAGTTTGCATACAGGCGGCTGTGCGTTTGGAGATATCATAACAAGGTCCAGTTGTTTTTCCACAGACATATCCAGCGCAGTATCCAGAGGAACCACTCCAAGCTGTTCACCGTCACTGCTAATCAGTCTGACCTCTTTTGCTCTGATTTCCTCGTTAATCTTCCATTCGTTTATTGTAATACACCTCCAAAAAAATAGTGGACGAAAGTATAATTCGCCCACAACAAAAAAACACATTTATTGACCTTACAAGCTCATTTGCCGCAAGGTGGAGACGGGCGTCTCAACTTTCTTTACTAAAACATTTTATCACAATACAAAACTTTCGTCAAGCGAAATTTCACTTCTTTAGAAAAGAAAAATATTTTTTTCCTTTTTTTATATCAACATTTCTTGCATTCATCATTTCACTTACCGTAACAAGCTGAAAACCTTTATCACTAAGAGTTTTGACTATTTCCGGAACAGCATTTGCAGTTTCTCCCCAAATATCATGCATAAGAATTATATCTCCATCTTTGATATTAGAAGTAGCCCGTTCAATTATAACTTTACTGTTTTTATCCTTCCAGTCATTAGTGTCAACAGACCATAACACTATAGGCAACTCAACGCTGGATTCAACAGTGGCGTTTGTACTGCCGTAAGGCACTCTTATAGTTTCGGGAGCGCTTCCGGTAATTGCTTTAACTGCATTTTGCACCTTATCCTTGTCCTCTTTAATATCTACAACTTCCCTATTGCTGTAATTACTGTGGGACCATGAATGATTGCCCACTTCACTGCCTTGGATGATAATTTCTTCAATAACATCAGGATAACTTGTAGCCCTGTTTCCAAGCACATAAAAAGTTGCAGCTCCTTTATGCTGATTTAATGCCTTTAATATACTTCTTGTATATTCTGGGTGTGGTCCATCATCAAAGGTCAAAGCCACCATAGGCTTATTTTTATCTATTTCACGCACTGCTTTTTTAATATTTTTAGAAGCGCTTAATTCCTCTTGCTGTTTTTCAAGTTCATTCTCCACATACGAGATCTTCAATTCCGGCTTAAAAAATCTTTTAACATTTGCATATGGAATTGTAATTTCAGGAATTCCCTGCGAACCGGACATTATAGAGTAAACGTCAAATTTTAAAACCATACCCTCCGTATCAAAATAAAAACAATATGGATTTGCAGCTATATATTCATAAACAAGAGCATTTATGTCATTTTCACCATCAGCTTTAGCTTCTTCATATTTATCCTTTAAACCTGATATAACAGCGTCAATAAAATCAGATGTTTTATCCTCTAGTATAACGTCGCCTAAAATAAGCCTTGTCCCATTGCTAATTTTATAAACGTAATTTTTTACAGTGTGTTCAGGATGTGCATAACCATAAATACCCTTTTCAGTATTAAAGGATACACTTATATACTCACCGTCAATATCATAAGAATCATAATCTATGTACAAATAATTTTGTTTGCCGTCATATCCATTTGATTCATCCTTAAAGTTATTCATATATAAAATAACATCACTGTAAATCTTTTGGTCAATGTTGCTGTTTTTTGTAAAAGGATAGTGTATGGTAATCGAATATTTTTCTCCATACTCAATTATTGATTCAACGCTTCCCGCCTGCTTTTTATCATAGCTTTGAGCAACAACCTGATGCGCTTCCGCCTCTGAAATATTTTTCTTGCTTTTTAAATAAGAATAACTAATAATGCCTGCGCACAGCAATATTATAAAAGGCAATACCATAAGCTTTATACGGTTACTTTTCTTTGAAAAAATTTTTTTCATTTCTATTTCCGATTATTCTTCTATAGTTATAGTTTCAATCCTTTGTCCCTGTTTCATATTAAGCACATATTCCATTCCATTTGTAACTTTTCCAAAAACCGTATGAACACCGTCCAAATGAGGCTGAGGCTCATGAACAATAAAGAATTGGCAGCTTCCCGTATTCCTTCCTGCATGAGCCATTGAAAGCGCGCCTACCTCATGTTTTAAAGGATTACCATCGGTTTCGCAGTCAATAGTATATCCCGCATCGCCTGTGCCATCACCTCTTGGACATCCTCCCTGGCTTACAAATCCCGGAATAACACGATGAAATGTTAAATTATTATAAAATCCCATTTTTGAAAGTCCCACAAAATTTCTAACCGTATTAGGGGCATGTTTATCGTAAAGCTCAAAATCAATTTTATTTCCGCCATCTAAAACTATTGTTCCTTTTCTCATGTTAAAATCTCCTATTTATTTATATTGTTTATATCCATTAAATAAGTGGCATAATTGGCGCCTACAAAGTCAGATACAAGCAATGTATTGGTTTCCTTTGTGCAAACAAAGTAATCAGTTTTCATGCCTGCCACCGTCTCATTTTTTCCACCTGACGGCTGAAATGAATGAAGCTCATAGTAATATTTTTCATCCGGACTATCAATTTGCTTGTTTTCAGCATAATAAAGTTTGCTGGAATCAACAGCCCAAACAAAATTTCCTATATCAGCATTTTCAGCTATTCTTATTTCTTTGCCTGTAGCAAGCTCAACAAGCTTAAGCCCGTAAACTTTGGCTCCCTCTCCAAACTCCATATCTTCTAAGCTGCTAAAAGAACTTGTATCGGTAATATCTTTTACAGCAATATATTTTCCATCCGGTGAAATTTCAAAAGATATTCCCTTCGCAACCTGAGTGCTCTGTCCGTTTCCAATTCTGTATATTGTGCCGTCATACCCCTGTTCTGTTATGGTTTGAATATCATAGTAAAGTTGTCCTCCTGAATATTTAAAACCGGCATTCTGGTCAAGAGGCGTTTCGCTAAGCACTGTAATCCTGCTGCCATATGGCTTGGAGAAATCATAAGTTTTCATCTGGAACACTCCGTTATCTCCCGCAACTACGTGCATAAGATTGCTGTGTTCATCCCATGAAAAATTGGCTACCATGTTGCCAATACCCTCTTCACCAAGATTAATTATCTCGTTAGTATCATAATCATAGACTTCAAGAGAATAATTACTGGTATTGTTAAGGAGAGCTAATTTCTTTCCGTCAGGCGAAAATGCTGCCTTGTCAATAGCCGCAAACTCTCCTATATTAAGCTTAGTAGCCTTTCCGCTTATTTCTGTTGTCCACAGCTCTACATAAAATTTAACGTCGTTTTCAACTTCAAAAGATATATCTTTCGCAAATAGCATAGTCTTTCCATCAGGAGTTGAACATAAATACTGACCGTATGACATAAGCAAAGGTAAGGTTCTTTCATTACCGCCAACGCTTATAACCGGGTTATTGATAAAAACAGAATCGTCTGAATTATCATCGTATAAAGGAAGCTCTCCTTTTGCCATTTCCTTTATTGCCAGTGCTTCTGAAAGATTTAATTGTTGTAAAACAGGCGCAATGCTGTCTGCAAAACTCTTGGCATCTTCCTGAGAGGCAAAAGGCTTTGATATAAGAACCTGCTTCGTAAAATCATTAGTAGATGTCGGATTAAGCTCAACCTGGTCTATCATCTTTTCCCAATCATAATATAGGCTTGAAATAACATACCACGCCTTTTCTCCGCTTTGCTCTCCTGCTTTTTTAACATCTATTTCAATGCTGTCACTATTTTCAGACACTTTAAAAGCAAGGTCATTTTTCATCTGGAAGAACAGATATATATCCTGAGAATCTCCCTCATTAAGAGTGCTTGTATAAGGGCGGAACATATCTATAGCAATCCCCTCTGAATTGATGCCCTCAAAAGAATCCTCATAATCCCAAAATGTCACGCTGCTTATTTTAACCACCATTCTATAAGGGTTTTCCAAACAGTAAACGCTGAATTCAGGAACGCTTCCAATATTAGTTTCATCAACTCCCGAAGCTTTGGAGCCAAGCTTAAACTTTAATTGAACTTTTGCGCCGTCTGCGTTGTTTTGAACTTTCGCTTCACTGACATTTATATTTTTATTTGTCTTTGCACTGCCTCCGTTATATCTTTGAGACGAGCTGTAATATCCTGATATTGATGAACTTGGCTGGTCGTTCTCTGAAGATTTTTGAGGCATAAACTTGACTGCGGCAAATATAATTGCAGCCGCTGCTATAACTCCAACAATTATCCAAACAATCATTTTACTGTTTGGCTTACTCTTCTGTGATTCCATGATCTACCTCCGATTACATATTAAAAGGATGACACAATACCCCTTAGGTATTCTTTGAATTCTTCTTTGAATTCTTCTCTCTTAAGAGCCATTTCCACAGTTGCGCTTAAAAATCCCATTTTATCGCCTACATCATATCTCTTTCCCTTAAAATTATAAGCATACATATCCTGCTGTTTTGCAAGCACTTTAAGAGCATCGGTCAGCTGTATTTCTCCGCCGGCTCCTTCTCTTGTTTTCTCAAGAATATCAAACACTTCGGGAGTTACCACATAGCGCCCAAGAATAGCAATATCGCTTGGCGCCTCCTCTGCTTTTGGCTTTTCCACAAGAGTATTAACTTTGCACAGCCTGTCATCATATCCTGATATATATTCTTTAACATCCACAATTCCAAATTTGGAAATATCGCTTTGTTTTACACGCTGCACGCCTAAAACGCTGCTTCCCTTTTCATATGCTATATCCATAAGCTGCTTTATTGCAGGCACTTTACTGTCCACAACATCATCTCCAAGCATAATTCCAAAAGGTTCGTTTCCAATGAAAGTTCTTGCCTGGAGTATTGCGTGTCCCAGCCCCAGCATTTCATGCTGGCGTATGTAATGAATATTAGCCATGCTTGTAGTAGCACGAGCAATGTTTAAAAGCTCTGTTTTATTTTTTTTCTCAAGAGCGCTCTCAAGTTCCGGATTAGAATCAAAATGGTCTTCAATTGCCTTTTTGCTCCTTCCCGTGATAATTAATATATCGGTAATCCCGGCCCTCACAGCCTCTTCAACTATATACTGTATTGTTGGTTTATCCACAATAGGAAGCATTTCTTTAGGCTGCGCCTTTGTTGCAGGTAAAAATCTGGTTCCAAAGCCTGCAGCAGGTATTACTACCTTAGTTATTTTCATGCTGTTTTCCTCCCAAAAAATTCATAATACATATATGCTGTATTAATATCCTATATGGGGATATTAACTATAATTATACTACATATAAAAATATTTTCCAACAAAATTTTATTACAAGTATATTTTATCAAACAAATGTTTGTGTTATAATACATATACAAACATTTGTTTTGGTGGTGGTATCTATGAAAAAATGTATCTTACATTCAGATTTAAACAGCTTCTATGCATCTGTAGAGTGCTGCAAACGTCCCGAGCTTATTGACATGCCGGTAATAGTATGCGGCAATCCCTCACTTCGCCACGGAGTTGTCATTGCAAAAAATCAAAAGGCCAAAATATGCGGTATACATACGGGAGATACCGTGGGCGATTGTAAAAACAAATCCAAATCGCTGGTAACAGTACACACAGATTATGAAGATTATATAAACTACTCAAAAAAAATATACGGGATTTACCGCAGCTATTCCGATTATATTGAGAACTTTGGCATAGATGAATGCTGGCTGGATATTACAAACATAAAAGGAGAGGATAACGGAGTATCTGTTGCAAAAGAAATAATGAACACCATAAAAAATGAAACAGGGCTTACCGTTTCTGTTGGGGTTTCCTTTAATAAATCCTTTGCCAAGCTGGGAAGTCACCTTGCCGGCAATGACGAATTAATTGCAATTACTGAAGACAATTTTAAAAAATTAATATGGAATGTCCCTGTAGATAACCTTATGTCTGCGGGACATTCCACCACAAATAAGCTTCATAAGCTTAATGTATTTACCATTGGAGACCTGGCAAAAGCAGACAGGAATATAATAAAAAAACGCCTTGGAATTAACGGCTTACGCCTCATAGATAAAGCCAACGGCATTGACAGCGCTTCCATTGCACACCACAGCCATAAACGTATTCACAAAAGCCTTAGCACAGGAATAACCATGCCCGTAAACCTCACAAGCGACTCGCAGATAAGCCATCTCATATTTTGTTTAACGGAAGAGCTGACCCACCGCATGAGAAGATACAATTACCGTGGAAAGCGTGTTCACATCACAATAAAAAATCCTGATATGAAAATTACAAATTACAGCGCCAATCTTCCCTTTCACACCTGTTCCACCAGGTATATATCAAGGGAAGCTATATCTCTCTATCATCTCCATAAGTCTTTTCACCCATCAGTCCGTGCTATCACCGTAACTGTAGATGATTTTACAGTAAATGAGCTTCAGCTTAACCTGACTGCTGTCGATGCTTTAAAAGATGAAGCGTTAGAGCACGCTATAGATAATATTAACCAAACCCTGCCATCAGGCGTTTTCCGTGCCTCAAAGCTGGAGCTCACCCCCATAACAGACTATTTCAGCAAGCACTCAGGGCTGCACAAAGTCGCCTTTTCCAATAATGTAAGCAATATTGAGTAACTCTCTTTTACTTTTCTTTTTAGAAAAAAAGAAAAGTAACAAAAGAAAAACCAATGATACGTTCAGAGACTAAAATATTTGTATAAACACCTTTTTAATTGCTAACTACATTTTTATCTTTTGAATAAAAAGCAATTAATAGCTTGTTTATAACAACAAAATATCCTCAAGCAAATCCTCAGCCTTTACGCCAAATATAACACAAAAACATGCCAACTCATAATCTGTAACAAGTCGTGTGTTATTTTCTATTTTACTTATCATTTGCTGGTCAATATTTGAGCCCATAGCCTGCATTTTTGATGCAAGTTGTTCTTGGGTTAAATCATTTTTATTTCTATAAATCTTTAATTTTTTGTAAATAATATTCTTGTTATCCCCAAATAATATTTTTTTCATATTAATTACCACGTTTATATAACGTATTTTACTTGACATTAACATATATTTTGAGTTATAATACGTTACATAAACGTATTATTGGTATTAAATATGAAATTATTCAAAGAAATAGAAAAAAACTTCCCTTTAATGGAAAAACTTTTTAAAAATGAGGATATAAAAAAATTTTTAAGACATGAGTATTCAGACTTATTTTTATATCATTTTGGGTTTGGAACATGGATTAGAAATAATATGTTGGATGAACAAAGTAAACTATATAAGATGTTTATATCGGTAAATGTTAAACAAAAGGATGAAATGTCATCGCTTATTATTAATTTGTTTTACATTTATATACAAGAAAATTATGTGCTAAACAGCAAAGACGAATAATAATTGTAAATAATATTTCCCCATACCACATATAATTTTCTTTTTGTTACTTTTTCTTTTTTAAAAGAAAAAGTAAAATAAACCTCAAAAACTCCAAAGTGCATAATTGCACTTTGGAGTTTTTTTAATTCGTCTTTGGCTTTTTAAATATAACAAACTTACTAAACAAATAATTTCCAACAACAACCAGTACGTTTATAAACACCTTTACCCAAAAGTCATTCAGACCCATAAGAGTGTTAAGAAGAAAAAACAGACCCATGTCCATAAATCCAGTTGCAAGCCTTGCGGCAACAAATGCAGCCGCTTCTCTTAAAATATTCAGCCACCCAAAATTTTTAGATCTGAATACAACTATCTTATCGGTAAAATAAGCAAAGGTAACAGAGCAGACCCATCCAACCCCGTTGCTGATAAACGGAGATATGCCAAGCTTCCTTGAACACAAAAAATAAGCAACAAAATTTACGGCAGTCGTAAGCCCGCCGACTATTACATATAGCAGCGGCTCTCTGTATTTTTCATAGGTGTCTATTATCTTGTTCAAAATATCACTCCTATTAAAGTGCTAGATTGTTGCAGAACAGTTAGGACAAATTAAATTATCATTTTTTTCATATGTTTCGTTGTCAAAGAGTACCACGTCATGGCAATTAGGGCATTCAACTTCAACAAAATCATCTTCGTCAAATTCTTCATCGTCAAGCTCATCAAGCTCATCGTCAAGAATTTCGTCTATCATATCCTCACAGTATCTTCCTCTTGAGGATAGGGTTTGAACCTCGTCAGAAATATTTTCCAAAACGTCTGCAATGGCGTTAAATATCCTGCCCTCATTAGTATCATCGTCATATCCGCAGCCATCAATAAGCCCTCTTAAATATACGATAGACCTTTCAATATTATCCATAAATTTTTCCTTTCTTTAAAGTTAGATTCTTTCCATGTATTCCCCTGTGCGGGTATCAATTCTAATTGTCTGACCTTCTTCAACAAACAAAGGAACGTTGATTTTAGCGCCGGTCTCAATTACAGCAGGCTTGGTGCCGCCTGTTGCAGTGTCTCCCTTAAATCCAGGGTCAGTTTCTGTAACAACCATTTCAACAAAGTTAGGCGGAGCAACTGAAAAAGCCTCTCCTTTGAAAAACTTAATTGAAACATTCATGTTTTCTTTAATATAAGGAAGCGCATCCTCCACCTTGCCATGGTCCAAAGGAAGCTGCTCATAGGTCTCGTTATCCATAAAGTAGTAAAGCTCACCGTCGTTATAAAGATACTGCATATCCTTTTGCTCAATCTGCGCCTTTGGATATTTATCTGTTGGGTTAAAGGTTTTTTCCACTGTGCCGCCTGTTATAACGTTTTTAATCTTGGTGCGCACAAAAGCAGCGCCCTTACCCGGTTTAACGTGCTGGAAATCAACGATGCTCCAAACTCCTCCATCCATTTCAAAAGTAGTTCCTTTTCTAAAATCGCCTGCTGAAATCATTTTTTATCCTCCATCATTTAATTTTCATTTTTTTATCTGTATCAGTAAGGTTTATATGACCTTCCCTAGTAACTAACACCATGTCCTCAATGCGTATTCCAATTCGCCCAGGCAGATATATTCCTGGCTCAATAGTAATAACCATGCCGGTTTCCAGTATATCTTCACTGGCTCCGTTAACTTTTGGATATTCATGTATCTCCAGCCCAACGCCGTGCCCAAGTCCATGTCCGAAATATTCTCCGTATCCGCTGGCTTCAATATAGCTTCTTGCAACATTATCCACAGCTTTACATGACACCCCGTCACGAACTGCGTTAAGAGCCTCCTCCTGAGCACGAAGGACTATTTCGTAAATCTTTTTATCCTCATTTGCCGGCTCGCCCATAAAAAATGTTCTGGTCATATCCGAGCAGTAGCCCTCAAATCTGGCTCCCATGTCTATAAGCACACAATCGCCTTTTTTAAGCGCTGTTCCGTCAGGCTCATGATGAGGCATGCTGGCATTTTCGCCGAAAGCAACAATAGTGTCGAAAGAAGTTCCCTGTGCTCCTCCTGCTCTCATATAAAAATCCAGCAACGCTGCCACAGAAGTTTCTGTCACACCTTCTTTAATCTCGTTAAAAACCTTGTCAAAAGCTCCTGAAGCAATTCGGGAAGCTGTCAGCATCCTTGTGACTTCAGCTTCGTCTTTTTTCCCTCTCACCTTTAAAAATTCATCGGATACCGGCAGCATTTTATACTTACCTGCAAATCTTAAAAAGTCCTTTGCCAGCATATCGTAATCCTCATAAGCGATAATTTCGCTTTTAAGCTGAGAAAGTATCTCCAAAGCCACGTCGCAAAGGTCACTTCCACCCTTTGCCACTGCCACATTAAGACCTGTTTTTCTGGCTGCTTCCTCATATCTGCTGTCAGTAATAAGCACCTTTTCTTTTTTATAAATAATCAGCATTGCATTGCTGCTTTTTAATCCTGAATAAAAATACACATTTGCTCTGGATGAAATTATCATTGGATAATCCAATTTACACACCTGCCTATTATATCATATTATTGTAAATTTGACTAGGGTATTTAAAAAATCGCCGCAGTCCCTGCATTTACCCTTTCATATATGTCTTTAAAAGTCCTTGCATCTCTTGCCATGGTACCCTTGCTTTCACAAATAATCCTCGGCTTCATTTTTCTTCTGACAATCTCCCGTGCCAGCGGTTCAAAATCAGGACCAAAGCGGGTATCGTCATATGTTAAATGACACTTTTCGCCTTTATCCGTAAACTCAATTCGGCTAAAATGGCTGTGCAGTCGGCACACTCTCTCTTTTCCTATGCCGTTTTCCAAAGTATCCAGCAGTATTTTATAGTCATCCTGAGTTTTAAGAGCCCCCATTGTTCTGGCATTTACATGTCCAAAATCAATAGTTGGAATTATTCGTTCGTCCACAGAACACATTTCTATTATCTCTTCCACATCACCAAGCTGGTTTAGCTTTCCCATGGTTTCAGGACATATGATAATATCTTCATAACCCATTTCACAAAGAATACTAAATATATCTCTAAATGCGCTAAGATTTTGCAAAAATGCCTTTTTCCTGTCTATTTTAGCGCAAGAGCCGGGATGCAGCGTAACTCTGTCCGCCCCCATAAGCCTTGCCATTTTAAAGGTATCAAAAATATATTTTTTATTGCCTTCCTCTTTTTTTGTTTCAAAGGTTGCTAAATTAACGTAATAAGGAGCATGTACACTCATTGCAACATCATATTTTTTTGCTTCCTGTCCAAGCTTTACAGCCATCTCTTCATTTAGTTTTATTCCTCTGCCAAAGGAATATTCAAAAGCATTAAGACCCTGGTCATGAATCCATTTCGGCGCTTCCAGGCTGGACTTGTGTCCGTCTTCATAAAACTTCTCACTGTTACCAGCAGGACCAAACCTTATTTTTAAATTATCTTCTTTCATATGTGTATTCTACCACAATAGTTAAAAAATGATAAGCGTTTTATTTATCATAATATTAAAACAATAAATAAACCTATAAATCACAACTTTTAATATAACAACATAAAATATATGGAAATGAGGTGAAACCATGAACAACCAGTCTAATACAAGACAGTGCAAAAACAACAGACAGAATAATAACAGACAAAGTAGCAGCAGACAAAGTAGCAGCAGACCAAATAATAACAGACCTTGTATTCAAGAGCAAGCGGAAACAGCCGCCAATGAATGTCCTCAGGAACGGATAGAAAACGAGTGTCCCTGTGAAAATCAAATTATAATAGAGGGCAGAGTAACATATCGAGGTCAAGGCATTCACCTGGCAACAGTTGTCGTAACCCGCAACAGACAGGTAGTGGCAGAATGCCTGACAGACTGTGAAGGCTGTTATGAATTTAAGGGACCAAGAGCTAACTATACCCTTAAAGCTCATAAAAATAACCGCCGTTCAAGACCACACCAGGTATCAGCAAATAGCAAAGATAAAATTGAAGTTAATTTTAATTTGATGTAGTCCTTCCATCTCTCCAAAATAAAAAGCCTGTCTTTTAGAAAGATAGGCTTTTTTACTTAATTATATCAATATTATTTTTTTAAATCTCTCATTGCCGGATTATCTATAATATTCCCATTTTCATCATATCTTGAGCCATGACAAGGACAATCCCAAGTTCTTTCCTGTTTATTCCATTTAAGGGCGCATCCAAGATGAGTACATCTGGGGCTGGTAGGAGTTATTAAATTTTTCACTGTAGAACCAAGATTAGCAAGTATTTGAGGTTTAAGCATGCTTCTGCTAGGATCAAAAACCTTTGCATAATCATTCTCTTTTCCCTCTATCATATCTGCAAGTATCATAGCGGATACCATCGAGGAAGTCATTCCCCATTTATTAAAACCGGTAGCCACATAGAGCCCGGCAGTTCCATTGCTGTATTCTCCTATATAGGGAATCTTATCCAGCGTCATACAGTCTTGGGCAGCCCAGTGGCAAATCTCATGACTGTCATGATAATTGCGCTTTATAAACTGTCTTAATTCCTGCCACCCGCCGCCAAGCTTACCTGTCTTATGTCCGCCTCCTCCGACAAAAAGCATATCCTCATACTGCCTAAAGGACATTCCCTTATCATTCTCGTCAACATACATGGCGTCTATATTATAATCCGGCTTTATAGCAACAACATAAGAGCGGTGCTGATACATTTTCATAAAGTAAAAGCCGTGCCTGTTTATAAAAGGAAAATGTGTGGCTATGATTATTTTGGCAGCGCTTATAACTCCTTTATCGGTTATTGCCCTTCTGCCGTCCAACTCTTTCACATAAGTATTTTCATATAAATTCAACTCGTCTTTTATGCCATCAATAAACATAAGAGGATTAAAATGAGCTTGTCCCTCAAATCCAACAGCTCCTGCGGCAGTTACGGGAAGAGGTACTTTTTCTATAAACTTTGTTTTATATCCAATGCGTAACAGAGCTTTAATCTCGTTATCAACTTTATGCATATCGCTAGAATAAACATATGAATCAGCCTTTTCCATATTGCAGTCAACCTTTTGTCCCAGCTCTAAATATTTATCAAGCGCTTCCATATTAGCTTTAAGATACATTTCGGCTTTAGCAACCCCATAGCTTTTAACAATTTCTTGATATATAAAGCTATGCTGTGCAGTAATTTTTGCCGTGGTATTACAAGTTATTCCATCACCCGCTCTGCCGCCGTCAACAAGAATATAATTTATTCCTCTCTCCTTTAAAAAATAAGCGCATAGTATTCCGGCCATGCCCGCACCTATTATCAAAACATCTGTAGTAACATTTCCATCTAATTGTTTAGCTTCGCTCCCCTGCCTGCTCATACTCCATACGGATTTCAAATAAATCACCTCTAGAATAATATGAGCATTATTTGCTTTATTCATTCAAGCATCAAACGAACGACATATAAAAGAGGTAGAACAAAACATTTTTTTATGTATATTACTCCTAAAAATATCTTTCTTAGAATTACTGCTAAAAAATAAAAAACTCCCTTTGTTAAAACCGCTTAAGGGAGTTTTCATTTCTGATTTATCGTTGAACTGCAATATAAAGATAACAATGTGCTTTTTTATCTTTTGCGTATTTAGCAGGAACTGAGCTTTCATAATCCGTAGTGAAAGACCTTTGAATTTTACCACTTTTTTGCTCATCCCAAACAATTTTCCACGCTTTTCGAGTGCATATGCCAATATCTCCGTTTTCATCACTCACATCATATTTTTTATAAAATCCACTATTTACCTTTTGCTCCATTTCTTCAAAAAAATCCGCCATTACTCCTAAAATACTCAAGTCATAATCACTGTTAACATCATAATTGCCGACCTCGTCTGCTTCATAGTTGCCGTATACTGCAACCGGTGATATTCCTTCTTGACCATTATGCTCACTGTCAAATAAAATTGGAATTCTTCCAATCATAATATCATTCCAAAGTTCATCAATCTTTTTTAAACCATCCTTCGTATCATTTGTTCTAATAGTTACACCATTTAGTATGTATGACATTGTAATTTCCTCCTTAATTAAATTATTATACTATGTTATATTTAACAACACTTAAAACAGAAAAGCGTTAAGCAGTTTACAAACAACATTTTAGCTTTATAGCCTGCAAAAACTTTATTTTTTCAAATAACTTTTATATTTTTCTAAAACCATATACTAATTTTGTTATTGTGCTGATAATTTTTTCATCGCTGTTTTTTGTTTCATTTTCATTATAATTTAACGCCAGTTCATTTAAAGCTCCAGAAACAGAATAAGTCATAAGCTTTGTATCAACATCATTATGTAAAAATCCACACGTTTTCAAATCGTTTATGTGTTCCTGCAAAACATTCATTGAGTTCTCCTTGTCAACTTGTCTCCAGGTAGCCCAACCAAGCACTGCCGGAGCATCAACCAATAATATGCGTTTATTCTCCTTTGCGTTGGCGCCTTTTACAAAACCAACCCCTCCTAAAACTAGTTGTTGCCATGGATCATCGCTTTTCATCGCCTCTTTTTCTATTGCTATAGAAACATCCTTTTGAACACATTCAAGCACTGCCGTAAAAAGTCCTTGTTTATTTTTAAAATGGTGGTAAACCGCACCTCTTGTTACGTTTCCTTCTTCGGCAATATTTTCTAATGATACGTCAAAATAGCCATACTCTGTAAAGTGCCGTCTTGCTACTTTTAATAAAGTAGCAATAGTTTTATAGCTGGCTTCCTCTTTTTTCATTTTTACAGTCCTCCAAGTATGCTGCTTTAAATTAATATTTTTTCTTAGCCGCCACCACTGACATATTAATCAGCCTTTTTATTTCTCATTCCATGTTTAATAATCCATTCCTGAGCCTTGCTTTGACCTGTTTTTCTCCACTTTTCAATAATAATTTCTGCTTTTTCAGGATCTTCTTTGTAAAGGTCGTTCAAATTATTTCCAACGCTTTTTTGCACAAATTTTTCTTGATCGTCTTTTAAGTTTGTAAGTATAGCCGAATACCTCTCAAATTCATTTAGTGCAACAAATAATTTTGGCGACCAGGGCAAACGTATTCTAACTCCCTCGCTTGCAAGTCTTCGCACATGAACATTCTCATCTTTTGTCCAAATAATCAATTGATCCATTACCTGGGCAGGGTGTTCTTTTAGCAAAGGACGGATAGCGTATTCCCCTGTAAATCTTTTTGTTAGTTCTTTTAAAAATTCAAGGGATAACTCCCAGTCATAATTTCCATACCGTTCAACATATCTGCTAACAGGCCACAGCCACCATCCAAAACTTAACATTCCTTTTGCCTCTTTTAGTTCCGGACCAAGTAAATTAAAAAAGCCTTCAATATTTTTTGAATAATCATTTCCCACGCTTTTCTGCATAGCATCTACTATACAGTCAAAACGTGCAAATAATTCCTTATTATCAAGTGTTCCAATTAAATTGTCTAAAAATAATTTTTGGTCAAAATCAGGAATTACCAAAGCAAGCTTTTTAGAAAAATCTTGAATGTAGTTATCATCGTAATAATCTTTATGTTTCATAGTAATTTACCTCTCATTTGCATATTAACATACATACTGTATGTTTGTCAAATTGTTATAAGTATTGTAATTACCACAAATTTAAATCTAACTTTATATAAAATTGTCTTTATTTTATATACCTATCCTAAAATATCATAAAATCCTTCTCCAAGTATTTCCGTCATATCACCTATGAGAACAAAGGCATCTTTATCCCACTTATAAATAATTTCTTTCATAGCTGTAATTTCCGCTCTGTTGCTTACAGCGCATAAAAGCACATCCCTTTTTTTGCCTGTATATGCCCCTGTAGCATTTAAAATCGTAACTCCCCTTCCTAACTGATACATGATTGATCCTGAAACTGCGTCTCCCTTTGTTGTAACGATAAAAAAGCCTTTGGATCTGCTTGTTCCCTGAATTATTATGTCAATAACTTTCGTAGATACAAACACAGATATTATGGCATATAATCCCTTGTCAAGTCCAATTAAGATTACCGAGCAAATAATTACAAGTAAATCCATTAAAAACATCATTTGACCAATGGGAAAGCTGCCGTATTTATTTGATATTAGCTTGGCCATCATGTCTGTGCCCCCTGTAGTGGCGCCATATTTTAAAATAATGCCATATCCAAATCCAACGCACACGCCGCCATAAATAGAACAAAGCACCAAATCACTTGTAAACACAGGCAAAAATTTGAGCAAATCAATTGATACAGAATAAAGAACCGTTCCAAAAAGGCTTATTAAAACAAATCCCTTTCCAAGCTGACGAAAAGCAGCAATAAAAAGCGGAACATTCAAAGCAAATAAAGCTGCGCCAACAGGAATTCCAACTGCCGTGTTTACAAGTATCGCTATTCCTGAAAACCCACCAGCCGCTATGCTGTTAGGTACTAAAAAGGCATTAATGCCAAAAGAAGCTATGGCACACCCAATTATTATTACAAATATTTGTTTAAGTAACAGTTTATTTTTCATAAAATCCCTCTAATCCTTTTAATTTAAAAACTTATAATAAAAAGGGAATGCAAAGCATCCCCTTTTATCACATGGTTCCCACACTAAGACTAAGTCCGCTGTCTATTTTTTTCATAACCTCTTCTTTTACCACGCCGATTTTTTGTCTCAGGCGGGCTTTGTCAATAGTACGGATTTGTTCAAGCAATACTATGGATTCTTTAGAGAGAACATCTCCTATATCCACATGTGTAGGCAGCTTCTTTTTATCTGTCTTAGAAGTAATTGCTGCTACTATAATTGTCGGGCTGTATTTATTCTGTATAATTAAAACAGGTCGGACACCGCCCTGCTCACTGCCAATTACCGGGCTTAAATCAGCGTAGTACACTTCACCGCGTAAAATCATGTTATCTCCTTGTTAAAATATTATAAGCCTCGTCATATACTATGCAAATTTACACCTACCTGCCCACTGCCGGTCTTTAAAACATATTTTCAGACTAGTTCATCCACAATATACTAGCACCTGCACATTCTCATGGTTGCAGCTAAACTGTCCAGTAAACAGCTTGTACAGCAAAGCGCCGTGCATCCCGCCATACACACACCGGGCATAAGGCAGCTCCTGGTATCAAAACCTCTGATATTTATGTAAGGATTAGAGCTGAAAAATCCACCTGCGCTTGCTTCAAGATTATTATATGCAGAAACATATTCACTATTCATAGGCTCCATATCAACTGCCATTTTTAAATGACGTCGTGCCGCTTCATAGTATCCTTGTCTAAAATAAACAATTCCCTGCAAATAATGCCACTGTGCATCTCTGTTTTGTATAGCGTTAAGCAAGCTTTGCGCGCCTAAAATATCGTTAACGCTAAGAAAGCTTCTCACCTTTGCAAAAGCCTCACTGCTGTCACCTCCATACCCAGAGCTGTATCCGTTTTTATACGCTTCTTTATAAAAAGCGCTGCCGCTCTGCCTTTTCTCAATCATATTATAGGCTTCATTTATCCTTGCTAAACGTTCCGTCGCCTTTTTCTTTTCTTCTTCGTCTAAAAATCTGTCAGGATGATTTTCTTTAACCAATCTATGATAAGCCTTTTTAATTTCGTCTTTACTTGCGTTTTCACTTACTCCAAGTACAGAATACGGATTCATTTACTCTCACCCTCCTCGCTGTTATCTTTTTTTAAAAGCGGCTCGATTATACCAAGATAAAGTATATTATCTAATATTTCTTTATTCATTTTAATTTCAATTCTTTTGTAATATTGCACCATTTCAGATAAAGTGCATTCCAGCAAAAATGATATTTTTTCAATCAAATTTTCTGCGTTGCCGTATTTACAGTGAAAGACATTATAGCTCCCATTCTTAACGTCTTTATCATAATCTACATAAGCATCCAGCAAATATATGTATTTACCAAGGTTATAACAAACTCCCATTGCGTTTTTATCCATATCGCATCCCATACCTGCTATGCCCTCAAGCAGCCTGCCAAATGCCTCTGCAACCAAATCAGGTTCGCTGCATTTATCCTTTTCAAGTAAATAAAGATATTCAAGATTACTCTTTATCAGTATATCAATTTTTTGATTTTTCTTTTTTGCTTTGTTAAACGCTCTTTTAAAAGCTGCTCTTGCC
>CAJUEF010000001.1:31755-36317 GCA_910585035.1 uncultured Christensenellaceae bacterium | reverse complement strand
ACAATATCGCTTATTACCACATTCCTCTTGCGACATACGCACATGGTATTTTGAGTTTCCGGTCTGCTTTCTTTAACAGCTGTTAAAAACATAGCAAGAAATGTACAGTCATATGTCAAAGTAAATCTTGCCATATGAGTATATCTTCTAGCAATACTTTTACATACACCACAGTAATAGCTTCTAAATATTTCTTTTTCCTGCTTGCTTAGCTTGTCTTCACAGGGACGCACAAATCCAAACACCGCTTCTCCTTACATTTATATTATTTGATAATTATTACGGTAAAATTAACAACTGGTAAAAATTCGTATTTTATAGCGTTTAAATAAAAAGGGCGTTAAAACGCCCTTTTTATTTAGAAAATCCATTGTCAAGCGACGCTTGCCAAACCTTTAATATTTAGTAAAATTAATTTTCAACTCTTATAATATTATTTATCATAACAACAGCCGGAAGCTCCAGTATATCCTGAATAGCTGCTTCAATATCATTTTCATGAGCCTCGTGAGTTATAAATATAAGCTTAACAACTCCCTCTGTGCTCTTGGTTTTCTGCACCATTGCAGCAACGCTTACCCCTCTCTTTGCAAGCAGAGCGGTAATAGATGAAAGCACACCAACCTCGTCTTTAACGGTTATATTTATAAATGCGGCAGTTTTAAAATTATCAACAAATTCAATGCTGCTGTCAACCTGCTGGTCAAAGGCAGTGTATACAGGAGCATCCATCATCTTAGCGGCATATATCACATCGGAAACAACTGCACTTGCAGTTGGAAGCATAACGTCATCCACACTGTCTCCATGAAGGAAAATAGCGTTAAACACACCGTTGACACTTGCAAGAGGATGCTCTTTTGGAATCATTGTAGGATGTACCCTAACTTCAATTTTATTACCTTCCCTTTTTCCTATTGCAAGCATTTTTACTACATATCCAAATTCTTTTCCAATTTCAATATCCTTTGGAGAAACCTTTTGAATGCCCTCCCTGTATATCTTTTCAATAGGTACTTTTGTATTAAAAGCAAGAGATCCTAAAATAGAAAGCTTATACATATTGTCATAGCCTTCCACATCATTTTTTGGATCTGCCTCTGCATATCCAAGGCGCTGTGCCTCGCTTAATACCTCGTTAAATTCTCCTTCTTCATCAGACATTTTTGTAAGAATGTAATTGGTAGTGCCATTAATTATACCCATTACCTTCTCAATTTTATTTGCCTGCATACTGTCAACAATTGTTCTTATAATAGGAATACCGCCACCAACCGTAGCTTCAATATATAAGCCCACACCATTATCCCTTGCCGCCTTTTCAAGTTCATGCCAATTCTTTGCAATAACCTCCTTGTTAGAGGTAACAACGTGCTTTTTAGCATTTAAACAGGCAAGAATAAATTCCCTTGCAGGATTGTTGCCGCCAATACATTCCACCACAATATCCGCATCACTTTTCACAATATCATCAATATTTGTTGTGCAAAGCTCCTTTGCATACTTTACATTAGGCTCGTCCATAGTGCGAACAAGTACTCCGGATACTTTAAGGTCCATATTATTTTTAGATGAAATGTTTTTATTTCCATCAGTAATTATTCTGTAAACTCCATAGCCCACTGTTCCAAAGCCCAAAATACCAACCTTTATTTCCTTCATTTATAAAAAGCCTCCTAAACATTTTTATCGTATATAATCTTTAACCCTGTCAGTGTAAGTATCGGGTCTATTTCCATTTTTTCTTTGCATTCGTCTGCAATTAGGTTAACAAGTCCCCCAGTCGCAACAATTTTAACATCTTTTTCCAAAAGCTCACTTCTCAGCTTTTCAATCATGTAGTCCATAATGCCCACATAACCGTAAAAAAAGCCCGATTGAATACACCCCTGGGTGTTTCTTCCTATAACGCTGTCGGGGTTAATCAGCTCAACATTGGGCAGCTTTGCAGTATTAGCTGCAAGAGAATTCATGGCTATCCTTAACCCCGGGCAAATAGCTCCTCCAAGAAATTCTCCTTTTCTTGAAATAACGTTAAAGGTAAGTGCAGTACCCACGTCTATAACAATAAGAGGACCTCCAAAACGAGAATAAGCAGAAACAGAATTTACAATTCTATCAGCTCCTAAATCCTTTGTATCATCATAGCGAATGTTAAGCCCTGTCTTTATTCCCGGTCCCACAAAAAGAGGTACAATATCAAAATAAAGCTTACACATATGCTCCAGTGTATAATTTATTGCAGGAACTACCGATGAAATAATTATACCATCCACTCTGTGCAAATCAAGTCCCACCCTGTTAAAAAAAGAGGTGACGTTTATTCCGTAATCATCTGCAGTTTTTAAAACGTCGCTATGCATACGCCAGCTATGTAATAGGTTATCCTTATCAAAAAGACCGAACTTTATGTTAGTATTACCAACGTCCATTCCAAGTATCATTCGAATGTCTCCTTACTAATCCTTTTAAATGACTAAATCCTTTTTAAGAGCCTTTACTATTAAAACAGCAAGTATGCTCACAAAAATTGCTTCGCCTATTCCGTTTGTTGCAGCGGTTGTCATAAGCACTCCAAGCACAGCATCTTTTGCCACTCCAAGAGCCTCTGCATATCTTGCCGCATAAAATACATATATCATGGATAACACAAGTATTGTATTGGTAAGACTTCCGACAACACTGCAGCAAATAACCCTTATATCCTTTTTCCAGTTCTTTGTAGCCTTTGCACAAAGAATTATTATAACAGGAATCATTACCCTTGGAAATACTGATACCATTGGATTATAAAATACAAAAGATGTTGCAGTAGGCGTTATTAAATTAAAAAATAGGCTGCATAGACCAAATATAAGACCTAAAATAATTCCTTCTCTCTCACCAACAAGCAACACGCCCAAAATAACGGGTAAATGCACAAAGGTCACGCTTAAAAGCGGTGTTTTGATAAATCCCAGTCCCGTCGCGGTAAGCACTATGCAAATCCCCGCAAGAACTGCTGTCTGAGTTAGTTTTTTATTCATTTTTCCTCCTTGTTCGAGTTCGTAAACGATACCCGACATTAAAAATTTATTTCAGCGCCATAATTTATTTCAGCTATTTTTCTGCTATAAATTACGGCAATAACGCTGACGCATATAAAATATATGTTTTTTCTAAAAAGGTCTTTTCTAAAAAATGTAAAAGCCTCTTGAAAATGCCACTGTAAAATATATCCACCAAAAAACAAAGGCTGTTAAAAGCGAATAAAACCACTTTTCTTCTATATCGCACATCATAAGATAAAGGGGAAACGCAACCATAGAATATCTAAGCCCGCTAAGCAGCCTTGTCGGGGCAAAGATTACAAAGAAATAGCATAGGGCATAAAAACCGTAAGAAGGTCGTATTTTGTCTCCCTTTTATACATAAAGAAAAGATAAAATATAAAAGCGCCAATGCTGGGAAGATTTAAAATCCACTCCATTTTTCCCGGATCAGCAATGTATGAAACCAGATATCCAATTGTAGACACAAAGTTACCAACACTCTGTTCCCAATATTCAATTTGAAATGCAGAATATGCCATAGGGTCTCCATGAACCGCCCAGTTAATGGCAAGATAGGCTGCTTGTCCCATAAGAATAAATAACGTCATAGCAACGCTTTTTGTGATATGGGGTATCCATGAGCCTTCTCTTTTAATTGTTGTAAGATGCTGGTTAAGATATTCAAGCACAAAAACAGCGGCAATAACAATGCCAACATTACGGGTAATAGCTGATAAAAAACCAAATACAGAAGCGATTAAAAATTTACCCTGCCTCATGTTATATAAAGCTATAAGGGTAAAAGCAAAAAACATCGCCTCTCCGTAAGGCGCTACATAGAATAATGACTGGGGAGCAGCCACCATAAGCAGCACAGCTCTGTAAGCATATTTTCTGTTCCCTGTTTCCGCTGTGACCAGCTTATACAAAAACACAGCTGAAATATAAGTAAAAGCAAAATTAACTATAACGCTGCTAATATAATAGCTTCTCACTACCTCCCTAACGATACGTACAACCAAAGGAAACATTGGATAAAATGCTATCCAGTTTTTAGCAACACCGGTAGTTACATAGCCGTATTTTGCAATGTGCATATAATGCAGCGCATCGCCCTTTGTAAAGGTATCTCTGAGCAAATTGTATATAGAAACAGGCGTTAAATAAAGCCCTCCGTATTGAATAGCCGAGCAAATAACCGCAACGGTCATAGTAATTGCAAAAAGTCCGGCCACCGTCAGCAGCAGCTTTAAATATTCCCTTTTATCCATAGATACAGCAGATACGGGCCTGCTTTGCTCAAAAAAAGTAAAACCAAAGGCAACTTTTATTATTTTATAAGCGCATATGCAAAATATTATTAAAGAAGCAATTTGCGCCGCAGCTTGTATAACTATCAAATTATTATCATTCCTTGTCGTGAAATCTTCTTTTTTCTTTTACTTTATTAAATTATTATAATATGAATACAGCTTATTATCAATATCTACATATTAATCCAGCATTTACTTATTAAAATTTATTGTTATT
>CAJUEF010000001.1:30008-31745 GCA_910585035.1 uncultured Christensenellaceae bacterium | reverse complement strand
GCATAAATATTGAGTAATTTAAAATAACCGCTATAAAAAGCCAGAACAAATAAGGTATAAGTAAAATCTTGCTTCTTCCATCGCTGCTGTTTCTGATAAGATATATAACTGTAATTATAAGAGCAAAAATTACATAAAGCCCAAAAACAATATTTTCTTTAAAAAAGAATACATAAGGCCATAATGCGTTAAGAGCTCCGTTTAAAGCGTATACATATAATAAACTGCTGTTTCCATTGCTGCATTCAAGAAACGCAGCGACACATGTAAAAATATATATAAGCGTCCAAGCAACTATAAAGAGTGCGGAAGGAGGCATAAAGGACGGCAGCTTAAGACTTCCATACCAAGGACTTGAGGTGTTCACAAAATATCCGCCGGTAACAGCAACCAAAACTGTAAACGCTATAATGAAAACAAGACAAAAAGTTCTCTTTTTCAACGCATATAACCTCCTTAATTTTTCCCTGTGTTTGTGCTATAATATGCAGGTATGTAATACAAATAGAAGTATAACAACATGAATTTTTTAAATACATTATTTTAATAACGAGGGAAACCTATGAACAAAATCTGCTTTACCGGCGGCGGAACTGCCGGCCATATAAGCCCAAATTTAGCGCTTATACCTTATTTTTTGGAAAATGGATATGAGGTTCACTATATAGGGTCAAAAACAGGAATGGAAAAAAACATGGTAAAGCCTCCTGTAATATATCATGAAATATCAACAGGCAAGCTGCGCCGTTATTTTGATGTAAAAAACTTTACAGATCCTTTCCGAATTGTAGGCGGTTATTTTCAGAGTCTTAGTCTATTAAAAAAAATAAAACCGAAAATTATCTTCTCCAAAGGCGGCTTTGTATCCGTACCTGTATGTATAGCCGCAAAACATCTTAAAATACCTGTTGTGCTTCATGAATCAGACTATTCAACAGGTCTTGCAAATAAAATTTGTATGCCCTATTGCAGCGTTATCTGTGCATGTTTTGAAACTGCCCTTAAACACGCCGGCAACAAAGGTGTATTAACAGGCATTCCTATACGTGAAGAACTGTTTTGCGGCAATGTTTCATATGCTAAAAGTATTTTAAAGGACTTTGACTTTACAAAAAAAACAGTAATGTTTATGGGCGGAAGCCTCGGCGCAAAAGCAATAAACACCGCCTTGCGCTCTAAGCTTGACGATATACTTAAAAGTTACAATATAATACATATCTGCGGCAAAAATAATTTGGATAAAAGCCTTAATAATAAAAAGGGCTATGCCCAATTTGAATTTTTGTCTGATAAATTGCCGGATTTTATCGCAGCAAGCGATTTTGTGGTATCTCGCAGCGGTGCAACCTCTATATTTGAGTTTCTTGCCCTTAATAAGCCTATGGTGCTTATTCCCCTGCCCGCATCATCCAGCCGCGGCGACCAAATTCAAAACGCCGCATATTTTAAAGATCGCGGATACGCCTACGTGCTTCCTCAAGAACAGCTTACTTCAGAGACTTTGCTAGGTGCCATGAACACAGTAAACTCAAAACTGGAAGCATATAAATCAAACCAGCTTAAAAGCGGTACAAAAGACAGCAACAAAGTTATTATAGATATAATACTTAAAAACATGAATTAAAATATATTTATTATTAGCATCAAGCCTTTACATTGCAATCACTTGTCATGTAAAGGTTTGTCTTTATCTTCCTTATAACATGTCAACCTACAGTAGAATTTTGCAGTAAACCG
>CAJUEF010000001.1:29001-29935 GCA_910585035.1 uncultured Christensenellaceae bacterium | reverse complement strand
ATATTGGACATAAATATTTTACACTGTGTTATGGAGGATATAACATTATGGAGACCCAAGCTAATAAAAGTATAGGAGCTTTCATTTGTGAACAGCGCAAGGCAAAAGGACTTACTCAAAAAGAATTGGCAGAAAAATTAAATATAACCGATAAAGCTGTTTCAAAATGGGAGCGGGATATCTGCTACCCTGATATATCTCTTATTATTCCTTTGGCAGAAATTCTGGAAATATCAACAAGTGAGCTGCTTAACGGCGGCATAAATATTTCTAATGATACACAAACAACAGAAACACTAATAAACAAAGCTATAAAATTTTCAAGTAAAAGTTCAGTTCAAAAAGCTGAAAAAATAAAACAAAATATACTATATGGTTTATCCGCTTCTTTTCTAATAGCAATTATTGTTTGCCTTATATGCGATTATTTTTTAACGGGAAATTTATCTTGGTCTTTAATTGTTATTGTTTCATTGGTTTTTAGTATGCTGATTTTATTTACTCTTTTAACAGCAAAAGAAAAACTGATTAAAAAAACTCTTATTACATTAAGCGTTTTTATTATTCCCTACCTTGCGTTATTAAGCTTCATTTTAAAACAACCGTTAGTATTTTATTTAGGCTCATGTATTTCTGTAATTACAGCAACAGCGCTATGGCTTTCTTACATTGCTTTTGTAAAGCTTCCTCGCAGAAAGTATCTTGCCATTGGAATTTCTTTTTTAATGATTATTCCGTTAAACCTTTTAATTAATAACCTTACACAGTATTTTATTAATGATGCCTCATTTAATCAATCTGATAACATATTAAATTCTTCTATAACTTTATCCCTTGCTATATTTTGCTTTTGTATAGACTACATTAAAAATCGTTTGGATAATAAATAATAAAAAGAAGGAAATTAAATTGAAATACATTTTTTTACATGGGC
>CAJUEF010000001.1:21157-28991 GCA_910585035.1 uncultured Christensenellaceae bacterium | reverse complement strand
AACAAGAAAATATCACTTGTCTTAATTTACCGTTGCTTTTAAAAAACAAAGAAGCAACATATAGCAATTTATATAACGCCTTAGTGGATTATTGCAAAGATATTTCTGAGCCGTTAAACCTTTGCGGTCTTTCCCTTGGCGCAGTATTAGCTTTAAATTATGCACTTGATAATCCTAAAATGACAAAATCATTAGTGTTAATAGGTGCGCAATGTAAAATGCCAAAAACGTTGCTTAAATTTCAAAACTTAATATTCCGCTTTCTTCCATTAGCATCTTTTCAAAACCTTGGTTTTAATAAAAAAGACTTTATTAAGCTCACTTCTTCCATGGTGGCTTTAAATTTTACAAACAGACTAAATGATATTTCATGTCCTACATTAGTGCTTTGCGGCGAAAGAGACAAAGCAAATAAAAAAGCTTCAATTTATATAGCTGAAAATATATTAAATGCAGAATTGAACTTCATAAAAAATTCAGGTCATGAGGTAAATAAAAACGCTCCAAAAGAATTATCAAAGCTGCTTGATTCTTTCTATAAAGAAACTGTAGAAACCAATAAAGCTATTGTATAATCATTTATATTATAATCTTTACATGTTTGCAACAACGAGAATTCCAAGAAAAAGAACCACGACAACCGTTCCAAAGGCAGCAAGGACGTTAAGGATTTTTAATGTTTTTTCTTTAAACATTTTTTGTAAAATATAATAAAGTGCAATACCAATTATCCCTCCTAAGGTATTTCCAAGTAAATCTGTTATATCACTTGCCCCAACAGCAAAGACATATTGTAATATTTCATATAACAAACTAACTCCAAAAATAGGAGCTGTTTTTTTCAAAAATCCCCACTTGGTAAAAATCATAGCCATGTATACTCCAAAAGGGATAAAAACAGCTATATTTAAAATAATTTCTGAAACATCGATCTTTCCGTTTACAACAAGTGAGTCTGAAAAAGGAACTAAGTTTACGTTCCTAAAATTCATGTTTTTAAGCAGAGAAATATTAAATTGCATTTTAAATAAAATAATCCATGATAAAACAGCTAAATATATTATAAGCAGCACAACCGTCAACTCTTTTGAATTAATCTTGCTACCTGTCTTCATTTATTAACTTCCCCTTCTTCATAAAATACGCTTAATACTAACATAAAAATATAAATTTTTCAAACTTTTCTATAAACCATAATTTTAACATTTTATAAAATCAAAGCGCCGAAAGGCCTAAGCCTCGGCGCTTTTTAAGTTATAGCGTATTAACACATAAGCACATAATTACAGCATATAATCCATCGCCATACCGGTAAGATCGCTTTTTGATTTGTCAGCAGTTCCGCTTTGGCTGTAAAATAATGCTTTATTATTTTTTTCCATAGCCTCTTGATAAATCTCCTGGACAGTCTTTGTGTCTATCTTTTGAGCGTCTTTGCTATCCTCTTTGTCCTTTTCGTCCGCCTTTTTGCTTTCCTCATCACGGGCGTTTTCCAGTGCTTTATCAATACTTGTGTTTGCATTTTCAAGGGTGTTCAGCTGCAAATCTTCTGCAGTCTCCAGGCGTTCCTGCATTTTATCAAGCTCTTTCTCTTTTAACTCGGTGGCTCCCGTGCCCAGCTTGATTTCCGTCTCAAGAATACGCATTTGACCTTCCGTCTTTGCCATTGCGCTTCTTTGAGCATTTGCAGCCTGCATCATTGTGTTTGCTGAAAGTGCTCCCTGCATCATCGTCTGCATAAAACCAATATTGCTCATTTTTAATCTCCTTTCTAAATATATTTTAGGGCGTTATTTATCCCTTATTTTTCACATCGTTTCACTTTTTTAAAAATAAACATTTGTTGTTGTGAAGCCTCTTTTTTTTGTAGTAAACCAATACTTTAATAAAATTCTACTTTATTATAAGCATAACACTGAGAATAAAATGCTTTTCGTCATAATCAATATCTATATCCCCATGATATTTTTGCGCAACACTTTTAATATTTGAAAGCCCAAGTCCATGTCTTTTGTTTCTTTCCTTAGTAGTCACGGGAAGACCACTTACATCATCAATAAGTATATTCCCTTTATAGCTGTTCTCAATTTTTATCATATAAGCATTCTTTTTTCTATAGGAATAAACCTTGATAAATGGATTTTCACATTCCTTTGCCGCAGTAATTGCATTTGTAAGCCCGTTATTCATAATCACGCTAATATCAAAAGCATTTATATCCGTATCGCTTGGGTATAGAAACCGGCAAATAAAATCAATACCTTCATTTCTCATCTCTTTACCCTTTTCCGTAAGTATAACATCGGTAACCGGGTTTCCGCTTGTTATCTCTCCTGCTGCAGAATTTAGCTGCTCCATCAGCGTATCTGCATACATTTCCGCTTCCTCAATTTTATTTACTTTATAGAGGCTTTCCAAAGTCATTATATGATTACTCATATCATGCTTTAAGCTGCGTATGTCTTTATAATGCCTTTCCATTTCTTGAATATGTTTTTTAACATCCTCCATCTGTGCAAACATTAGCTCCCTGTGGCTTTCCTCCTGCTGCATATCCTTTATTTTTTGATATAGATAAACCGTAGTCAAAATTGCTATATAAGAAACCCCGCTGCAAAAAAATTCTATAACTAAGGATTTTAATGAAATAGCGTTATTTATCATTCCCTTATAGTAAGATTCCATGATATAAATTATAGCGCCCATAAGTGAAGGTGTGCAAAGCATTAACAGTTCTCTTCCCTCAAGATTATCTTTTTTATTCCTATAAACCCCAAGTAAAATTTTCACAGCAATATACAAAAAAGCAAACGCAACAAACCAGTTTATTATAAGCTCCAGCACAAATACACAATATTGTAATTTATAATTTTCTTTTAAAAAGGACATGTTGTTAGAAACTTCTGTCATCAATGTATAAATTATTACAGACATCCTGCCGGAAATCCACCTAAGACAAAAAAAAGTTATTGCAAGAAACGTTTTTTGACCGTAATTTCTTCTCTCCAAAACACACATAAAAGCAAAGGCTAAAAGCACTCCAATGCCATAAGCAACAAAATTTTGAAATATATAGTCTATAAAATATAGAAAAATCATTGTAAAAACATAAACTGCTCCGACAATTTTAGCGTGAACAGAATTAATTAAAAAAGGCTTTACAAATAAATAAAGAAAATATCCGGGAATTGATATATTGATAACGGCAGACAAATTAGAAACAGCCATCCAATATATTTCCATTAGCGCTTCTCCTCTCTTTGAAGATACTTCATATATGCTTTTACAAATTCAGGGTAATGCTGCTTTGCCATAAGCGCTTTTCCTTTTTCCAGATATACTGTATAGGCATCATATTTAACCACATAATTCATATTGACTAAATACGCTCTGTGACATCTGAAAAAATCCTCTCCAAGCTGTTTTTCCAAATCTCTCATTCTGCCGTAATACTCAATATTTTCATCTGTTTTATGAATTAACACTTTTCTGTTATAAACTTCTGCATAAATAATATCCCTTGCATTTACCTTTATTCGAACACCGCCAACCTTAATTATAAGATGCCTGCCCTCTTTAACTTCTGCAGACCTTATCTTATATTCTTCAACAGCTTTTTTCAGCACATCGATAAACTTACCCATGGAAAAGGGCTTGACCAAATAATGAAAAGCTCCCACATCAAAAGCACTAAAAACATATTCATAGTTTGCCGTAATAAAAACAATTATCATGTCCCTGTTCTTATCTCTAAGCTCTCTTGCCGCTTTCATTCCATCCATTCCAGGCATTTGTATGTCTAAAAACAGTATATCGGGCTGCACCTTTTGAGCAAGCAGTTCTTCACTACAGCAATAACAAGCAACTTCAAATGCGGGATATTCATCCTTTACAGCCTCATAAAGCATGCTGCAAACTTCTTTTTCATCATCACATATGGCAATTAACATATCCTTACCCCGCTTTCTGCCTTAATTATAACAATTTAGCAATTATCACCGGCATATATTGTTGCAAAACATCTTTTTTTTGACGTGAAATATTTAAACACCTGCACGTATAACCGCACAGGTGTCTTTAATTTATTTTTTATATTTAACTTTTATTTTATACCAATATCTTTTCTATAGTGAGCACCTTTAAAGTTAATCATATCCACAGCCCTGTATGCTTCTTTAATAGCGCTGTCCAGATTATCACTTTTAGCCGTAACGCCAATAACCCGTCCTCCGCTGGTAACCGGCTTGCTGCCTTCAAGCTTAGTACCTGCATGGAATACAGTATAGCCCGCTTTTTCAGCGTCATCAATACCCGTAATTTCATAGCCCTTTTCATATTTAACCGGGTATCCTTCGCTTGCCATAACAACGCACACACAGCCGCAATCATCCCATTGTATGTCAACTTCACTAAGTCTTTCATTAATTACAGCGTCAAATATATCATATAAATCTGTTTTTAATTTCGGCAAAACAACCTGGGTTTCAGGGTCACCAAAACGGCAGTTGTATTCAATAACTTTAGGACCGTCATCAGTTATCATAAGCCCGAAATAAAGCACGCCTTTAAAGGTTCTTCCCTCTTTAACCATTGCTTCCATTGTAGGCTTAAAAATGGTGTCATAACATAGCTTTGCAATTTCATCTGTATAAACACGGCTCGGGGAAAAAGTTCCCATCCCTCCGGTATTAGGGCCCTTATCATTATCATAAACTCTTTTATGATCCTGGGCGCTCACCATAGGACACATGGTTTTGCCATCGGTAAATGCTAACACAGAAACTTCAGGGCCGGTAAGACATTCTTCTATAACAACACTGCTTCCCGATTCTCCAAACTTTTTGTCCTCCATAATAGATATAACAGCATCCTTTGCCTGCTGAACAGTTTCCGCTACTACTACGCCTTTTCCAAGAGCAAGCCCGTCAGCCTTAACAACAATAGGCGCTCCATGCTTTTCAACATAGTCAATAGCATCCTTAGATGATGCAAATACTTCATATTTAGCAGTTGGAATACTGTATTTTTTCATAAGCTCTTTGGAAAAAGATTTGCTTCCTTCAATAACGGCAGCAGCCTTGTTTGGGCCGAATGCCCTAAAACCTGCCTGCTCCATAGCATCCACCATACCCATAACAAGGGGATCGTCAGGTGCAACAACCACCATGTCAGGCTTTATCTCTCTTGCAAGAGCAATCATTCCTTCAATATCAGTAGCTTTAACATCACAGCATTTTGCTACTGCGGCAATGCCGCCATTCCCGGGAGCACAGAAAAGCTCGCTAACCTTACTGCTCTGCTTAAGCTTCCAGCAAATAGCGTGCTCGCGTCCGCCGCCGCCAACAACCAATACTTTCATATCCTTATCCGTCCTTAAATCAGTTTAGTGTTTAAAGTGTCTCATGCCTGTGAACACCATAGCAATACCGTATTCATCACACAGCTTAATGGAATCCTCGTCTCTAATGGAGCCGCCTGGCTGAATTATAGCTGTAATTCCTGCTTTGTGGGCTTCTTCAACACAGTCGTTAAACGGGAAAAATGCATCGGAAGCCATAACACTTCCTTTCGCCTTATCTCCTGCAAATTTGATAGCTATATTAAGAGCCATAATTCGGTTTACCTGTCCAGGACCAATTCCAACTGTTCCCTTGCCTTTGGCAAGTACAATACCGTTGGATTTAGCATGTTTTACAACCCTCCATGCAATGTCAAGCTGCTCCAGTTCTTCCTTAGTCGGCTGTCTTTTTGTTACGCATTTTAATTCGCCATCATACAATTTGTCATTAAGAGTTTGAACAACAAGGCCTCCGGCAACCTAGACCCATTGTTCTTTTTAGCAATACCCGGTAATTCCAGCAGCCTTATATTCTGTTTTTGCTCCAACACTTTCAATGCTTCATCAGTAAAGGAAGGAGCAATAACTATTTCCACAAAAATTTTATTTATCTCCTCCGCCGTCTCTTTATCTATTTCTGCATTAGAAGCAATGATACCGCCAAAGATAGATACAGGATCGCAGTTATAAGCGTTCATATAAGCCTCATGAACAGTCTCTCCAATGCCCACACCACAAGGATTTGCATGTTTAACGGCAACAACACAAGTTGTGTCAAATTCTTTTAATGCATCAAGAGCGCCGTTAGTATCGTTTATATTGTTAAAGGAAAGTTCCTTGCCGTGAAGCTGCTTTGCTTCCACAAGAGTTCCGTCAAAATGACCTATCTCACGGTAAAAAGCAGCCTTTTGATGAGGATTTTCGCCATACCTCATATCCTGTACCTTTTCAAAAGTTTTAGTCAGCTTTTCAGGCAAAATAGGAAGATCTGTTTTGCTCCTTAAATAGTTGCATATAAGGGCGTCATAAGCGGCAGTATGCTCAAATACCTTTAAGGCAAGCTTAAACTTATCATCTCCTGAAAGATTACCTGCCTTTAAGCCTTCAATAACTTTGCCATAATCAGCCGGATCTACAATGACAGCAACATCCTGCCAGTTTTTAGCTGCAGCCCTTATCATAGTAGGTCCGCCTATATCTATATTTTCAATAGCATCCTCAAGCTGCACGTTTTCTTTTAAAATTGTCTGCTTAAAAGGATAAAGGTTTATAGCAATTATATCTATGGGAGTAACTCCCAGCTCTTCAAGCTGCTTCATATGCTGTGCATTATCCCTCATAGCCAGGATTCCCGCATGAACCATAGGATGCAAAGTCTTAACCCTGCCGTCTAAACACTCAGGAAAGCCGGTAATATCAGATATTCCGGTAACAGATATTCCCGCATCCTTTAATGCCTTTGCCGTTCCTCCGGTGGATACAATTTCATAGCCAAGAGTTTCAAGTTCTTTTGCAAATTCCACAATCCCTGTCTTATCAGATACGCTTAATAATGCTCTCTTTTTCATATGTATTTCACTCCTTAACAATTACTTTTCTTCCGTTTATTTCAAGTTTACCACTGCAAAAAAGTTCTATCGCCTTTGGAAGCAGCTTCCATTCCGCCTGCTCCATTATACGCCTTTGCAGTTCCTCCGCACTGTCTTCTTCTTTTACTTCCACGGCCTTTTGAAGTATTATAGCGCCGCCGTCAGTAATCTCATTTACAAAATGCACTGTTGCACCGCTAATTTTAACACCATATTCCAAAGCCTTTTCATGCACCTTTATGCCATAATATCCGCCTCCGCAAAAGGAAGGTATAAGAGAAGGATGTACATTTATTATCTGGTTTTCAAACCTTTTAATAAATTCCGAAGTTAATATGCACATAAAGCCTGCAAGAACAACAAGGTCAGGCTTTATATCCTCCAAAGTTTCCAGGAGCTTATTTGAAAACTCATCAGAATCTTTATGCTCCTTTCTGTCTACCACAAAATAAGGTATACCGGCAGCCTCCGCCCGTTTTAAAGCATAAGCATCTTTAGAGCTGGAAATTACAGCAGAAATTTCTCCGCTTTTAATAATTCCGCTTTCCCTTGCATCTATTATAGCCTGCAAATTTGTTCCGCCGCCGGATACCAGCACAGCAATACGTTTTAACATATCTTAACTCCCTTATTGCCAATCTCTGTTTCACCTATTATCTTTGCCTTTTCTCCCATATCACAAAGTATGGATACAGCTTTATCCGCTTTATCCTTATCAACTGCAACAATCATTCCTGTGCCCATATTAAAGGTAGAAAACATATCTTTCTCAATAATATCCCCCGCCTTTTGGATAAGCTTAAATATAGGCAAAATTTCAAGAGCGTCTTTTTCAATCTTTGCAGAAATATTTTCCGGAAGCATTCTTGGAATATTTTCATAAAAACCGCCGCCGGTGATATGTGAA
>CAJUEF010000001.1:11914-21147 GCA_910585035.1 uncultured Christensenellaceae bacterium | reverse complement strand
CAAGAAGTGGCTTTACATATATGCGAGTAGGTGTGAGCAAGCACTCTCCAAGAGTCATTCCCAGCTCATCATAGTATTTGTCAAGAGCTTTTTTGTTAACGTCAAAAACTTTTCTTACAAGAGAAAAACCGTTGGAATGCACGCCTGAGGATGCAATACCTATAAGGGCGTTTCCCTCTTTAATTCTATTGCAATCCACCATCTTTTGTTTATCAGCTATACCCACGCTAAATCCGGCAAGGTCATATTCATCTTCTGGATAAAAGCCCGGCATTTCCGCAGTTTCTCCGCCAATAAGCGCACATCCTGCTTTTATGCATCCATCTGCCACACCTTTTACAATTTTTGCAACCTTTTCAGGATAATTTTTTCCAACAGCAATGTAATCAAGAAAAAAAAGTGGACGGGCTCCGCTGCATGCCACATCGTTTACACACATGGCCACGCAGTCAATACCAACGGTATCATGTTTGTCCATTAAAAATGCCAGTTTTAGTTTAGTACCAACTCCATCGGTACCTGAAACCAGCACAGGCTCTTTTAATCCTTTAAAACCGGAAAGGTCAAAAAGCCCTCCAAATCCACCTATAGATGACATAACACCATCAATGTTTGTGGATTTAACATGCTCTTTCATAAGCTCAACAGCTTTATATCCTGCCGTAACGTCTACTCCTGCATCTTTATAGCTATTACTCATCTGTAATTTCCTTTCTTATTCCTCAGGTATATCCATTGGATATTTTCCGGTAAAACAACCGTAACAATAATCCAGCTTACAGCCAACAGGGGTTTTCAGCATATTTTCAATACTAAGATAACCAAGAGAGTCAGCGCCGATATATTTGCATATTTCATCCTGGGTCATTCGGTTTGCAATAAGCTTATCTCTGGAATCCACGTCTGTACCAAAATAACAAGGATGCTTAAACGGAGGAGAGGATACTCTAAGGTGCACCTCTTTAGCTCCTGCATCTCTAAGCATTTTTATTATATTTGCGCTGGTAGTTCCCCTTACTATAGAGTCGTCTACAAGCACTATCCGCTTGCCTTCAATGGATGCTTTAAGCACATTTAACTTAATCTTAACGGCAGTCTCCCTTTCTCCCTGGGTAGGCTGAATAAAAGTTCTTCCTATATACCTGTTTTTTATAAAAGCCACTCCGTAAGGAATTCCCGATTCTATAGAATAACCAAGAGCTGCATCCAAACCGGAATCAGGCACACCGCAAACCAAATCTGCCTCAACAGGGTATTCCTTTGCAAGATACTTTCCGGCTTCCTTTCTTGCATTGTGTACACTTGAACCGTCAATAACCGAATCAGGACGGGCAAAATATACAGATTCAAAAATACATCTTCCTGTCTCAACCTTTAAATCTGTTTTATAGCTCTTCACACCTTCGTTTGTTACAACCACAATTTCTCCCGGCTCAATATCACGTATAAATTCACCGCCTATGGAATCAATTGCACATGATTCCGAAGCAAATATATAATGTCCGTCCTTTTGTCCCATACACAGAGGACGAAAACCATAAGGGTCTCTCACTGCAATAAGCTTCTTTGGTGACATAACCACCATTGAATATGCTCCCTTAAGCACTTTCATAAGGCTTAAAAGCGATTCTTCAATAGAGTTAGACCCCAGCCTTTCCTTTGCTATCATATATGCTATAAGTTCTGCATCGCTGTCTGTCTGAAACATAGCGCCGTTTTCATGAAGCTTGTCCCGCAGTTCATCAGCATTTACTATGTTTCCCCCATGAGCAATAGCTACCATTCCCTTTGGATATTTGGCAACAAGAGGCTGTGCATCCGTCCTGCTGTTTGGCGTATATGAGCCATAACGCACATGGCCTATGGCGCATTGTCCGCCACTTAAATGGTTTACAACCATTTCATTAAATACGTCAGGCACTAAGCCTGCATCTTTATGACACATTATTTTGCCTTTATCATTAACAGCAATTCCGCAGCTTTGCTGTCCTCTGTGCTGCAGAGCATATAGGGCAAAATAAGCCTCTCTTACAACATCAAGTTCTCCGCTTTTGGTAAATATTCCAAAAACTCCACTCACTTTGTCATTCCTCCTTCTCGTCGCAATTCGCCTTATATGCGATTGCTCCTCCTTCCATAAAAACATATTGCTTTTTATGGATTATTCCTGTGGGCATTCCTTTATCTCAATTCGCCTCTTTTAAAAAAACATTGGTTTTTATAAATTATCTTTTAGACGATTTTTCTTTACAATCTTTACAGCTTAGCTATTTCCTGCTGCAGCGCCTCATTCTTCTTTATTACCTTTTGCACCATAGCTTCCTTATAATCAGAAAGTTTCTTTGCCAGACCCTCATCCTCAATACCAAGCATTTGAACAGCAAGCAGACCTGCGTTATCTCCACCATTTATTGCAACTGTAGCAACGGGAATGCCCGTAGGCATTTGAACTGTTGCAAGAAGAGCGTCCAGCCCGTCAAGGGTTGATGATTTAATTGGAATGCCAATAACCGGCAGCGTTGTATGCGCGGCAATCACTCCTGCAAGGTGAGCGGCTTTGCCCGCTGCTGCAATAATAACGCCAAAACCATTACTTTTTGCATTTTTTGCAAATTCCATTGCAAGCTCCGGAGTTCTGTGTGCAGACATTACGCGAGCTTCACATTCAATTCCAAATTCCTTTAAAACCTTTACACATCCTGTCAGGTTAGGGAAATCGCTATCGCTTCCCATTACCAGTGCAACCTTTTTCATCTGTATCCTCCTAAAGTTTATTTAAAGTAATTAACGCCTGATTCAAATATTTTCTGATTAAAGTCTCCGTATATATTTCTGTATGTGCCGACTGATACTCTCTCACTGTGACCCATTTTGCCGAATATACGCCCGTCAGCGCTTAATATGCCTTCAACAGCATCTATGGACCCGTTTGGATTATATTTAATATCCATTGTAGCTTTACCGTCAGCGTCCACATACTGAGTGGCAATCTGACCGTTTTCTGCAAGCTTTTCCATAAGCTCCGCCTGCGCCACAAATCTTCCCTCACCGTGCGAAACCGGTATTGTGTGTATATCTCCCACGTTTACTCCCTGTAGCCACGGGGAATTTACGCTGGCTATTCTGGTCCTAACCATTGTGGACTGATGTCTTCCTATCTGATTAAAGGTAAGAGTTGGGCAGCTTTCATCACAATCTCTTATTTCTCCAAAAGGCACAAGTCCCAGCTTGATAAGCGCTTGGAAGCCGTTGCATATTCCAAGCATAAGACCATCCCTGTTGCCTATTAAATTCATAACGCTTTCTTTAATGTAAGGATTTCTGAAAAATACCGATATGAATTTACCTGATCCATCAGGCTCATCACCGCCGGAAAATCCTCCGGGAAGCATTATAATATTAGAATTATCAATAGCATTTTTAAGGCGCTCAACCGAATTTTCAATCATGTTGTTATCCAAGTTGCAAATAACCACTGTTTGTGCTATAGCCCCTGCCTTTTCAAAAGCTCTAGCCGTATCATATTCACAGTTAGTGCCCGGGAACACCGGAATGGTAACTATTGGTTTTGCAACGCTTATTTTCGGTTTTACAGTGCTTCTCTTTTCAAAGCTGTATTCTCTTGGCTGCTGATTTTCAACACCTGCATTTAACGGGAACACAGGCTCCAAAGTTCCCATCCATGCCCTCTTAATTTCTTCAAGTTCAAGCTTTAAATTTCCCGCTGTGATGCCCCCATCATCAGTTGTTATTCCTATTAATTCACCAAATTTAACGTTTTCTTCATCAGTTTCAATTATAATTCCGCCAAAATATTTACTGAATACATCATCTGTATCCAAAATGCATCCAATGCCGTTTCCCATAGCCATAGCCGTAACAGCCTCACAAAGACCGCCGCTTATTTCATAGGAAGAAAGAATCTTTCTGCCTAGTATCATGCCTTCAATATAGGTATACATTTCCTTAATGTAATCAAAATCCACTATGCCGTTTTTGTCATAAACAGGTTTAAACAAATATAATTTGCTGCCTGCCTTTTTAAAGTCGGAGGTTACTGCTTTCATAGCGTCTCCCGTGGACACAGCAAATGATATAAGTGTTGGAGGAACGTCCACATTTTCAAAAGAACCGGACATGGAATCCTTTCCGCCTATAGCTCCTATTTCCAGCTTCATCTGTGCCAGATAAGCGCCAAGAAGCGCTTCAAAAGGCATTCCCCATTTTGTGCTGTCCTTAGTCTTTGGGAAATATTCCTGAAAACTGAGCCACATTCTGCTCATGCTTCCCCCGCATGCAATTATTTTGGCAATAGATGACACAACCGCATACATCGCCCCGTGATAAGGGCTTTTTTCTGATATATAAGGGTCAAATCCATAAGCCATAATTGAACTTGTTGTAGTCTCTTTTCCAAGAACAGGAATTTTTGCAATCATAGTCTGACTTGGAGAAAGCTGGTGCTTGCCGCCAAAAGGCATAGTAACCGTTCCTGCTCCAATGCTGCTGTCAAACATATCGACAAGTCCCTTTTGGCAGCAGTGATTTAAATCCTTAATCCACGCAAGCCAATTTTCTTTTGTTAAAGGCATATTCCCTTTAAGCTGTGGAACATCCCTATCTTCAACTTTAACCTCTGTATATTTTTTTGCTCCGCCAAGGTTAAGAAATTCCCGGGAAATATCAACAATCTTTTCTCCCCGCCAGTTCATAACAAGCCTGCCTGTATCCGTTACAACGGCAACTCTTGTTGCCTCTAAATTTTCTTCTCTTGCAAAATCTATAAGCTTTTTCTCATCATAGGCTTCAACAACAACAGCCATTCTCTCTTGAGATTCTGATATAGCAAGCTCTGTACCGTCCAATCCTTCATATTTTTTAGGCACAGCATCAAGGTTTATATCCAGTCCGTCTGCCAGCTCTCCAATAGCCACGGATACTCCTCCGGCACCAAAATCGTTACATCTTTTAATCAAAGTAGACACAGATTTTTTACGGAACAAACGCTGTATTTTTCTTTCCTCAGGCGGATTTCCCTTTTGAACTTCAGCTCCGCATGTGTGCAGAGATTCAGCAGTGTGGGATTTTGAAGAACCTGTTGCACCGCCGCAGCCGTCACGTCCTGTCCTTCCACCAATAAGAAGAATAACATCGCCGGCTTTTGGCACGCTTCTTATAACGTTTTCCATTTTAGCAGCGCCTACAACCGCTCCAACCTCCATTCGTTTTGCAACATAACCATCATGATATATTTCCCTTACATATCCGGTAGCCAGCCCTATCTGGTTTCCGTATGAGCTGTAACCCTTGGCAGCTCCTTTTGTAAGCTTTCTCTGAGGCATCTTGCCGGGAATTGTTTCATTCACTTTTTGCAAAGGATTTGCGCAGCCTGTAATACGCATAGCCTGATAAACATACACTCTGCCGGAAAGAGGATCGCGAATAGCGCCACCAAGACAGGTTGCCGCACCACCAAAAGGCTCAATTTCCGTAGGATGGTTATGAGTCTCATTTTTAAACATTAAAAGCCAGTCTTCATCCTCGCTGCCAACCTTCACCTTTATTTTCACACTGCAGGCGTTTACCTCTTCAGACTCATCAAATGAATTTAGTTTACCCTGCCTTTTAAGATATTTAACGGCAATGGTAGCCATATCCATAAGGCAAATATCTTTGGATTTTTCTTTATATATATCTTTTCTTGTTTCCAAATACAAATCGTATGTATCTTTGATATAATCAGGCTCAATATCAGCCCTTTCAATTACAGTTGAAAAAGTAGTGTGACGGCAGTGGTCAGACCAATAAGTATCTATCATTTTAATTTCAGTAACAGTTGGCTGTCTGCCTTCATCATCACGAAAATAGTTTCGAAGAACAATAATATCGTCAATATCCATAGCAAGTCCATATTCAGCAATAAATGCCTTTAATCCGTCTCTTCCAAGCTCAGTAAACCCATCTATAATCCTAACATTTTCAGGAACGGGAAAAGCGCTCCATAGAAGCTTCTTGGCTCTCAACAGGATTTATTAAATACTCTTTAATTCTATCTATATCTTCTTTACCAAAATCACCATTTAAGCAATATACCTTGGCTGATCTGACTGCCGGCTGCGACTTTGAATCTAAAAGACGAATGCACTGCTCGCAGGAATCCGCTCTTTGGTCATATTGCCCGGGCAAATATTCAACTGCAAAACATACGTCATAATTATCAGTATTAAGGTCTATTACATCATCAACACTAGGCTCGCTAAATACTGTATTCATACATCTTTTCAATGTGTTTTCATCAATTCCCTGAACGTCATATCTGTTAATTAAGTGCAGCTGTTTTAAACCCTTTATCTGCAAATTATTAACTATGTCCATAAAAATTGATTTTTCCTCAACGGCATAGTCCTCTTTTTTTTGAACATATATTCTGTGAACTAGACTCATATCTCTCCTCCAAAACATTTTTACATTTTATTATAACAAAATACACAGAAAAGAAACATATAAAACGGACAGTTTTTTTCATTATTTATAAAATCATTCGATTTTTCGTCATACACATCTTTGATTAAACAAAGTAAAATATGCAAAAATTATATTTGACATTTAAACTGTTTTATCGTTTAATAATTTTATACAAACCGGGTTTAAATTAAACACCCCACAAATATCATTCTAAAGACTGGAGTGGAATAATTGTCGCAACCTAAAGCAAAGTGTGAAAACAGCGATTCATTTCTTGTTGCATTTAAAAAAGCAAGAAAAAAAGCGCACATTTTCATCGGAAGCAAAATTAAAGAATATAAACTAACCTATAATCAAATAGATGTGCTCATTTTTCTAATGCATAATAAAGATTATAACACAGCTAAGGATATTGTGGAATATATAGGAGTTTCAAAAGGGCTTGTTTCAAGAAGTGTTGACGGTCTTATAAAACGTGGTTTTCTAACCGCCAGCGAAGACGAAAAAGACAAAAGAAAGCTGCGCCTTATTTTAACAGAAGACGGAAACGACCTTGTGAAAAAAATTGATAAATATGACAAAGAGTTTTTCTCCAAAATAACCATTGGCGTTTCAAAAGAAGAAATGGATGCCCACATGTCAATAATGAAAAAAATATTAAACAATTTAGAAAATATTAATTTTGATTAATAAAAATTTTTATAAAAGAGACTCTAAAAAACAGGGTCTCTTTTATAAAACAACAAAACAAATATATTAACTCCAATTATTTCTTTATAAATTTACTTAGCTTTTCAACTGCGTTTTTCTCAATTCGCGAAACGTAAGACCTGGATATTCCCAGCTCTTTTGCAATTTCATTTTGAGTCATATTTTTAGTATTTCCAAGACCAAAACGCATTTTTAAAACAAGTTTTTCCCTATCTGTCAGCTTACTTTCTATAACTTCCCCAAGCTTTTTAATGTGAAGGTCTGTCTGTATTTTATCTATAATACTGTCATCATCAGTTCCAAGCACATCAATAAGCTTAATAGAGTTCCCCTCTTTATCCTTTCCAATTGGGTCATCAAGAGAAACCTCGTTATTGGTTTTTTTATTTGCTCTTAAAAACATGAGTATCTCATTTTCTACGCACCTTGAAATATAACTTGCTATTCCCGTGCTTTTTTTGCTGTCGAAAGAAGATACCCCTTTTATAAGCCCAATAGTTCCAATGGAAATCAAATCGTCATTATCCACCTTAGTGCTATTCACATACTTTTTTGCAATATGGGCAACAAGCCTTAAATTATGTTCAATAAGCTTTGTTCTGGCATCCTCATCTCCCTGTTCCATAAGCTCTATGTAATGCTTTTCCTCATCTTTTGTAAGCGGTCTTGGAAAGGATTTCCCACCGGAAACATACCCTATAAGCAGCAGGCATTCTTTAATAACAGCCGCAAAACCTAATAGCATCTAACCACCTCCATATCCCATCATATGCAGGTGTGTTTGTACCATATTTTAAAAAATATTATTCTTACAAATCAAAATTATGTTTTATTAATCTAAAGCAATTACAAGCAATAAAAAACTAAGGATTTCTCCTTAGCATTTATGTTCATTTAAAATTCTTTAAGCCATTCTTTATTGACATGACACCATTCGCCAAAAAATTCTTTTTCGTTAACAAAGTGAAAAAACAAAGGTTGAATGCAATAAACCACTTGCGCAAATCTGCACCAGCAATCATATCTTGTCATATGTAAATTTTTACAAAGCCTGTCAATATCATGCCAGGAAAATTTTAAGAACATTCTATCCAGTAATATTATAATCTCTTGCCCTGTGTAAACTTTTCCTGTGTCAAGCAATTCCTCCAGCGCAAGGTAAATCTCAATGCCTACAAGGTCATTTTCAGCAATAACTGAATAAAGCTTATCAAACAAATCAAATGCAATGCTTATATCATCCGTTTTAAGCAGCTCAAAAATATTCTTCGCAATCACATATTCCTTAGATAAACCCATTAAACTCATCCTTCCTAATATTAAAACTAATTTAAGTTAAATAATCTTGCTAAATTAAATAAAAATTTATTTATGTTTTAGGAGCACTATGAAAATTTACAATATTAACTCTAAACCTAATTATGTCATCCTCTGCTTTATTTGCAATCGGTTGTGACATCGCATTATCAGATTATACAAATTTCATCAATTTCCTAATTATTTCCAATGTATCATATATTTGCTAAAAAGTAAATTAATTATTATCACTGTAAAACCAAAGATAAAATGGCACAAGCTTAACTATATGTAATTTTTATAATTATTATCGTTAACTTCTTAATGATTATAACATAAATATTAACGTATTGTCAATTAAAAATGTAAAAAAAAGTCGACAAACGCCGACTTTTAATAATTGTTAAATTTTACTTAGGTTCCCATTTACAGCGGACAGGAGAAACAATAGCCTCTTCTTTTTTTAGTTCTTTAAAAGCCTTGTCTATTTCTTTTCTGTCAATACCAAGCATTTTTTCCACTTCTCCTGCGCTGACAGGCTTTCCTGCCTTTTTCATAGCCTCAATAACCTGTTCTTTAACCTCCATTAAAATCACCTCTGCTTTCGTAAATATTTACATATACATTATACCATTATTTTTCAATTATAAGTCTTTTATTTTTGTTTTTTGGAAAGCTTGTGTCTTGTTCCATCTTTTTCAACAACAGTGATACTTTCAAGCTGCATTCTAAGGTTATTTTTATATGCCTCGATATATTCT
>CAJUEF010000001.1:0-11869 GCA_910585035.1 uncultured Christensenellaceae bacterium | reverse complement strand
CCAAATTATATAACTTATTTTAATATATTACAGTATAATAACTCTTTACGCAAGCAAATATTTAAAGGAAGGCGCAATGTTTTAGCTAAGTAAAACTTTTATTACATAGCTTCTGCATAAGTAAGAATATAGAAAAACTCAACCTTGTCCCCATCTTTCAGGGTATATTGATCAACACCAACGCTTGGGCTTTCACCATTTACCTTATACATCCATCCGCTTTCTGCGCCGCAATCCTTTTCATTTAAGTTTCCAAGGCTCTTAACATAAATCATGCCCTCAGCATAATCCATCTGTATATTGTTTTCGCTGCAAACCTTTTTAATAAATTCAAACGCAGTCTCCCCGCTTTGAATGCTTACATTTTCCTTGGAAAATATTATTCCGTTTTCAGGCACAAACTCTTTTTTATTTGCAGGCACCTTGTCCATGTTTTCCGCTGCACTTTTACATGTAATAGCAATGGAAACCTGCGCTGCGTTTTGTACCTGCGCCTGTGTAGCCGCCGTAGTATCAGGTGTTTTTTGTTCGCCTTTATCACATCCTGCAAGCCCCATCATAAGCGCCATTAAAAGTGCCAGTGCAAAAGCGCTTTTCTTCATCCACAAATTTGTTCTTTCCTTCATTTCTTATCCCTCCGATAAATTTATTTTGCGCCAAGAAAAATGAAAAAAGACCCTAAAGGGTCTTTAATATGCAAACTTGCTCACAGACATTAAAATATAACAGCCATGATACTAAGCATGCACACACCCCTTGCGACGCATTAGATAATATTATGGCAGGTCTCCTGACTCAAAGCTCTTTTTAGCAGCTCGTTTGCCTTCCCGGAAATTTCCAGTGACCGAACAAACCTGTTCGCCTTGCTGCGGCTTTATACAGTAGCGGGGGCTGTTAAGGCATTTCACCTTATTCCCTATTAATGCTGTGCAACCATAATACGTTAATATTTTATACTTTTATCGGCTAATCGTCAAGATTATTCATAAGCTCCTCCCAAACATTATAAAGTTCCTCCTGCTGTTTTTTAAGTTTTTCCAAATCAACGCAAAGAGATTCCATAACTTCATAATTGCTTACAGCCTCACCGCAGGACATTTCTTCTTCTATTCTGGAAATCTCCATTTCAACTGTTTCCAGCTCTGCTTCCACAAGGGACACCTTTTGTCTTTGCTTTGCCTGCTGACGCTTTTGTTCCCTGGTTTTATATCCTCCCTCCGGCTGCTTTCTTTCTTTAACAGACGTTTTTTCTTCTGCCCTGCTTTCAGAAATAAATTTAACAAAGCCTTCATAGCTGCCTGTATATTCCTTCATTCGCCCGCTGTCTACATAGAGTATTTTACCAAACAGCTTACTTATAAAATATCTGTCGTGAGATACGGCAATAACAGTTCCCTCATAATTTGACAACGCCTTTTCCACAACCTCTTTGGAAGCAATATCCAGATGATTGGTCGGCTCATCCAAAAGCAATACATTTGGTTTTTCAAGCCTGAGTATGGCAAACAGCACCTTTGCCTTTTCTCCGCCGCTAAGTACGCCAATCTGTTTATTAACGTCATCACCTCCTATTAAAACAGAACCCAGTACAGACCTTATCTGCTGCTCGTTTAAACGTGGAAATCTATTCCATACTTCATTTAAAAACGTGTTTTTAGAATTTAAACTAAGGTGCTCCTGGTCATAATAACCCACCTTTACATTTTTTCCAAAGGTAAACACTCCTGAAATTGGTTTCTCTCCACCTGTAAGACATTTTAAAAAGGTTGATTTTCCACAGCCGTTTTTACCTACAACAGCAATAAATTCTCCTCTTTTAACATCAAGATTAATATTACTGATAAGAGAAACTCTATTATATCCTATTTCCATATCCTTAACGGATAAAACGTCAAAACCGGTTTTAATGTCAAAATCAAAGCTTAATTTAGGTCTTTTTTTATCAACAAAAGGCTTTTCCAAAATCTCCATATTTTCAAGAGCATTCACCCTGCTTCTTGCGCTTTTTGATGTAGAAGCCCTTGCCATATTTTTTTGTATGTAATCTTCATAAGAAGAAATCATATTTTGCTGCTGTTCATATTCCTTCATGGCCCTTGCAACATATTCTTCCTTTAAAACCACGTACTTGGAATAGTTGCCTTTATATGTCCTAAGACTTCCCAGCTCAATCTCCCATATTTTGCTCACAACTTTATCGAGGAAATATCTGTCATGGGATACTATTAAAATAGCTCCATTATATTCCTTTAAATACTCCTCCAGCCAAAAAAGGGTATCCACATCCAGATGATTTGTAGGTTCATCCAGCACAAGCAGATCAGGAGCAGCAAGCAGCAGCTTACAAAAGGCAAGACGCGTTTTCTCTCCTCCGGATAAAGTGCTGATAACTGTATCCATATCTTTATCATTAAACCCAAATCCGTTAAGTACGCGCTTTATTTTATAATCTATATTATAGCCGTCCATTTGCTCAAAATAGCTGCTTAAACGGGAATATTCCGCCATTACGTTTTTATATTCCTCAGAGCCTTCCAAAAGATTCTCCATCTGCTTTCTTAAAGCTTTCATTTTATTTTCTTTCCCAAGAAGGTCTGAAAAGACCTGACGCATTTCATCCATAATAGTTGAATTGCTGCTAAGTCCGCTATCCTGGGCCAGAAAACCAACAGTTGCGCTGCCGGTAATGCTTACCTCGCCACCGTCTATTTCTTCGCCTTTACAAATTATATTTAAAAGAGTGGTTTTTCCGCAGCCGTTTCTTCCAATAAGCCCAACTTTGTCTCCCTTTTCAATGGTGCAGTTTACCCCTTTAAAAACCTCGTCTCCGCCATAATATTTAGTCACGTCTTTTAGTGAAAGTATCATCTTAAACGCCATGCAGCAAGTCATTTTCACAAAGTATACATGCACAACCGCCTCTTTGAAAACCGCTGCTCCTTTCTTAAAATTTTCCACACTAAATGTATTAAACAGTTTATTTTTCAGTTAGTAATTATACAATAAGTTTTCTCTTTTATAAAGCTCCGTTTTTATATTATAAATATATAAGCCAATTATTTTAAATTAATTAACACTTAAAATTCCAATATCTTTTTGATATAATATAAATACCTATTTTAAAAATATTATAAAAAACAGGGGGTTTATATGGCTTCAAATATAGATTTTGTAGAATATGTTTGTGAACAAATTTCCGGAGCGGGAGAAATTACATACAGAAAAATGTTCGGTGATTATGGTGTTTACTGTAATTCAAAAATTATAGGTCTTATTTGCGATGATCAGTTTTTTGTAAAAAAGACAAAAGCGGGAGCAGAAATAATTCCCGGGTGCGAAGAGGCGTCCCCCTATACAAATGCCAAACCGCATTTTCTGATTGAAGACGTTGATAACAAAGAACTGATGGCTGAATTTATTTCTGCAACATATAACGAGCTTCCAATGCCAAAGCCTAAAAAACCAAAGGTTAAAAAATCCAGTTAATATAAAACCGTTATAATTTTTAAATTTCCTGCAAAAAAGGATGCTGCTTTCAGCATCCTTAAAATATTATCTTAAATATGAATATGCCAATATTAAAGTACAGGGTAAAAAGTCCAAAGCCGCCTATTATTCCGGTAATAAACCTCCTGAAATTTGTAGACTGTTTTATGCCCAGCCTTTGCAAAAGCCAGTCTGCCCCCATTATACTAAGCATAATAATCCCTGATATGGGATTTAACACTACCTTAAATCCTGCTAACACACATGCGGCAATTTGACCGAGCAGCGCTCCGGTGCATCTTGTACACATAGGAAAGGTATATCCTTTAACAGTAAAGCACCTCTCAGGTATTTGATGGCATCCGCTGTGATCACCAATATAGTTAAAAAAATTTAAAACCTTTTCCCACAATTCCGACATACATGCTCTATTTTTGTAGTATGAGTAACCTTTCTTCTTCCCTCTCCCATTCCGCAAAGACCGCATAAAATACCTACCCATCCAAAGAGCAAATATCCGCAGCAAGCGTTACAGCCGTCAAAGCCTTTAATATCTTCCGTTGTTGTAGTGTGAGTAACCGGAATATTGTCCACATCGTTACTTCCGCATTTTGGGCATATCATCTTTACATCAATCCTTTTTCGACAATTATCTTATTAATTATAAAGCAGGCATTGCCTTTGGTCAACACCTGCTTACTTTTTGCTTATAAAATTTATTTTTTCTTCTTTTTAAACTTTTCACTTAGCGTAATCGTAACTTTCCAAGTTTTATGTATATCTGTACGCCGTTTATATTTTTAAAAAGAGCATAAGGTTTTTATAACTGCTTTACTTTATTAATCAAAATCTCCCTCAAGCAAGTCTTCTTGTCTTTCCAGCGCATTCTCCTCAGCTTCAAGCTTGTTCTTTTGACTTATATATTCCGATCTTGATATCTGTCCCCTTGCATATTTTAATTCCAGTTGATCCTCTTGAAGCTCAAGCTCGTTAAGCCTTCTTTTAATAGATACAAGATTTGAATTGTTATATTTAGGCGTGGAATTAGCTTTTGTAACAGCATTGGTCTTGGCTTTAGTAGCAGCAGTAGCCTTAGTCGCAGCATTGGTGTTGGCTTTAGTAGCAGCAGTAGCTTTAGTAGAAGCAGTGGCTTTAGTCGCAACAGTAGTGTCGACTTTATTAGCAGATGTAGCCACACTATTATTTCCTGCTTTTAAAGCCTCAAGGCGTATCTCAAGCTCATCTTCTTGTCTTTCCAGTTCATCTTTTTGTCTGTCAATTTCAGACATTTGAGCTGTGTATTCTTCTTTTGTTATTTGACCATTTATATATTTGTTTTTTAAATCTTTTTCCTGTCTGTCAAGAGTATCCTGTTTGCTGTCAATATCATGCCATTTAGCAATAATATCGCTGTAAGTCATATTGCTTGTATCAGATGTCTGCGCCGTATTTACGGGTATTCCGCTTACACCGCCGTTAGCGCAGCCAACAGAAAAAATTCCCACGGAAACCAAAGCTAAAGACAAACATGCCAATCTTTTAATTTTCATAATTCATACCTCCACACTATGAAAACAAAATGTAAATTTAATTTATGTTTTTAAAATATTACTTTTTTTTTAATTTGTCAATATAATTATATAATTTCCTTAGCCTTTTTAAATAGACACCACATATTTAAAATTAAACCTTTTGTCAATGTAAATCCTAATTAGCATTTATAGAACGAATAACAAAATCCATATCTATAACTTTTCCTGCTACCGGGCGCAAAGGAACATGATCAAAGGTTTTAACAAAAGTGCTTTTGCGAATACCTGCATTAACCCTCTGCATCCTCTGTCAATCAAGCTTTGAGCTTTTACCGTTGCTCCGTCCTTTTATTTAATTGTAAGGACATAAACGCCTCTTTTTAAAATTTTATTCGGATTATAAAATATTCCTTTTCTCTCCAGCTTTTAACTTTGACAACATCATCTAAATTATCTATACAATATTTTAATATGTCGTCTGCGCTTATCATAATTTAAGTCTCCAAATTTTATGTGAATTTATGAACCGTTTATATTTTTAAAAAACCATAAAACTTTAGGTTACTTAACTAGTCAAAATCAAACTCCCAAAAATCTTCCTGCCACTCTAAATGATCCTCTTTTGAATCAAGAACACTTTTTTGTCTCAAATATTCTTCAAAGGTCATTTCGCCTGTTCTGTACCTTAGTTCCAGCTCATTTTCCTGCAAATCAAGCTCCATTAACTGTTTTTTAATTCCATAAAGCCTTGTAAACCTGTAAATCCCCCCAAGAACAATGACCGCTGCTAAAATAGCAATTCCCAAATAAACAAGCTTTTTTCTACCCATTTTACACTCCTAAAAAACACTTTTTAATACAGAGTTTAATTAATCAAAATCTCCCTCAAGCCAGTCTTCCTGCCTATCTAGTGCATCTTCCTCAGCCTCAAGCTTGCTCTTTTGACTTATAAAATCTGCTCTTGAAATCTGCCCTCTTGCATATTTTAATTCCAGTTCATCCTCCAAAAGATCAATCTCATTAAGTCTTCTTTTAATAGACATTAGGTCTGAATTTCCGGCATTAGGCACAGTTATATTATTATTCGCCGTACCTGCTGAAGCATCGCTTGTTGCATTTGGGCTGTAGTAAGAATTATAAAGCTTTAATTGCAATTCATTTTCCTTAGCGTTAATTTCCAGTTCCTGGCGCTCAATTTCAGCCTTTTTGTTTAAAAATGTATTTCTGTCAATTTGACCCATACGATATTGATATTCCAGCTGATCCTCTTGTAAATCCAATTCATCATCTGTAATATCCAGCTCTGCAAGCTCCCTTAAAATGCTCTCTCTATTTGCATTGCCATTACCTGCCGCAGATGATGACGGCGTTGCAGTCGTTGTCTGAGCGGTTGTTGCCTTTGTGGTAGCCTGAGTAGCTGCAGTTGTCGCACCCGCCATATTGCCGCCTGCCTGAGTTCCGCCCTTTAAAGCATCAAGACGTATTTCAAGTTCATCTTCCTCTCTGTCCAGTTCAGCCTTTTGTCTGTCAATTTCAGACATTTGAGCTGTATACTCTTCTTTTGTTATTTGACCATTTCTGTATTTGTTTTTTAAATCTTTTTCCTGCCTGTCAAGAGCATCCTGTTTGCTGTCAATATCCTGCAATTTAGCAATAATATCGCTGTAAGTCATATTATTTGCATCAGATGTCTGAACTGTATTTCCGGGCATCCCGCTCACACCGCCGTTAGCGCAGCCAACAGCAAAAGTGCCCATGGAAACCAAAGCTAAAGACAAACATGCTAATCTTTTAATTTTCATATTGATACCTCCATACCATGAAAATAAAATATAAAGTTGATTTATGTTTTTAAAATATTACTTTTTTTTAAATTTGTCAATACAATCATACAATTTCCTTAACTTTTTTAAACAAAAACTCCATATTTAACCCCAAAGTTTTAATTACCTTTAACTAAACTTGGGGTTTATATCACAAATTATAAAATTCTCATCTTCATATATACACTCGATATTAAAATTTAATTCCACTAAAGGATAAATTGTCTCCAATTCATATGTAGTAAAAATCCAAAACAACTTTTTATCCTCATAATATGACTTTTCATCATACTTCCTAAAAGTCAGCCATCGGTATAAATCCAGTTCTTCTTCATCATTTAATTCAATAGGAACCATTTCTATTTTACCGTCTGTCATTTCTGTAATTATATTAGCGTTCCAAAAAGATGAAAATCCAACTTGATATCCCTTTGTATAAACAAATCCTACAGCATTAGATAACTCTTTTACTCTGTTTATATCTTTAAAGACTAAACCACCATATGTAACAGTACTTTCTTCCTGCCTTACCATTATATAATTTATTGAAATATAACTGTTCGCAATCATTATTAAAATAACTACTGCAGCAAAAAACTTATTTCTAAAATTATTATTAACATTAAAATCCTCAAGAATTAATGCAATTAGCGGAAAAAAGTATACAATAACAGGTAAATAATATAAAGCAAATGATATTTGCGTAATTATTATTACAGCAATATTAACTGCAAATGAAGCCAAAAAAAACAGTGGTATAATTTTTGTTTTATCACATAAATTTTTATTTTGTTTTAAAAACATAATACTTTTATATATAAAAAATACCAGCACTGAAATCATTAATATGGATATAATTCCGGTAAACGATAACAATTTTGTTCCATCATAAAAACCTATGGCTTCAAATATGTTACTTATAATATTGTTAATAATGTCCGTTGTAATCATTTCTATTGTGGTAGAAGAGTAATCAGTAAAATAGTAATTAGCGCTTAAAATCTTTATGTTATAAAGGCACCCTAAAACAGCGCTTATAAGAATACAAACAGACACCGCTACAGCTTTTGTCTCATTTTTTAAAATAACTTTTTTAATATTTTCACGGTTAAAATCATTTAATTGATATGCTTTTAAAAACTTATGGTAAGACAAAAATCCAAATACACACACAACTACAAGAGGCACATATATCGTCATTAAGTATCTTACTCCTCCAAGCCCTCCTAAAAATGCAACAAAAAGCACAAGAAAAAACAAAATAGTTTTTTTAAATCTTTCTTCACTCCTAAAAAAATGTAAAAACAAACCAAGAATAAAAAAGCCAAAAGTAATATGTGGCACATAGTATCCGTGCAAAAGTATTATACGAGCATATGTAGTGCTAAAGGGAATCAAAAGCAAGCAGGCAGAATATATTATATTCTTAATGCCAATTCCTGTTTGAATCATAAAGTAAAAATAAGAAGCTAAAATTAACAAACGAAAAATAATTGATGAAACAAACCTTACCATTCCCCAATCATCTGTCAACTTAAATATCAAAGAATATATGATCTGAGTATTAATAACTCTAATTTCAGTTGAATAATACCACTCATCACTAATAATGCGATTATTATCACTTAAATGTTTTGCAAGCATTAATTCACCTGACGCATCTGAATCAAAAACAGTATCTTTAACTGAATAAGACATAGAACAGGAGACAAAAAAACATATAAACAAACAAATAATTGATACTAAAGGAAATCTTTTTAAAATAAACATAACTATTTTCCCTATTCCCTTTAGCAAAAAAAATTTTTATATGGCATAAAGGGATTTTAATTAATAACAAATTATATAACAAAACGCCTTAAATACTTTAAGGCGTTTTGTGTTGGCACCCTTAAGGGGAATCGAACCCCTGATTCTGCCGTGAGAGGGCAGCGTCCTAACCGCTAGACTATAAGGGCAAATGGCAGTGGTACTAGGATTCGAACCTAGACAATACGAGTCAGAGTCGTAGGTGCTACCGTTACACAATACCACTTCATTTATTACAACAAAGTTGATTATACAGCATAATAATTTGAATGTCAAGAAAAAATTTCCCATCATATTGACGTCCCTTTCTTATTCATAAAAATTAGTAATATATCTTTTAACCTTCAAAAAGTAAACTGATTTATAAAAATTTAAAATTAAATTTAACTTAGTATTTATTTTAGACTTTAAAGAGGAAAGTCCTCTTTAAAGCCTTTATTATAAGTTATTTCATATTATTTTAAGTATAATTTTTATTGGTAATTTAAAATTATTTTACCACTTTTACATTCTTGTATTTCACACCAAACTGCAAAGCCTTGCTGTGATTTGTAAAATATACATCAATGGTTTTTGAATTTACTCCTCTGTCTTGTACCACTCTGTTTCCTACGCCTTCAATATACACTTTTGTTCCAAACTTTAATTTGCCTGTAGCAACAGTAACTCCTTCTTTGGCTTTTGCCCCACTGGCGGTAATTCCGTTGGATTTGCCGCAGCATTTGCTACACGCGCAATAAGCGGTAATCTTATATTTACCATCACTTGTTCCATTGTTTGAACTGCCTACGTTATGACTGCTGCTACCACTGCTTTTTGTCTTCGCAGCGCTTGCTGTTGCTGTCTTGCCTTTTTTCTGTTTTTCTTTTTGCGTCTTTTGTTTCTCCAGCCTTTCTTGTTCAAGGCGCTCTTTTTCAAGGCGTTCTTTTTCTAATCTTTCCTTCTCTTGGCGCTCCTTTTCAAGACGCTGCCTTTCCAATCTCTCTTTTTCAAGGCGTTTTTGTTCTTTTTTCGCTATTCTCTCTTTTTCTTTTTGTTCATTAACATTTTCAACAAATCTTTTAGCATCTGAAATGTCATTATTGTTTTGAAGGGTAAACGCCAAGGGCTCTTCTTTCATTTCATTAAGTATGTCTTTGGGTAATAAACTATGATTTACCGGAGCCACACACAACATACCTGATATAATTACACTTACTATATTGTTTTTAGTTTTACGCTTTAAAATATTAACTACCTCCTTAACGAAGCTATATAATATTTTATTCAATATGTTGTTAAATGATTTGTAAAAAATTAAATTTTTTTGTTAAAAATACGTAACAAAAAAGCGCTTTAGCTAAAGCACCTTTTTTTGTGTTTTAATCAATCAAACTTTGAAAGTAATTAAAACAAATATTAAAATAAAAAAATTCCCATAGTGCCGACTGCCCCATTTTAACTCCTGAATATATCATCCAGGTGGATATCCTGTCTTGACCCATCACGTTCCGAAAATTAATCGGCATCATTATTGCCAAGAACGACCGGATTTCCAAATTAATAATGTAGGTTTAAAACAAAGGCATATCGCACACCACAGGAGAATGTGTCTTTCTTATCGCAATTAAATTTACCACACTTTAAAATAAAATTCAACACTGTTTTTTATTATGCTTTTATAGTAAAATATTTATGTATAAAATTTTTCGGAGGAAAAATATGTCATTTGTGCCAAACACGGAAAGATTTCAAAAGTTACTTCTTTTATATATAGCTAAAGAGTTTTTGTTTCCATTAACGGAAGACCAGTTTATTAAAATAATTTTAGATAACGGGTTTATGAGTTATATAGACTACAAACAATCAATAAATGAGCTTATAAAAACGTCACAAATAAAAACAGAACAGCGCGCAGGACTTGAAGTGTATAAAATAACTGAAGATGGTATATACACATTAGAGCAGTTTATATCTTTCTTACCTGATTCACCCAGGGAAGCGTTCCATCAATATGTAGAAAATAATCTACACAAAATTAAAAACGAAACCCTGCTCGATAGCTCTTACAGATATTTAGAGGACGGTCAAACAGAAATAACCTGCAACATAAGGGAAAATAATTCCCTTCTCATGTCTTTAAAAATGTATATAGGAGACGAGTACACCGCTAAAGCAATATGTGAAAACTGGGAAACAGCATCACCAATGATTTATCAAATACTTTTAGACACTCTTTTAAGATAATAAAAAAAGTGCATTTGTGCTGCTTTCCATATTAATTTTCCCACAAACTTCACCCTTATGGGAAAATTTTATTATGCTTCCTTTAAGTAATGTTGAAACAAAAATTCCGTTACTGCTTACAGTAAAATCACCTATGGCTTCTTGAACACATATATCTATAATTGTTTTAAAGGTATCGTCTATTGCAATTATTCTATTATCATCAACACATATATAAGCTCTGTCCTTAAAGCTTACCGCTTTTCCAACCCTTGTTCCAATTTTTATATTTTCATTACGAAAAAAAATCATTCCCTCGTATTCCATATTATAAGCAATTAAAAGTTCATCTTTTAAATATACCGCTCCCATGGGATATCCTTTTAATGTAAAACATTCCACAGGTTCTAGGCTATGTCTGTCATAAATACATATTTCACCGCCGGTAAATCCGCATATACACAATTCTTTTTCACTTGCCGCCATGCAAAATGGAAACTTAACAGTTGTATCCACTAAAAACACATCCAGATTATCATCTATAACCCATATGCTGTCACTGTCCCCGCAGGCAGCAAAAATATAATTACCGTCGCTTATAACTGATATAGGATAAGAGCCTGTAGCTATAACTTTTATTTCTTCCATTAAATACGGGTCAATAACGCTTATAGTATTGTCATAGCAGTTAGCCACTATAGCCTTGCCTCTAAATTCTATACCCGACCTTGGACCCGCTTTCCCATCATGAAGCCTGCATGAATATTCTATCCTGCCAATACGTTTAAGAGTATCAGCGTCAAAAACATCAATTATATCTTCACTGGTTTTATTAACAAATAAAAGCATATCACGAACCTCCTAGGTCATAATATGCTTTAACGTCTTCCATGGATATACTTGTTTACTATAAACATCAATGATATAATACATTTACATAACTGGATTATATGCTTTAAAAGGACTGATATAAATGAAATTAAAAAAGATAAAATATAATTTTTCAGTATGCAA